>JAKSBN010000169.1 GCA_022361175.1 Pseudomonadota bacterium | reverse complement strand
TGGTGGGAGTTCGTTCGGGGATCTGGCGCGGCTGTTGCGCCTGGGCCGGGGGCGCCTCTCGTCGACTCCGGGGCCGTGGCGGGATTGCTTCTCCTGCGGGGTTGCTGCGAATGGAGTTCGCCTGGAGCTCGCCGCCCTGGCGGCTCTCAGGATCACCGGCCCCTGCGCGCCGCAGAGGTCGCCCCCGGCCTCGTGGCGTACGGGGCGAAATCGGCGTGGGGATGGGCTTCGGGATTCGGGTGCGGACAGCTCGCGACGCAGCCGGGTGAGAAGTGAGGGGTGCTGGGGCGAACGGGGTTGCCGGGAACGCGCCGCCCTGGCTCCCAGGATCACCGGCCCCTGCGTGCCGTAGAGGTCGCCCCCGGCCTCGGAGTTAGATGCCCATGTCGGCGAGGGCGTCGATGACGCGGCCGACGACGGCGGTCAGGCGGGGGTGGGTCTCTTCGAAGCGGCGGACGGTCTTGCGGAGGCGCTCGCTGAGCTCGGCCGGGGCGCTGGCTTCGGGACCGAGGATCTCGCGGATCTCGTCGGCGGCCCGTTCGAGCTCTTCGCGGTCCTCCGGCGCCAGATCGTGCGTGTCCTCGAGCTGCTGGTGGAGCTCGGCCAGGGTGTCGGCGAGACGGCTGCTTCGTTCGGGCATGGGATCAGGATACCCGCTCAGTCGCCGTAGGCGTCGAAGAGCTCGCGGAAGGCCTGCAGCTGGTTGCCGACGGCCGAGGACGGCACCAGGATGGGCGTCTCGACGCCGGCTTCGCGCCAGGCGTCGACGCCGTCGCGCACCTCGGCGACGGTGCCGTAGAGGGTGGTGTCCGACAGCCAGCGGTCGGAGAGCAGGCCCGGCACGGCGTCGTGGTCGCCGCGTTCGAGGGCACTCTCCACGGCCTCCATCTCCTCGACGTAGCCAGCCTCTTTCCAGTAGTTGCGGTAGTTGGGAAGCCGCACGTAGCCCGACAGCGTCTTGCGATTGACGGCGGCGGCGGCTTCGCGGTCGTCGTGGATGCAGGTCGGGATCATGTTGCCCACGAAGAACGCCGGATCGCGGTCGGCGGGCAGTACCGCGAGGGTGTTCTTCACGTGGGAGCGGGCCACGTTGGCGAAGACGACGCCCCCCGCCTGCTCGCCCGCAAGCCGCACCATGCGCTGGCGCAGGCCGGCGATCACCACCGGCGGCAGCTCGCCCACCCGCGGCACCGCGGCGAACTCTGAGAGAAACTGGCGCATGTCGGCCAGCGGCGGGCCCGGCTTCACGCCCAGGCGCCGGTTCATGACGTCGTGACTCACGCCCACGCCGAAGACGAAGCGGCCTCCCGAGAGCTCGTGGATCAGCGAGGCGGTCGCCGCGTACTCGGAGACGTGGCGCGAGTAGACGTTGACGATGGAGGTCCCGAAGCGGATGTGCTCGGTGGCGAAAGCCAGCGCCTCGCACAGCCCGAGCCCGTCGCCGAAGCTGGCGCAGTAGATGCCGGCAAAGCCGCGCTGTTCGATCTCGCGGGCCAGGTCGAGGGTGGCGCGGCGGCGTCCCGGCACGGCGGCCAGCGCCACGGCGGGCAGAGTGGGGGCTTGGGTCATCGGGGGGCCTCCTGGCTGGGAGGCGCATTCTAGCTGCCTTTCCGCCTCGATCGGCCACGACGGACTCATTCCCCGCCTCAGGTACCCCCAGGGGTAATCTTGACGCCGGCGTCAGATTTGGGATCCTGCATGTCCTCACCAGGAGGCCAGAGCCGTGTATTCCCCTCGCAAGCGTTTCGGCGCCTTCATCGCTCCGTTCCACCCGACCCACGAGAACCCGACCGCCGCTCTTCACCGCGATCTCGAGCTGGTCGAGTTTCTCGACCGGCTCGGATACGAGGAAGCCTGGATCGGCGAACACCACTCCGCCGGCTACGAGATCATCGCCTCGCCGGAGGTCTTCATCGCCGGCGCGGCGGAACGCACGCGCCACATCCGGCTGGGCACCGGGGTTTCCTCCCTGCCCTACCACCACCCGCTGATGCTGGCCGACCGCATCATGCAGCTCGATCACCAGACCCGGGGCCGCGTGATGTTCGGCGTCGGCCCCGGCGCGCTGCCGTCCGACGCCTTCATGATGGGCATCGAGGTGGCGAAGCAGCGCGACATGATGGACGAGGCCATCGGCGTGCTGGTGCCGCTCTTGCGCGGCGAGACGGTCAGCCACTCGTCCGAGTGGTTCGAGCTGCGCGAGGCGCGGCTTCAGCTCACCCCCTACACGCGACCGCACGTGGAGATCGCCGTGGCCTCCCAGGTGTCCCCGGCCGGGGCGCGGGCCGCCGGCAAGCACGGGCTGTCGCTGTTGTCGATCGGCGCCACCAGCACGGGCGGCTTCAACGCCCTCGCCACCAACTGGCAGATCTGCACGGACAAGGCCGAGGAGTACGGCCAGACCGTCGACCGGGAGGGCTGGCGCCTGGTCGGACCCATGCACGTGGCCGAGACGCGCGAGCAGGCCCGCAAGAACGTGGCCTTCGGGCTGAGGGATTGGCTGCGCTACTTCCAGGAGGTCGCCGCCCTGCCCCTGGCGCCGCCGGGCAACCTCGACGAGGCGGTGGACGCGCTGATCGGTTCGGGCCTCGCCGTAATCGGCGACCCCGACGACGCAGCCGCCCAGCTGGCGCGCCTGGAAGAGCAGTCGGGCGGCTTCGGCTGCTTCCTGCACATGGCTCACAACTGGGCGGATTTCGAGGCCACCAAGCGCAGCTACGAGCTCTTTGCGCGCTACGTGGCGCCGCGCTTCCAGCAGGGCAACACCGGGCGCGAGAACAGCATGGAATGGGCGGCCGAGAACCGGCCCGCCTTCATCGGCGCCGTCACCCAGGCGATCGGCAACGAGCTGCAAAAGCACAACAAAGAGATGGTCGAGAAGAAGAAGCCCACGGGCGAAGCGGCCTGAGCGAAGCGCGAGGAATCCATGCAGTCGAAACACGTGGTGGTGGTGGGCGGCAGCGTCGCCGGTCTCGGCACCGCCTTGGCCCTGGCCCAGGCGGGCCATCGCGTGACGGTGCTCGAACAGGACGCCACGCCGCTTCCGGCCACGGCCGTGGAGGCCTTCGAGAAGTGGGACCGGCGCGGCTCGCCCCAGACACGCCATTCCCACGCACTCCTGGCGCGGCTCCACAACCTGATCCGCGATCGCGCGCCCGAGTTCTTGGCCGAGCTCGTGGCCAACGGCGCGGAGCCCATGCCGTTCTCGCAGTTCGCCGAGAAGCTCTTCGACGCGCCCGATCTCACGCCCGAGGACGGCGAGATCACCATGCTGGCCTGCCGGCGCATCACCTTCGAATGGGTTCTGCGGCGACACGTGACGGCGCTGCCCGGCGTCACGCTGCGGGACGGCGTCAGCGTGCAGGCCCTGCTGGGAGAACTCGACGACTCCGGTCGGCCGCGCGTGCGCGGAGTCTCTCTCGCAAGCGAGACCGGAAGCGACGAGACGCTGGACGCCGATCTGGTGGTGGATGCCAGCGGGCGCCGCAGCAAGGCCAGCCACTGGCTCGAAGCCCTGGGCGCGGCGCCGCTGCGCGAAGACTCGGAGCCGTGCGGCATCTTCTACAGCTCGCGCTTCTACCGCCTGCGGGAGGGGGAAGAGGCGCCGGTGCTGGAGGGGCCCATGGGGGCCGACCTGGGCTACCTCAAGTACGGCATCTTCCCGGGCGACTCGCGGATCTTCTCCATCACGCTGTGCGCCAGTCCCGATGACGCGGCCATGCGCGGCATCCTGCGCGAGGAGACCTTCGAGCGCATCGCCGCCCGCATGCCGACCCTGCGCGACTGGGTGGCTCCCGACTGCTCCGAGCCGGTCTCGGAGGTGCACGGCATGGGCAACCTGAAGAACACGCGCCGGCACTGGGTCGAGGACGGCGAACCCATCGCGCTGGGATTGGTGGCCGTGGGCGACGCCCTCATGCACACGAACCCGCTCTACGGCCGCGGCTGCTCGCTGGCCTGGGTGAACGCCTTCCACCTGGCGGACGCCTTCGCCGAGCACGGCGACGACCTGCGCGCCTTCGCGCTCGACCTGGACGCGCGCGTCGAGCGCGACATCGTGCCCTGGTACCTGTCGGCCCGCACCCAGGACCGAGACGCCACGGAGGTCTCGGCCCAGGTGCTGGCCGGCGAAGACCCCTTCGACTACGACAACCCGGACGGCACGGTCAACGCCAAGGCCTATCTGCGCTGCGTCTTCCGCGAGGGCTTCCTGCCCGCGCTGCGCCAGGATCTGGGCGTGATGCGCACCTTCATGCGGCTCTTCAACCTGCTGGAAGACCCGGCCGACCTGATGAAGAACCCGGCAGTGATGCAGAAGGTGCTGGCGGCCTGGAACACCCGCTCCGAGCGCGAGCCCCTGGATCTGGGCCCGCCGCGCGACGAGTTGATCGCCTACCTGGAGTCCCAAGCCGCCTGAGCCCCCCCTCCGGCGCGCTCCAAGAGCGTGTGCCGACCCCTGCCCAGCCCTTGGTCGTCGCTGCCCATGAATTGGGCAGCGACTGCCCGATCGGCGTGCGGACCCCCGCCCAACCTGAGCCGACTTCGACACATCTGACGGCTCTTCGAGCCAGTGGAAGGCGTTCTCTGCGCCGCCGCAGACCGCGCCGACTTTGGCACGCCCGTTGCTCTACGGAGGGCGTCGCATGCCAGGCCACACGGGGAGAGCCCGGCCGACGCAACCGCCACCGGGCGGGCCCCAGGAGATTCCCTCCCCGACACTGGAGAAGATCATGATTCGGAAACTCGGCTGGCTGCCCCTGGCACTGGGGGCGCTCATGCTGCCGGAAACGGCCTTGGCGGAAGAGGAGGTCATCACTCCCGGTACCTTCGTCGCCAACAACGTGTGGATGATGCTGTGCGCGGGCCTGGTGTTCATCATGCACCTGGGCTTCGCCACCCTCGAGTCGGGCATGACCCGCGCCAAGAACACGGTGAACATCCTGTTCAAGAACACGTTCATCGTCTGCGCCGGGCTGCTCACGTACTTCCTGTGCGGCTTCAACCTGATGTACCCGGGTGAGTTCAACATCATCCCCGGCGTACTCGGCTTCGCGGGCTTCGGCATCGACGCGGCCGGCGACGCCACAACCGCTTACGCGAGCGGCGGCTACACCTACCACACGGACTTCCTGTTCCAGGCCATGTTCGCCGCCACCGCGGCGACGATCGTGTCCGGCGCCGTGGCCGAGCGCATCAAGCTGTCGTCGTTCATGGTCTTCTCGGTCGTCTTCGTGGCCATCGTCTACACCATTGCGGGCTCCTGGTGGTGGGGCGGCGGCTGGCTGAAGGCCATGGGCTTCTACGACTTCGCCGGCTCCACCCTGGTGCACTCGGTCGGTGGCTGGGGCGCGCTGGTCGGCGCCTTCCTGCTCGGGCCGCGCCTCGGCAAGTACACCAAGGACGGCCGCCTGACGCCGATTCCGGGCAGCAACATGCCCATGGCGGCGGTGGGTGTCTTCTTGCTGTGGCTCGGCTGGTTCGGCTTCAACGGCGGCTCGGTGCTGTCGGCCGATCCCGCGCTGACGTCGCTGGTGCTGGTGACGACGTGTCTGGCCGCGGCCGCCGGCGGGCTCGCCGCCATGGCGGTCTCGACCCTGCTGGCGTCCAAGCCCGACCTCTCCATGGCGCTGAACGGCATCCTGGCAGGTCTGGTGGGCATCACCGCGGGCGCGGACGTCGTCACGCCGATCAGTGCCATCCTCATCGGCCTGGTGGCCGGCGGCATCGTGGTGGGCTCGGTGCTCTTCTTCGATCGCATCAAGCTGGACGACCCGGTCGGCGCCGTCTCGGTCCACCTGAGCTGCGGCATCTGGGGCACCCTGGCCGTCGGGATCTTCTCGGCCGACCACTCCTTCGTGGTGCAGCTGATCGGCGTGGCCGCCTACGGTGCCTTCACGCTGATCTGCGCTTCGGCGCTCTTCCTCACGATCCGGGCCGTCATGGGCCTGCGCGTCGAGGAGGAGGAGGAGATCGAGGGCCTCGACTACGGCGAACACGGCATGCACGCCTACGACCTGAACGTCGGTGGCGGCGCCCTGGCCGGCATGCCGGCCTCCGCCCAGCGCGCTCCGGCTCCGGCCGCCGAGCTGGCGCCTTCCACCGAAAGCTAGAAAGGAGCACGTCGTGAAGAAGATCCAGGCGATCATCAAGCCCTTCAAGCTGGACGATGCCAAAGAAGCGCTCTCTGCAGCGGGAATCGGCGGCATCACCGTGAGCGAGGTCAAGGGATTCGGCCGGCAGAAAGGCCACACGGAGCTCTACCGCGGCGCCGAGTACGTGGTCGACTTCCTGCCGAAGATCCTGATCGAGATCGTCGTGCCGGAGGACCTGGTGGAGAAGGCCACCAACGCCCTGCTGGAGTCCTGCCATACGGGGCGCATCGGCGACGGCAAGATCTTCGTCGTGCCGGTGGACGAGGCGATCCGGATCCGCACCGGAGAGCGAGGAGAAGCCGCGCTGGCCTGAACGCGCGCGCGGTGGCAACTGAATGGGGCCCGGGCTCGGCGACGAGCTCGGGCCCTCGTCTCTGGGTCCGCGTCTAGGGGGCGACGATCAGCTTGCCCGTGGTCTTGCGCGAGGCGAGATCGGCCAGCGCCGTCGGGACCTCTTCCAGCGGGTAGGTCTTGTAGATCTCGGGGTGAATGCTGTCGTCGCTGTAGAGGGCGAAGAGCGCCGCGAAGGTTTCGGCGATGCGGTGGGGCTCGTACTTGGCGTAGGCGCCCCAGTGCAGGCCCACCACGGAGATGTTCTTCAGCAGGATCCGATTGGCTCTGACCGACGGGATCTCGCCGCCGGCGAACCCGATCACCAGCAGCCGGCCGTTCCAGGCGATGCATTTGAGCGAGCGATCGAAGACGTCGCCGCCGACCGAGTCGTAGATGACGTCGGCGCCGCGCCCGTCCGTCGCTTCCTTCACGCGCTCGACGAAGTCCTCTTTGCGGTAGTCGATGCAGAGGTCTGCGCCGGCCCGCCGCGCCACCTCGAGCTTGTGGTCTCCGCCGGCCGTGGCGATCACCCGGGCGCCCAGCGCCTTGCCGATCTGGACCGCGGCCACACCCACGCCGCCGGCGGCCGCGTGCACCAGGAGCGTCTCCTTGGGTTGCAGGTTCGCTCGGAACACGAGCCCGGCGTAGGACGTCGGATAGATGATGGGGAACGCCGCCCCTTCCTCGAAGCTCATGCTGCTGGGCATGGCGTAGGTGGTCGCCACCGGCACGACGGCTTGTTCGGCAAAGCCACCCAGCCCGGACGAAGCGAACACGCGGTCGCCCACTTCGAAGTCTTCGGCGCCCGGCCCCACCTCGCTGACGATGCCCGCCACCTCGGCGCCGGGGATGAACGGCAGAGGCGGCTTCACCTGATACTCGCCGCGGCACTGCAAGATGTCGAAGAAGTTCACGCCGGCGGCCTTGACCTGCAGCCGCAGCGTCCCCGGTCGAACCGCCGGCGCCTCCACCTCCTGTACGCGGAGGTCCTGGGGCTCACACAACTTCTCGACCAGGATGGCGCGCATGCGCTGTCTTCTCCCTGCGGGTGGAACGCGGGGAGTCTACACCGCTTGGGACCGCGGGGGTATGATGCCCCGGATTCCGACCCGGAGGACCGATGGCCGAAACCGACGCTTCTCCCGAACTTCGAGCCCACTTGAAGCAGGAGATTTGCCGCCTGGTGGACGGCCTGTCGCAGGATCTCGTGCGGATCTCCCACGAGATCCACGCCCATCCGGAGCTGGCATTCGAGGAGCACCGGGCCAGCGCCCTCCTGGTGGAGACCCTGGACAAGGCCGGCCTCGCGGTGGAGCGCGGTGCCTACGGCTTGGAGACGGCCTTCGTCAGCCAGTTCGGCCCGGAGGGCGCCCCCCAGATCGCGCTCCTGGCCGAGTACGACGCGCTGCCGGAGATCGGCCACGCCTGCGGCCACAACCTGATCGCTACGGCGGCCATCGGCGCGGGCCTGGCCCTGCACGGCCTGGGTGCCTCGCTCCCCGGCCGCGTCCGGCTGTTGGGGACTCCAGCGGAGGAGCACGGCTGCGGCAAGGAGCTGATGGTCCGCGAGGGCGCGTTGGACGGGGTCGACGCGGCGCTCATGATCCACCCGTCCGGGGTGAACCTGGTGTCCATGCCCTGCATCTGCATGGCCGAGCTGGAGGTCGCCTACCGGGGCCGCGCCGCCCACGCCGCCGCCATGCCCGAGCGCGGCGTCAACGCCTTGGACGCCCTGGTGACCGCCTACCAGGCCGTTGCCCAACTGCGCCAGCACATTCGCCGCGACGAGCGGGTGCACGGCATCATCCGCGAAGGCGGGGAGGCTCCGAACGTCGTGCCCGAGCGCGCGTCGGGATCGTTCTACGTGCGGGCCGAAACGGCCGAGCGCCTCGAGAGACTGAAGGAACGGGTCGCCGGGTGCTTCCGGGCCGGGGCCGCTGCCACGGGTGCCGAGCTCGACCTCGACTGGGGCCCGGCCGACTACCTGAACCTGCGCGCCAACGCGCCGCTCGAGACGGCGTTCCGCGAGAACGCCGAGGCGCTGGGCCGCGAGTTCCTCCCCATGGAGGCCCTGCCCACCGGCGTCACGGGCAGCACCGACATGGGCAACGTCAGCCAGCGGGTGCCGAGCATCCACCCGATGCTGGCGGCGGCGCCACCGCACGTGACCATCCATCACCCGGATTTCGCGGAGCACGCCGGCTCGCCCTCGGGCGACGCCTGCGCGCTCGACGGCGCCAAGGCGCTGGCGATGACCGCCATCGATTTCTTCTGCGACGGAGAGCTCCGCAACCGCGCCCAGCGCACCTTCGACGCCGGCGGCGGCTGAGTCGCACACCGGGGCACCGAGAGCGATCGGTTACACTCGCCCACCCTGCGAGCGAGGAGTCTCTTGCCGAGCTGCCAGCGATCGTGCCCCACCCGTGCATCCCGAACCCGCGCACTCCGAGGAGCCACGACCGTGCGCTGGCTTTGGCTCGCGGCGGCCTTCGTCGTCGCGCTTGCCTGCACGTCGGAGCCGGCCGCACCGCCGCCGGTCTCGCCGTCCTTCTGGCGGGTCGAGGGTCCCGACCAGAGCGAGATCTACGTCCTGGGCTCGGTCCACGTGGGCCATCGCTCCGGCTTCAGCTGGCCGAACCACATCGAGGCCGCGTTCGCGCGCGCGGCCACGCTCGTCGTCGAGGTGGATCTCCGCGACGAAGCCCTCGCCGAAGTGAGCGCGCGCTCCATGTTCCTGCCGCCCGACGAGAACCTGCGCACGGCGTTGGGAGAACCGCTCTGGAAGCGCGTGGAGGAGCGTGCCATCGCGCTGCAGCTGCCGCCCGCGATGCTGCTGCGGGTGAAGCCCTGGGCGGCCGCCCTCGCCTTGGCCGAGGCCCAGTTCGCCGAGCTCGGCTACGAGGCCGAGGGCGGCGTCGATCTGGCCTTCCTGCAGCGCGCCCGCGACACCAAGTCCGTGGCCGCGCTCGAGACTGCCGCCCAACAGCTCTCGCTGTTCGACGACTTGGGCGAGGAAGCGGGCCGCGCGCTGCTGGAGGAGATCCTGCAGGAGCGCGCGGGGCTGGCCGAGCAGGTGGAGGCGATGATGGACGCATGGGCGCGCGGCGACGACGAAGCGCTCGAGCAGTGGGTCTTCGGCGCCCCCGACAACGTGCCCGAGGAGGTCACGCGCCGGATCCACGAGCGCCTCTACTACGCGCGCAACGAGGCCATGGCGGCCCGCATCGCGGTGCTGGCCACGGAAGTCGAAGGGCCGCTCTTCGTGGTCGTCGGCGCTGGACACGTGGTGGGCCCGCGCGGCCTGCCCGCCCTGTTGGCGGCGCGCGGCTACGCGACCGAGCGTCGGACCGGGGCGGGAACGTGAAGCCCGAGGTCGCACCGGAGGCGTGGATCGACGAGAGCGCCCAGCTCTTCGGCGCTGTCTCCGTCGCGGCGCACGCCTCCGTCTGGCCTCGCGTCGTCATTCGGGCCGAGTGCCAGGAGGTGAGCATCGGGCGCCTCTCGAACGTCCAGGACTTCGTCATGATCCACGTGGGCTACGGCCATCCGACCGTCATCGGAGAGTTCTGCTCCATCACCCACCACGCCACCGTCCACGGCGCCACCATCGAGGACCAGTGCCTGGTGGGCATCAACGCGACGATCATGGACGGAGCCGTCGTCGGTGCGGGCTCGGTCGTCGCGCCCGGTGCGGTCGTCACCGAGGGAACGCAGATCCCACCCGGCTCGATCGCGGCGGGCATCCCGGCCAAGGTGATTCGGCAGCGGGATTCGGCCCGCGAGAACCGCCTGAACGCCTGGCTCTACCACCGCAACGCGGCGGCCTACCGCCGCGGCGAGCACCGGGCCTGGAGCGGCGCCGAGTTCGACGCGTGGCGCCAGCACCTGGCCTCGCTGGTCGAGACCGACGCCGACCTGGCGCTTCCGCAAGAGCTCCTGGGGCCGTAGTGGCGTCCGAGCCGCCGCAGCCCTTTCTGCGCCTGGAACGGGATCGCGAGGGCGGACTGATGTTGGTCTTCAGCGACGGCCCGGGCGAGCGGGAGTTCCCCGCCTGGGCGCTGGATCTGGCGCGGCGCGCCGGTGGCGCCATCACGCGCGAGATCGATACCGCGGAGGCGCGCCTGCGCGAGCTCGAGGTCGAGGGACAGACCTTGACCTTCCTCTATTCCCGAGCCCACGGCACCTTCTTGATGGCGACGACTCCGGCGGCCGAGCCCGTGCTGCGCAGCCTGGCGCAGAAGCTCGAAGTCTCGCTCGCCCGCATCGGACCTGGCGAGCGCTCCTAGAGGACTACGGCGCGACGCGACTGGCGAGCCCGCGAAAGAGCAAGTCGACGCCCGTGCGGACCGATTCGCGACACGCTTCCGCGGACAAGAGCCCGTTGGCCCAGGGCAGACGCGCGCCGAGCGTGATGTGGAACAGCACCCGCGCGGCTTCCACCACGTCGACGTCGGGAGCCAAGTCCTGGCGCATGCGGCCCATCTGGAGGATCTCGGCCAGGAGGCCCACCGTGCGCTCGTTCAATCGCAGCACGCTTCGGGCCACGCGCGCTTCGGGTTTGGTGAGGGCGCGCAGGGCGATGGTGGTGAGATCGCGGTCTTTCACGAGCAGCGTGTGCTGCACGTCGAGAAACGTCTGCAACCGTTCGCGGGTGGGAAGGCTGCGGTCGTCGCCGTGGCGGAACTGGGTCCAGGCGTCTTCCTGCAGCGCGGCCAGCTCCTGCACCAGCAACTCTTCCTTGCTGCGCACGTGGCGGTAGATGGAGCTGGCCCCCATCCCGGCGCGGGCGGCAATCGCCCGCAGCGTGGCGCCGTCAAAACCCTGCTCGCGGAAGAGGTCGCGGGCGGCCTCGCGGATCCGCGCTCGGCTCCGGCGACCGCGCACCAGGCGTCCGTCGTCTTGGCGGAGCGCCGGCGAAGGCTCGCGTTTCGGAGTTTCGGCCGAAGGTGTGTGCGGGCGTTCGGTGTGCATGAACGCGAACACAATCGCATAGCCAGGGGGTACTCAGCCAGCCGAAATCGAACCCGAGCCGGCCGGTGGGCGGGGGGACCGAAAGACGAGAGCCCGGACGCAGCAGCGGCCGGGCTCTCTCGCGGAAACACTTGGCATCCCCTTCCCAAAGGAGGCCCAGCTGATCCAGCGGGCGGGAGCCTGCCCGAAGGGCCGTCTCCCGTGGCGGATTGTCGAATCGCAAGCTGCGTGCCCAAAATGGCCGAGCGACGAACACCTCGAATTCAAAGCAGTTTGTGCGAGGCGGACCACAGCGACGGAGAAGTGTCTTTCCGTCGAGCGGAAAAGCGATTCTCAATCCGGGGAAGCCGTTTCTCTTACGCCTGGGGCAGCCGCGGGGGGGCGTCGAGGCGCGCGGGATCCTCGAGACGTTCCTTGATTCCCTGCAGCGTGGCGGCGGCGTAGAAGCCGTCCTCCACCCGCTCGTCGTAGGTGTACTTGACCGTCACCGTGCGGCGACCGTTCGGGTGCTCGCGAATGCGTCCGATCACGGCGAAGTTGGGGCAGGTGCCGTACTCCCACACGTGGTGGTAGGCGGCGTCGAGGCCCACGGAACCCAAGTTGGCAACGAAGCAGGTGCAGAACATGGGGTCGCTGTCGATCATCGACTTGGGCAACACCCCCCAGTTGTTGGCCGCGCGCAGTCCCCACAACACCAGACGCAGGAGCCAGCTGGGCAACAACACGGCCAGGCTCATCTCGCGGTCCGAGGTCGTGCGCTCGCCGCCGCGTCGCCTCCGAATCCGATCGAGGATGGAGTCGGTCATCTCGTCCAGCGTTTCCGCCGCGGGGAACTCCCGCTTCACGGTCTTGAGATCGGCCCCGTCGGCCATTTCCTGCTTGGCCGCGAACGACAGCCACACCCCGTCGCGCTGCCACAGACGTCCACCGGCGGTGAAGCGGTTGTTGCGAGGGCGCTCGTGGAAACCCATGGCCAGCGAATGCAGGTACATGTGAAAGAAGGTCATCTGGCGCTCGGGCTCGCGCTTGCGGTTCTTCTCGGCCAGGTACTCGAGAGCGGCGTCCACCTCGATTTCCTGGGCGAAGTACACCAGCGCCTCGTTGCGCCGCGGCGAGATGAAGGGCATGAATCGCCGCATCGTCGAGAGATCGCGCACCAGGGTGGCATCGGGGCGGGTCCAGATCATCTTGTCTCCTCCGTCGACGCGGGTCGCGCCGGCCGCCACAGGCACCACACGGGAAGCCCGACCAAGCGGATCTCGCGCTGCACCTCGAAGCCGTGCCGGCCGTAGAAGGCGAGGTTCTCGGGGCGGTCCGTTTCCAAGTAGCTCGGCCGTCCTGCGGCGTCGACGGCGGCCAGGAAGCGGGCCAAGAGCGCCGTCCCGGTGCCGCGACCCTGCTCGGCCGGATCCACTCCCAGCAGCGCGAGATAGTGGTGCGGTTCGCTGGGGTGCACCCGTTCGAGGGCCCGCGCCACCTCGGCCCAGCGCAGCACCACCCGCAGGCCCTGGCCGAACCAGGCGCGCAGCTGCAACGAGGCCGCGGGAGCCGGCAGCGGCAGGGCCTCGCTGGGGGCTCCGACCAGCGCTCCCAGGACGGGGCCCCCGGGCGGTCGGGCCCGGTAGCGGAGACCGTCACGGCGAGCGCTGGCGAGCGTGAGTCGCATGCCCTGGCGGGTACTCCGCAGGCGGCGACCGGGGCGCTGCGAGCGCACGACCGCCCGGGTCAGCGGGGTATCGCGAAAGGCCGCCGCCAGCGCTTCTGCGGCCAACGGCTCTTCCCCCTGGGAAATCACCTCAATCAATCGATCCCCTCTCTCTGCAGCCCATTCTGCACCCGCCCTCAGAGAAAACTCAGTTTGATAAGGCAATCGCCCGATAGAGAAAGGAAGATGTTGTGGAAATCCCTCACTTCACTTCCGGAGCTGGCGCTGGCTGGAGTTTTGGCGCTCTTCGGAGTGCTCAACGCCATGCCCCTGCCGGAAGGGACGGCCCTCTGTATCACAGGCCTGATGGGCTTGGCCTATCAGACCGTGCGTTCGGAGCAGCTCGCGCCCCACCCCGGCCGCGACAAGGCCCCGACCGGGCGACTCTCCGATCTGGGACGGATCCGGTCTCTCGGCGACGTCAGCGACGTGAACGAACTGCACCGCCTGGCCCGGTAGAGACCCCACAGACCCGCATCAAGCGAGACGGGCCAAGGCCCGATGAGTGGCCATGGCCAAGCGCTCGGCGGTGGACATTCGCGGGCTCAAGCGGCGCGCCAACGACGCGATGCTGAAGGGTCGCTTTCAGAAGGCGCTCGGCTTCTACGGCGAGTTGGCCCGGCACCAGCCCAACGAGCCGTCGTGGCCCAAGCGCGAGGCCGAGATCCACCGCCGGCTGGACCAACCGCGCGAGGAGACCGAGGCGCTCGAACGCGCGGCCGACCTGTATCGGCGCGGGGGCTTCCTGATCCAGGCGATCGCGCTGTGCAAGCGCATCCTGGTGCTCGCGCCGGACCGCTCCGACATCCAGGACCACCTGGCAGAGATGGCGTTGGAAACGGGGCACCCCATGGATCCGCCGCCCGAGGCGCCGGAGCACGCGAGCCCCGACACGCCCCTGGAAGAAATCGTGCTCACAAACGTCGTCGAAACGAGTGCCGCCCCGGACCTCTCGGAGTCGCTCATGCTGGGCGCCAGCGAGATCCAGCTGGGCGAGAGCTCATCTCTGTCGGACTTGACCCTGGACCCGGAGTGGTCCGGCGACCTGGATGCACTGATGGCACCCGACCCGTCGTCGCCGGCCGAAGCCGAGGCGGAGGAGCCGCTCGAAAGCGACGCCGCCCTGGCCGTCGACTCTCCCAGCCGCGCGGAAGAGCAGTTGCGTGCGACCCCGCTCTTCGGCGCCATGGACGCCGCTGCCCTGCAGCACGTCATCCAGAACTTGCGCCTGGTGGAACTCGACGAAGGGCAGGTGCTCTTCCGTCAGGGCGATACGGCCAACGCCCTCTACGTCGTCGCCAGCGGTGCCGTCGTGCCCATCGCCGAGGGCGCCGAGCGCACGAAGCTCGCGGTGCTGTCCGAAGGCGAGTTCTTCGGCGAGATCGGTCTCGTGACCAACCAGCCGCGCAACGCCACCGTGGAAGCGCTGGTTCCGACCCAGGTGCTCGAACTCGATCGCCAGGTCATGTGGTCGCTGGTGGAACGCGAGCCGCGTATCTTCCAGGTGCTGTTGGACTTCCTGCGCGAGCGGTTGATCGACCGGTTGGTGCGGACGAGCCCGCTGTTCGGGTTCTTCGCGCGCACCCAGCGCAGCGTGTTGGCCAGCCAGTTTCGCTTCCTCGAGATCCAACCCGGCACGCACATCGTCGAGCAGGGTCAGGTGGCGTCCGCGCTCTTCGTGCTGCTGGCCGGACAGGCCGACGTGTCGTCCACCCCGCTCGGAGGCGGACCGGAGAAACACCTGGCCTCCCTAAAGCCCGGCGACGTCTTCGGAGAGCTCTCGCTGCTGGACGGCGAGGCCGCCATGGGAACCGTGAAGGCCACGACCCGCTGCTGGGCGCTGGCGCTCCCGGAGACCCGGTTTCGCGAGATGTCGGATCGGTCTCCGGCGCTGGCCGACTGGGTCGCCGCCCTGGCCGGCGACCGCCGGCAGCGAAATCGAGAGACCGCCGCGACCGATCTGGACGAGGATCTGGGCTGGGTGTAGGCGCGCCCCGGCCGCGACTGGACGGCCCCGCGGCGTGTCTGCCACCCTGGGAGGTCTCGGCCGGCCGCCGTCGAGAGCGCGCGAGCCGAGAGTGAGGGCCAGGCGCCAGGGCCGGGTGGGACGCGTCGATCGAGGGCAGAGTCGATCGAAGACAGAGGTGGAACGGGGGGCATGCGAAGCCAGCTTCGCTGCAGACTGAGCTT
>JAKSBN010000080.1 GCA_022361175.1 Pseudomonadota bacterium | reverse complement strand
GGCCTGCCAGCCGAACGCTGGCCGCCGGCCGCTGGGATAGCCTGTAGACCCCCATGGAACCCCTCGTACGTGCTCGCGGCCTGTCCAAGTCGTTCGGCGACCTCGTTGCCGTCGACAACATCGACTTCGACGTGCAACCAGGGGAAGCCTTCGGCTTCCTCGGACCAAACGGTGCCGGCAAGAGCTCGACGATGCGCATGATCGGGGCGGTATCGCCACCAACGGGAGGGGAACTGTCGGTCCTCGGCATGGACCCGCAGCGTGATGGTGCGCGCATCCGGGCCCGGCTCGGCGTCGTCCCCCAGGAGTCGAACCTCGACGAGGAGCTTCCGGTAGACGAGAACCTCCTCGTGTATGGCCGCTACTTCGACCTGCCGCGCCCCTTGATCCGAGAGCGCATCGCCGAGCTGCTCGACTTCGCCCAGCTCGCCGAGAGAGCCGGGGACAAGGTGACCACGCTGTCTGGTGGGATGAAGCGCCGACTGGTCATCGCCCGCGCCCTCATCAACCAGCCCGACGTCGTCATCCTCGACGAGCCCACCACCGGCCTCGATCCCCAGGCCCGGCATGCGCTGTGGGACCGCCTGTACCGCCTCAAGCAGCAGGGAGCGACCCTGATCATCACCACCCACTACATGGACGAAGCCGAACAGCTCTGTGATCGCCTCGTGGTCATGGACAAGGGCAAGATCGTCGCCGAGGGGTCACCTCTCGACTTGATCGCGCAGCACTCGACTCGAGAGGTCGTCGAGCTGCGCTTCGCGGTCGGGGAGCAGGACGCAGCGCTCCCCCGGCTCGAAGGGATGGCCGAGCGCGTTGAAGCCCTGCCGGACCGGGTGCTGCTCTACACCGAGGACGGGGACAAGACGGCGGACGCGATCCACTCCAGCGCCCTCGAGCACGAGCAGATCGTCGTGCGCCGCTCCACGCTCGAGGACGTGTTCCTCCACCTCACCGGGCGGACGCTGGTCGACTGATGGCGCTTGCCCGCCCCCTTCGCTACTTCGAGTCGCGGGCCCTCGTCTACCGCCACACCTGGCGAGGCAGCGCCATCACGACCTTCCTCAACCCCCTCCTGTTCCTGGGGGCGATGGGTCTGGGGTTGGGCACTCTGGTCGACGACGGTCAAGGCCGGGCGACCCTGGACGGGCTCACCTATCTCGAGTTCCTGGCGCCGGGCCTCCTCGCCGCTTTCGCCATGCAGACGGCTGCCGGTGACTCCTCCTTCCCGGTCATGGCGGGCATCAAGTGGGTGCGCGATTACGAGGCAGCTCTGGCGACTCCGCTCCGCACCCGCGACCTGGTCTACGGCCACGTGTCGTGGGTAGCGGCACGGGTTACCTTCGTCTCGACGGTGTTCATCGTGATCATGGCCCTCTTCGGGGCCGTGGAGTGGGGCCGGGGGCTGCTCGCTCTTGGCCCGGCGCTGCTGACGGGCATGGCCTTCGGACCGCCGATCATGGCCTTCACCTCCACGCTCGACCACCCCCAGGGCATCTCCAGCATGTTCCGTTTCATGGTCACGCCGATGTTCCTGTTCTCGGGCACCTTCTTCCCCGTCGAGCAACTCCCCGGGTGGCTCCAGCCGGCCGCGTATCTCACGCCGCTGTGGCACGGCGTGGAGCTGGCGCGTGGCGTGGCCCTCGGCACCGGGCCGGCATGGGACGCCTGGGTGCACGTTGTCTACCTCGTCGCCTTCGGCGTGGTCGGCACGGCCCTCGCCGTCCGGCTGTTGCGTAAGAGGATGGTCGTATGACCGGTACCGCTCTGACCACCAGGGTCGCCCCGCCCATCGGCCTGGGGAGCCGCAAGGCGGTCCACCTCATCGAGCGCAACCTGCGCGTCTATCGCCAGCTCTGGGTGATCGTGTTCAGCGGCTTCTTCGAGCCGGTGTTCTACCTGTTCTCCATCTCCATCGGCATCGAGCAGTTGGTCGGTGACCTCACGATCAACGGGGAGACCGTCCGCTATGCCGCCTTCGCCGCGCCGGCACTGCTGGCGGCGTCCGCCATGAACGGCGCCGTATTCGAGTCGACGATGAACATCTTCTTCAAGCTGAAGTTCGGCAAGGTCTACGACGCCATGCTGGCGACGCCACTCGCACCAGGAGACATCGCCGTTGGCGAGATCACCTGGTCACTCATCCGCGGCGCCATGTACTCGGCGGCGTTCATCCTGGTCATGGCGGTGATGGGGTTCGTCAAGTCGTGGTGGGGACTGTTGGCGCTGCCCGCGGCCGTGCTGATCGGGTTCGCGTTCGCGGCGGTGGGCATGGCAGCCACCACCTACATGCGCAGCTGGCAAGACCTCGACCTGGTCACCCTGGCGACGCTGCCGCTCTTCCTGTTCTCGGCCACCTTCTACCCGCTCAGCGTCTACCCCGGGTGGCTCCAGGCGGTCGCCCGCTTCTCGCCGCTGTACCACGGGGTGGAGTTGGAGCGGGCGCTCACCCTGGGTCAGTTCGACTGGAGTCTGCTCGTCCACATCGGATTCCTCGTGGCGATGGGCCTCGCCGGCT
>JAKSBN010000279.1 GCA_022361175.1 Pseudomonadota bacterium | reverse complement strand
GTGCCGCCGGGCCGTGGTTCGTCTCGCGCGCGGCGGCCGTTTCCGGACTCGTCTCCGCCGTGGCGCTCTGCGCCGCGAGCCTGCCCTGGTGGCTGCTCGAACCCACCCGCGGCCTGCTCTGGACGACCGAGGCCGCGGTGGCGGCCGGCGCCGCGCTGGTGGGCGGCGTCGCGCTGGGGATGCTGCGCGAGCGGAGCCTCTCGCTCTGGCCGGGAGTCGCCCTCGTCTGGGCCGGTGCGCTGGTGGCGCTGGGCCTGCGCAGCTTCTGGGGCTAACGGCCCCGGCCCTCTTCGCGAAACGCCGTTTCCACCGCCACTGAGGCACGTGGCAGCCGCGCGGACGGGTGTTGACGCGCGGGTCAACCGCCGGTGCTACCCTGCGCCCCTTCATGCACCCCACCCAAGCCCAAGCCACGGCGCCCGACCTCGGTCGGACCGGCCCCGATCCGCCCGACGCCAGCGGCTGGCGCGGCAGGGTGATCGCGTCCCTCGAAGCCGGCGGCAACTACCCCACCTGGGTGCTGCTGGCGGCGCTGGCCGGGCTCTTCGCCACCACCTTTCCCATCACCATCCTGACGCTGGCGCTCGGCCCCATCGCCGAGGAGTTCGCCACCAGCGAGACCACCGTGGCCTGGGTGATCTCGGCTCCCATGCTGCTGTCGGCCGTGACGCTGCCGCTGCTCGGCAAGCTGGGCGATCTCTACGGGCACCGGCGCGTGTTCCTGCTGGGCTTCGCCGGAGCCACCGCCGTGGCCGTCGCCACCGTCTTCGCGTGGGACATCTGGTCTCTGATCGGGCTGCGCACCCTGGCGTCGATCCTGGGCGGGGCCACGCAGCCCACGTCGATGGCGCTCATCTTCCGCGTCTACCCCGCCAGCCAGCGCGTGCGCGCCATGGGCTGGTGGTCGATGACCGGCGCCGCCGCGCCCGCGCTGGGCCTGATCCTGGGCGCGCCGTTGGCCGACGGCTTCGACTGGCGCGTGGTCTTCATGCTGCAGGCCGCCATCTCGGCCGTCGCGCTGGGGCTGGCCGCGGTGGTCTTGACCGAAACGCCGCGCCAGCGCGTCCGCTTCGACGTGGCCGGCGTCGTGACGCTCTCGATCGGCGTTGGCGGCTTCATGTTCGCGGTGGGCCAGCTCCGGGTGCTGGGCCCCGAGTCGCCGTGGATTCATCTCGCGACCCTGATCGGCATGGCCGGACTGGCCGTCTTCATTCGCGTGGAGCGACACACGCCCGAACCACTGATGCCCCTCACCTTCTTCCGGCGCCAGAACTTCACGGCGCCGATTCTCTCGAACGCGTTCATGGCGGCCGCCTACATGGGCGCCTTCGTGCTGGCGGCCCTCATCCTCACCGAGATCTTCGGCTATCGCTTCCTGCCCGCGGCGATCATCATGCTGCTGCGCACCGCCACCCTGACCATCGCCTCACCGCTGGGAGGCACCCTCGGCTACCGGATCGGGGAACGCGGCGCTTCGATGGTCGGCTGCGGGATTCTCACGCTGGGACTCTGCGTCATGGCCGCCGGCGTGTACCTGCACTCGATCGTGGTCCTGGGCGCCGGGCTCGTGCTTCAGGGGATGGGCCACGGCCTCGGCCTGCCCTCGCTGCCGTCGGCCATCGCCGGCACCGTGCCCGAATCGGATCTCGGCATCGCATCGGCCGCCAACCGCCTGACGGGCCAGGCCGGCGCCGCCTTCGGCATCACGATCCTCACCCTGGTCTACGGCGGCACGAACGCGTCGTCGGCCTTCACCATCGCCCTGCTGGCCGGCGCGGCGCTGTCGCTCTTGTCGTTCTTCGCCGCCGTCGCCATGGAGCGCCCCGCGCGCACCGCCAGCGGCCCCGCGCCCCCAGCCCCGCGCGTCGACTGACGCGCTACAGCCGGTAGACCCGCCGCGCCGTGCCGGCGAACATCTCGTCCTTCTCGGCCTCGCTGAAGTCCGCCACGATCTTCTTCAGGCCGTTGTAGAGGACGGCGTAGGAGAGCGAGAGCCGGTCGATGGGGAAGTTGCTCTCGAACATGCAGCGCTCGGGACCGAAGCACTCGATGGCGTGCAGGTAGTAGGGCCGCTGGGCCTCGGCGAACTCGTCGGACGTGGGCGGCGTGTCGCGCTCGCTCCAGCCGAAGCCGTTGTCCGGCATCGCCAGCCCCCCCAGCTTCGCCACCACGTTGGGGCACGCCGCCACCTCGGCGATGCTCTTCTTCCAGTCCTCGAAGATCTCCGCGCGCCGCCCCGCGTAGGGCCCCACGCCGAGGGGCGTTCCGAAGTGATCGAGAACGATCGTCGTCTCGGGCACGGCCCGCGCCAACTCCGCCAGCGCGCGGTTCTGGTAGTGGTAGTGCCAGGTGTCGTAGGTGAGGCCGGCCTGGCCGAGAACCCGCAGCCCCTCTCGAAAGCTCGGATCTTCGTAGAGCCGCTCCGGCGCCCGCCCCGGAATCATCAGCGCCTCCGGATGCTCGGCGTGCGCGCCCGCGTGACGGATCCCGCGAAAGCGCCCATCGCCGGCCGCCGTGTGCGCCTCCAACACCTCGCGCACAGCATCGCCCAACAGCAGATCCGCGTGCGACACGATCCCGGCGATCGTCGCGCCGCCCTCGGACTCGCTGGCGCGCGCCACGTCGGCCACGAACTCGGTCTCCCCCACCACGCGCAGGTGCTCGGGCCCGTCGCTGCGATAGCTGGCCCGGCACTCGACGAAGACCGTCTGCACCACGTTGTGCCCCGCGCCCGTGTCGGCCCACAGGTCCGGCAAGAGATACGTCCCGCCCCACGCCTGCTTCCACAGGTGGTGATGGGGATCGACGATCTCCCGCTCCGGATCGACGATCTCCTCCTGCACCTGAGCCAGCCACTCCTCGCTCGCACCGAATCGAGCCATGGGAAACCTCCGCGTGGGTCCAATCCGAGTCAATCACAAAGCGGCCCCCGGCGCGGCCCCACTGGACCGCCCCACCCCGCCCTTGCAATCGCGACCCAGACCGCTAAAAACACCTTTCCTGTCGGGAGTTTGTGTGAAACCCCGACGGGGATCCGGCCCGCGGCGCACCGCGCCGCCAAACCCAGATCCCCAATGGAAGCGGGACGTTAGCTCAGTTGGTTAGAGCGCTGTGTTCACACCGCAGAGGTCACTGGTTCGAATCCAGTACGTCCCACCACGCTCACCGGCGGACCCCGCGTCCGCTCGAGTGGCCCGGTAGCTCAGCTGGATAGAGCACCAGCCTCCGAAGCTGGGGGTCGCGCGTTCGAATCGCGCCCGGGTCACCATTTTCTTCTTCAGCGTCGCGGGGTTTCCGAACGGCTTCTCCCACGAAGTGGTGGGACTCTGTTGGGACTTGTCATCGAAGCGGCCGAGCACGCCGGCCGGCACTTCGCCCTCGTCGAGCACCACCGGCGACCGGTACTCGTCGTCGCTGCCTACGCGCCGTGACGACGCCCAGGAGTGCCCCTACCGCAGTTTCCCGCGATTCTGGTAGAGCGCCAGAACGCTGGCGATACGGTCGGACTCCACAGGCAACAGCGGCAGGTCGCCGTGCTCCGTCAGGCAGTATCCGTCAAGCTCGCTGGTGCCATGGCCAGAGATCATGAACAGCCAGTCAACGCCTCCAAAGACGAGCTCATACGACACCCGGTCCTGGACACGTTTTTGAACCGGTGGCAGGATCATCTCGTAGACGACCCGTCTCGACTCACGCTGCACCACCACGGCAGCCAGTACCCGATAGGCATCCGCTGGACCGGGATGGTCAGCCAGAAGCATCTCGCGGATCTTCACTTCGTGCGGACCCAGGGACGCGTTTCTGAACTCCGATCGTCTCGAGACGCTGGCTCGCCAAAGGACCGAGAGCAGGAACAGCTTCATCTTCGCGTAGTCCAGCCCGCTCACAGTCATGACCTGGTTCGGTAGAGGAACCTCGTCTGGCAAGATGTTCGGATCGAACCACCGTCCAGCGAAATAACTCTCCCATCGACCGAGGTGACCCTCACAAGCATCGCATAGCAGCTTCTCGCGCAATCCCTTCTGCACGAACGGCCTGTCGAGCGAGTCGGGTTCCACCAGGAGCGCCCGGTGTTTCTCATCGTAGAGAGGCCGATAGAGGAACTCGGGGATGATGTGGGAGTTCCTGAGGGTGCAGTCCTTCTGGCAGAGTCGGCATTGCATCGTCGACGCCCCGTATTTCGCAGCGCCAAGTTCGCTCACACCCTCCGCCGGTGCCACAGAGAACCGCAAGCGCGCTTGCGTGGCGTAAAGGCCACCTTCTATTGCTATGGAGCACTGCTCCACCGGCGGACAGAGTTGACGGCGAAGTCGTCGCCCCTACAGACTGCTGGTTGGACCTGGAGGCGCCTCATGGAGATCACGCTGGGGTTGATCCTGTTCTCGCTGCTCTGGTACTTCGTGCCGACCGTCATCGCGATGGCCAGAGGCCACCAGAACGCGATGGCGATCCTCGCGCTCAACTTCTTTCTCGGCTGGACGCTGCTCGGGTGGGTCGCTGCGCTCGTTTGGTCGCTGACTGCATCGAATACGACGCAAGTGACGACAGTTTATCGAGACGATCTTGACCCGGGCGCCTGGGGCGCCTCCGCCGAGCAATCAACTGGCGCCGAACCGAGGAGCACGGCGTCCACGCAGGCAACTGGGGCGTCCGGTTGCGCCATTCCCCTCTCAGTCGCGGGTGCCCTACTCCTGGTTGTCCTGGCCTGGCTGGGATCGCAGAAATCCGTGCAACCGGACGCCAGGCAGCGCGAAGTCATCGTACCCAGAGTCGCCAACGTCCGAAGCCAACCAGGCATCCAGTACGACGTCATCGGGCAGCTACCACGCGGTTGCCGCATTCTCGTCATTCATGAAGCAGCTGGGTGGAAGCGAATCGGTAGCGTCGAGTGGTGCCCAGAGATCGACGGCCGGCCGCTTGGGTGGATCCGCGGCGATCTATCCGAACCTGTGGAGTGACGGCCGACCGTGGCGTGGCTGGTGTAGCGAACCCCTAAGTGGCTCCAGGATCTACGCAGTTCCTCGACTCACTTCTTCGTTGTGACCAGTGACTGCACGGCGGTGTTGAACTTGAACATCGACTCGTTCATCTGGACCATCGACTCGGTCGGTTCGAGTCGGGCCGACGTATAGCTGACTTCATCCCCTCAGTTCAGCAGCTTCTGGGACATCCCAACTCTACGTGAAGAACTTCTTGTCGACGTCGCCACCGATCGGGCTTCCATCCGCGTACAGGAGGCACCCTATTCGCAGTCCCCAGTCGATGTTCCCGAGGTGCGCTGAAATCTGCACCTGCTTCGAGCCGACCTGAACGGTGCCATGCAGATCGCGCGACAATCCCAGCCTCCCCTGAAACGAATCAGCGAGCTCGCCGTTGATCCACAGCTCTTCACCAGCGCGAAAGAGAAGGCTCCACCAATTCCTGACCTCAATATGGTGGCCTTCCCAAACGACGTACCATGACTTGTGGAAACGCCCCATCTCGAACTCCAAGCGTTGACGCGATCGACCGGTCTATCGGCAAACCGCTCGCCCAACTTCAGTGCCATCTCGGGTGTGCCCGCGGCCACTTGTGGCCCTTCTGCCGACCGACTCCGGCGACCGCCGCCGCCCCGCCACAGGCATTTAGCCGCCAACCAATCTGCAAGAGCCTTGGGCTGGTGGTACGGGTTCCGCGCCTGAATGGAGTCGCACCTAGCGCTGCCCTCGCTTCATCTTCCTCAGGGACGCTATGCCAACTCCACTGGCCCGCGCCG
>JAKSBN010000252.1 GCA_022361175.1 Pseudomonadota bacterium | reverse complement strand
ACGGCCACCCCGGCGGAGTCGTAGCCGCGGTACTCGAGGCGCCGCAGTCCGTCCACCAGCACGTCCGTGGCCGCTCGCTCCCGGCCGATGTATCCGACGATTCCACACATGCCTGACTCCTCGAGAACGCGCTAGCGGCCGGACCGCGCGCGAGCCTTCTTGCGGGCGCGGGCCGGCTTTTTCTTCGCCGACTTCTTCTTCGCCTTCTGGCCCGCCTTCGCGGCGGTCTTCTTCTTCCCGGCGCTTTTCTTCTTCTTCCGCGGGGCCGCCTGCTTTCGGCCTTGGCTGGGCGCTTCGTCGCCGGCCGTCCCGCCGCCCAGGCGCGCGTTTCGGCGCTCCCGCCAGCCGTCCACGTTGCGCTGCCGGGTGCGCCCCAGGCCGAGGGAGCCTTCGGGCACGTTCTTGGTGATCGTCGACCCCGCCGCCACGGCGGCGTCGGCGCCGATCTCGACCGGCGCGACGAGGTTGGCGTTGCAGCCCACGTTGGCCCGCGCGCCCACGACCGTTCGGCTCTTGGACGCCCAGTCGTAGTTCACGGTGATGGCGCCGCAGCCGAAGCTCGCCCCGGGGCCCACGTCGGCGTCCCCGATGTAGGAGAGGTGGTCGGCCTTCACGCCGTCGCCGAGCACGCTGTTCTTCACCTCGACGTAGTTGCCGATGCGCACGCCGCGCCCCAGCCGGCTGCCGGGGCGCAGGTGGGCGCTCGGCCCGATCACCACGTCGTCCGCGAGCTGGCTCGACTCGATGTGGCAGAAGGGCTTGACGTGCACGTTCTCGCCGAGAACGGTCTCGCCCTGGAGTACGCAGCCCGGCTCGATGACCGTGTCGCGGCCGATGCGGACGTCCGCGTCGATGTACACGCTGTCGGGGTCGACCAGGGTGACGCCCTCGGCCATCCAGTGCTCGGCGATGCGCCGGCGAAGCAGCGCCGCCGCGGTGGCGAGCTCGCTGCGGTTGTTGATCCCCATGCCTTCGTCGGGATCCTCCAGCACCAGGGCCTCGACCCGCTTGCCGTCGTCAAGCGCGATCCCGACCACGTCGGTGATGTAGAGCTCGCCCTGCTGGTTGTCCGGCTCGAGCCGATCCAGGCCCTCCCACAGCAGGCCGGCGTCCACCAGGTACACACCCGTGTTTCGCTCCTCGATGGCCAGCTCGTCCGGGGTCGCGTCCTGCGCTTCGATGATGCCCGCGACGCGCCCCTCCGCGTCGCGCTTGACGCGGCCCGGCACCGTCGGGCAGTGGGCCGTCAGCATCACCAGGTCGGCGCCGGTGTCGGCCTTCAGGCGCCGCATGGCGGCGACCGTCTCCCTGCGCAGCAAGGGCGTATCGCTGTAGAGCACCAGCACGTCGCCCGCGAAGTCGGCGAGCTTGGGACGGGCCTGAAGCACCGCGTGGCCGGTTCCCAGCTGCTCGGCCTGCAGCACGAATTCGGCGCGCCCCGAGAACGCCTCACGCACCTGGTCGGCGCCGTTCCCCACGACGACCACCACCCGATCGGCCTCCGCCGACTCCGCCAGCTCCAGCGCGTAGCCCAGGAGCGGCCGGCCGCACAGCTCGTGCAGCACCTTGGGACGCTTGGACTTCATGCGCGTGCCCTTGCCAGCGGCCAGGACGACGGCAGCAGTGGAAGTCAGGGTGGCCATGGATCTCCTCGCGGGTGTGGCGCGCCGCATACTTCCCTCGGCGAGCCGGCGCCCGATCTGTTGTGCCGCGCCCACCCGGGGGCGAGAGAACCGCGTAGAGTACCCCTTCCTTTGGGACGGCTGGCGGGAGAAATGGGGACGGGTTCCCCCAACGACGCCGTTCCCGAGGGGGCCGACAAATCGGTCCGGCCCCGGCCCGGTGCAACCGCTACTCTGAGGCGAACACGCCCCCTTTGGCCCTGGGCGGCCCCGGCCGCCTTTCTCGCTTTCTCCGGTTCCGACCCGGCCCCCCCTCCGCCGGCCGAGAGCCGCGTCGAAGGAAGTCGCCATCCGCGTTTTTGGCAACACCCACGGCTTGAAGGCCAGTCAGGCCAAAGCCCTCGAGCGCTTGTTCCAGCGGCGGATTCCGGCCGAGCGGCTGGTGTCGCACGAGCTGGCGCGCGAGCTCACCGAGCTGTCCCGCGAGTTGGGGCGGCAGGTCGGGGTGCTCGTCGACCGGCGCGGAGCGGTGGCCCATGTGATGGTCGGGGGGCCGCACTCCATCGAGCTGCCGGACTGGGGTCGCCTGCGGGCGGGACGCGGGCGTCTGCGCGGTCTGCGCTGCCTGCACACCCACCTCCAGGACGAGGGACTCACCCGCGACGACCTCACCGACCTGGCGTTGCTGCGCCTCGACGCGATGGTGAGCATCGCGGCCGGCGAGGACGGCCTGCCCGGCCTCGCCCACACGGCGGCCTTGCGCGCGGCCGACCCCGACGGCGAGCCCATCGAGCGGCTGGCGCCGCAGCCTCCGGCCCAGCTGGACCTGGATTTCCTGGCGTGGATCCGCGAGCTGGAAGAGGAACTGGCGCGGTCCACGCGCACGCAGACCGTGGGCGACGGCGAGCGCGCGATTCTGGTGGCCGTGAGCGCGGGCCGGCGCAGCGACGAGCTCGAGCTTCACGTGGCCGAGCTGGTGGAGCTGGCCCGCTCCGCCGGCGTCGAGGTGCTGGACGTCGTCACCCAGCAGCGACCGAGGCTGGATCCGCGCACCGTCGTCGGCTCCGGCAAGCTGCAGGACCTCGTGATCCGGGCCTTCCAGGCCGACGTCGACCTCGTGATCTTCGACCAGAACCTGACCCCCACCCAGGCGCGCAACCTGTCCGAGCGCATGGAGCTCCGGGTGGTCGACCGCACGCAGCTGATCCTGGACATCTTCGCCCAGCGGGCCACGACCCGGGACGGCAAGCTCCAGGTGGAACTGGCGCAGCTTCGCTACCGGCTGCCCCGCCTGGCCCAGCGCAGCGATCGCTCGCTGTCGCGCCTGGCCGGCGGCATCGGCGGCCGCGGGCCCGGCGAGGCCAAGCTCGAGGTGGACCGCCGCCGCGTGAGAGACCGCGTCGCGCGGCTCGAGCGCGAGATCCAGGACGTCCGGAAGCAGCGAGAGGGGCGCCGGCGGCGGCGCAACCGGCGCGGCGTGCCCGTGCTCTCGATCGTCGGCTACACCAACGCCGGCAAGAGCACGCTGCTGCGCGCGCTCACCAAGACGGAGGTGCTGGTCGAGGACAAGCTCTTCGCCACGCTCGACCCCGCCTCGCGCCGGCTGCGCTTCCCCGAGGATCGCGAGGTCATCCTCACGGACACCGTCGGGTTCATCCGCGACCTCCCGCCGGATCTGGTGACCGCCTTCCGAGCCACGCTGGAAGAGCTGGAGGAGGCCGACCTGCTGCTGCACGTCATCGACGTGTCGACGCCCGAGTGGGAGCGGCGCGTCGCGGCCGTCCAGGCGGTGCTGGCCGAGCTCGGGCTGTCGGAGACCCCCGAGCTGCTCGTCTTCAATCAGATCGATCGGCTGCCCGCCTCGGCGGGGGAGCTGGTGGCCGAGCGCGCGGGCGGAATCGCCGTCTCGGCGCGAACCCGCGCAGGGCTGCGCGAGCTGCTCGAGCGGGTCGAGCTGGAGCTGTGGCGCGAGAAGTCCGCCTCGGGGCAGGGCGGCCCGGTGGTGGACGCCGTCGCCTCGTGACCCGCACGGGGGGAGAGACCATGCGAAGAGCCAAGATCACGGGGACCGGTATGTACGTCCCCGACCGCGTCGTGACCAACGCGGATCTCACGCAGTTCATGGACACCAGCGACGAGTGGATCGTGCAGCGCTCCGGCATCCGCGAACGCCGCTGGATCGAGCCGGGGCAGGCCCCCTCCGATCTGGCCCGAGCGGCGTGCCAGCAAGCCCTGGAGGCCGCCTCCCTGGAGGTCAGCGACGTCGACTGCATCCTCTTGGCGACGCTCTCGTCGGAGCACGACTTCCCCGGCACCTCGTTCTTCCTGCACGAGAAGCTCGGCGCCGGCGAAATCCCGTGCCTCGACCTGCGCGCGCAGTGCAGCGGCTTCCTCTACGCGCTGTCGTTCGCCGATGCGCTGGTGGTGAGCGGCAAGTACCGGCGCGTGCTCGTCGTCGGATGCGAGGTGCACTCGACGGGGCTGGACATCTCGACCCGGGGCCGCGACGTGGCCGTGCTCTTCGGGGACGGGGCCGGCGCCGTGGTGGTCGAGGCCAACGACGACCCCGAGGATCCGTCCGGCCTGCTGGAGCTGCGGCTCCACGCCCAGGGGCGGCACGCCGACAAGCTGTGGATCGAGGCGCCGAGTTCGGCCAGCTCGCCCGTGCGCCTGACCCACGAGATGATCGACGACGGCCGGGTGTTCCCGAAGATGGAAGGGCGCTTCGTGTTCAAGCACGCCGTGCGCCGGATGCCGGAGGTCCTGCACGAGGCCTTGAGCGCGGCCAGCATCAAGCTGGACGACGTCGGGCTCTTCCTGTTCCACCAGGCCAATTTGCGGATCAACGAGTTCGTGGCCAACCAGCTGGGCATCCCGCCGGACAAGCTCTTCAACAACATCGAGCGCTACGGCAACTGCTCGGCCGCCTCGATCCCCATGCTGCTGGCCGAGTGCGCGCGCAACGGGCGCCTGCAGCCGGGCCAGATCGTGTGCCTAACCGCGTTTGGCTCGGGCTTCACCTGGGCCAGCGCCGTCGTCCGGTGGTGACGCGTCGAGCCACGATCGGGACGCTGCAACGCGTTACAGAGCCGGCAGAAATGCTCTATAAGCGTTTGATATCTCTTGCGGAATATTTTTGACGCAGGTGTCTTGACGACGCAACGCGTCGCGTTATCTTCCCGGCCATCGATTCAACCCGCCCGGTCCTTCTGCGCCCGAGGTTCCCGGGGCTCGACGAAAGGAAGATCCGATGGCAACCGCCAGCATCATCGACGAGGCGACCGACCGCGTGCAGGAAGCCGTGCGCTCCGTGGAAGACGGCTTCGAGAAGCTCCAGAAGCGCGTCAACGCGCGCCGCAAGCAGTTGGAGAAGGACACCCAGAAGCGCGTGAAGCGCTTCCGCACCGAGCTCAAGAAGTCTTCGCTCGTGAAGCGCGCCGAGTCGTTCCAGAAGGACGCCACGCGCCAGATCGAGAACGCCTTCGAGTCGGTCCTGGGCGGCATGCAGATCGCGACCCGCGCGGACGTCGCCAAGATCGATCGCAAGCTGAACGCCCTCAGCAAGAAGCTGCGCGAGCTCGAGAAGCAGGCCGCCCAGAGCGCCTAGGCACCTTTCGACGCTCGAACTCCCAGATGTTTTGAGCTCCCAGAAGCCCGGCGGTCCCCGCCGGGCTTCACTCGTTCCTGCATCCGCTTGCCTCGCAGGCCGCCGGCAACGGGCCCCGCCGCTCGTTGCGGGCTAGCTTCGATCGCCCCGCCCCCAGGCGGGTGCGCGGAGGACCCCCGACATGGCCGACTACGCCGGCGCCGACTTCCTGCACCTGGACGACGTCCACTTCTCCGACGAGGAGCGGCTGGCCCGCGACTCGGTCCGGGAGTGGGTCTCGAAGGAGTTCCTGCCCCGCCTGCAGGCGACGGTGCGCCAGGACGGCGCCTTCCCCATGGAGCTGGTGCCGCAGATGGCCGAGCTCGGGATGTTCGGCGCCAATCTCCAGGGCTACGGCTGCGCCGGCCTCAACAACGTCGCCTACGGGCTGATGATGCAGGAGCTCGAACGCGGCGACTCCGGTCTGCGCTCGTTCGCCTCGGTCCAGGGCTCGCTCTGCATGTATCCGATCCACGCCTACGGCAGCGAGGAGCAGCGGGAGCGCTGGCTGCCGCCCATGGCCGCGGGCGAGTGCATCGGCTGCTTCGGGCTCACCGAGCCGGACCACGGCAGCTTCGTTTCCGGCATGCGCACCCGCGCGGTGCGCCGCGGCGACAACTGGGTGCTGACCGGTACCAAGCGCTGGATCACCAACGGCACGGCCGCACAGATCGCCATCATCTGGGCCAAGGACGAAGAGGACGTGGTGCGCGGCTTCGTGGTGGAGACGGACCGGCCCGGCTTCGAGGCGCGCGACATCAAGGGCAAATTCTCGCTGCGGGCGTCCATCACCTCCGAGCTCTTCCTGCAGGACGTGGAGGTCCCCGACAGCCATCGCCTGGCCGGCGTCGAGGGACTGCGCGGGCCGCTCGGTTGTCTGAACCAGGCCCGCTACGGCATCGCGTGGGGCGCCATCGGCGCCGCCATGGCCTGCTACGACGAAGCCCTGCAGTACTCCCAGGAGCGCCTGGTCCAGGGCGGTCCGCTGGCCGGCAAGCAGCTGACCCAGCAGAAGCTGGTCTTCATGCTCACCGAGATCACGAAGGCGCAGCTACTGGCCCTGCACGTGGGCCGCCACAAGGACGCGGGACGCCTCCATCACACCATGGTCTCCATGGCCAAGCGCAACAACGTCGACACCGCGCTCCAGATCGCGCGAGAAGCCCGCGATCTCCTAGGCGCCAACGGCATCGTGGACGACTACCAGGCCATGCGGCACATGGTGAACCTGGAGACGGTGCGGACCTACGAGGGCACCCACGACGTCCACACGTTGATCCTGGGCGAGCACATCACCGGTCACCGAGCCCTCTAGCGGGCGGGGCTCCCGTTCTTCGGCCTAGGAGCCGCCCAGGCGGGAGAAGACGGCGTCCGGGCTGTCGCCGGTGTCGGCGTCGGTAACCTGCGCCAACCCCTGGGCGACTTCTCGGCAGAGGGACTCCACCGCGTCGATTCCGCGCGCCGTGAGTTCGCCCGGCAGCACCTTCTCCACCACGACCGCCATCTGGTCGCGGGAGACGGAGCGGGCCTCGAGGCCCGCCGCCTTCAGCGCCAGCCGCACCGTGCCGCGGGCCTCCAGCCGGTCGAGCGAGGTGCGCGACTCGAGCTCCTGGCACACGAAGGCGAAAGCGGGGCTCTCGGACACGGTTACGGGCTCCCGCCGGCGCGCCGGCGCACCCAGGCCAGGTACCCGGCCGGGGGCAGGAAGGTGAGCAGCCAGGTCACCGCGTTGACCAAGCCCGAGAGAGAAACCAGGAGCCGCGTCACCACCGGGCTCTCGTCGCTCAAGCCAGCCAGGTAGCAGACCACGATCGCGACGGTGAAGAACGTTCCGACGAGATTGCCGCCTCCCCAGACCGCGAAGCGGTTCACGACCACCGGGTCGGCCATCCCCAGCAGCAGCCGCCGCCGCATGGCGGCGTGATACCGCAGTGCCTCGAAGGCGGTCCAGCCGAACCCCACGCCGTAGACGAGGGTGGCCGGCACCATCCGCGCCCCGTAGATCGGCCTCAGGGTCTCGATCGCCACGTCGAGAGGCAGCTCGGCGAGAGTCCCGGCCGCCGTGTAGATATAGGAGAAGCCGATCGCCGCTCGAGCCAGTCCACCCGCGATGACCAGAACCAGAGCCCAGGGACTGTGACGGCGGAAGACGAGATAGGTGAACAGGAAGACCCCAGCCACCGTGGCGCTGCTCGCCAACTGGGCCACGGACATGGCAGCCAGGTAGGCGTCGGGGCCGAAGCGCGCCAACAGGTAGTTGGCGCTCACCGCCAGGGGAAAATTGATCGCCGCGAAGAGCAGCAGGGCCGACCCGATGACAAGCTCGGGCAGGCCGCGGGTGCGGTAGGCCAGTCTCAGCAGACGCACGGCCACCGCAGCGCCAACGCTGACGTACACGGCGAAGCAGACGATCGCTACCCACGCGAGCAGGGACACGGGATCCTCCGAGGCGTCCGAGGGAGACATCGACGGGCCCGCGGGGCGCCTTGAGCGCTGGCTCCCCACAGTTGGTCCAGCGAAACCCGACGCGCGGGTGGTACCCTCGCTCTTCTGCGTAGGAGGGAACCATGAAACTCCGTGCACTGTTTACCGCACTCGCGGTGGCCGTGGCGGCGCCCGCGGCCGGCGACGAAACCTGCCAGTCACCCTACATGCCGAAGTTGGTGGGGCAGGAGGACTACATCTACGTCTGGACCCTCGGCATCGAGGGCGTGGGAGACGGATCGGACAAGCTCGTCACCGTGGGCGCGAATCCGGCGCGGGACGACTACGGCAAGGTCGTGGCCTCCGCCTCCGTGGGCGGTCGCCACGAGGCGCACCACGGCGGCCTGTCGGACGATCGCCGCCACCTGTGGTTGGGCGGGCTCGACACCAGTGCGATCTTCATCTTCGACGTGGCTTCGGATCCCGGCCGCCCGAAGCTGGTGAAGACGATCGACGACTTCCCCGAGGCCACCGGAGGCGTCGTCGGGCCCCACGGCTTCTACGCCTTGCCGGGCCGCATGCTGATCTCGGCGCTCTCCAACGCGGAGGACTGGGGCGGTCGCACCGCCCTGGTGGAGTACTCCAACGCCGGCGAGTTCATCCGCACCATCTGGATGCCGAAGGACGCGCCCTACGGCTACGACGCGCGCGTGAACGCGAACCTGAACCGCCTGCTCACGTCGTCCTTCACGGGGCACGCCAACTACATGCGCAAGCTGCCCGAGCTGATGGGGGACGCCGAAGCCATGAAGAACTTCGGCAACGAGGTGGTCGTGTGGGACTACCACGCCCGCAAGCCGCTCCAGACCCTCGAGATCCCCGGAGCGCCGCTGGAGATTCGCTGGGCCCTGGGCCCCCGCAACGACTACGCGTTCATCGAGGCCGCGCTCACGGGCGAGTTGTGGGGCGTCTTCCGCAAAGACGACGGTACGTTCGAGGCCGAGAAGGTGGCCGACATCGGTCCGCGCGACCAGCAGCCGCTCCTCGCCGTCGACATCAGCATCTCGTCGGACGACCGCTTCCTGTTCGTCGACACCTTCATGGACGGCAAGGTCCGCGTGTTCGACATCCAGAACCCGCGACGCCCCAAGGTGATCTACGAGCGCAAGATCGGCGCCCAGGTGAACATGGTGAGCCAATCGTGGGACGGCAAGCGCATCTACTTCACGTCGTCGCTGCTGGCCAACTGGGACGGCGTCGGCGGCAACGACGAGCAGTTTCTGCGCGCCTTCACCTGGGACGGGAAGAAGCTCACGCCCACCTTCGACCTGGACTTCCGCGAGGCCGGGCTGGGCCGCCCGCACCTGATGCGCTTCGGCCAGGAGGGATTCTGGGCGAAGAGCCGTCCCGCGTCGTCCGGTGCGCTGGCGAGCCGCGAGTGAGACGCACTCTGGCTCTGGCCCTGGCCGCCGGCTGTTGTGCAGCCTGGCCCGGCGGCGTCGCGGCGGATGCGGCCCACGCCTCGCCGCAGGGGATGCACCGCTTCGAACCGCCGGCGCCGGGCAGCTACGACCTGCCGCCCATCGACCGCGTGACGGAGCACGTGCTGATCGGCCGCGATGGGAGTCCGGCGCCGCTCTTGGGGCTGGCCCCCGGCGAGGCCGCGATCGTCTCGTTCGTGTACCTCTCGTGCGGCGAAGCCTGCCCGCTGGCCACGGCGACGCTCCACCACCTGGACCGCGTGCTCGCCGACGACGCCGAGCTGGCCTCGCGCGTTCAGCTGGTGACGGTGAGCTTCGATCCCGAGCGGGATTCGCCGGCACACATGCGCGCCCTGGCCGAGCGCCTCTCGCCCCGAGGTCGCTGGCGCTTTCTCACCACCCGCGACGCCCGTGCCATCGCTCCCGTCCTGGCCGACTTCGGCCAGGACGCCGTCTGGGTGCCCGACGGAGACGCCGCCCCGGCGCCCGAGCGCCTGCGCCACGTGCTGAAGGTGTTCCTGGTCGACGCCGACGGCGCCGTGCGCAACGTCTACAGCACCGGTCTCATGGACGTTCGCCTGGTCGTGAACGACCTGCGGACCGTCCTCCAGAAGTCGGGCCCTTCCGACGGCTGAATCGCGGCGAACCTCCGTTCTGTCCGCTTCGTCACACACCCGCTCGTCGCCAACACTTGCTGCAAACCGGCTCCGGCCTTGTGGTATGACAGAGCCTTCTGAAGGAGGAATCACCATGCAGCGCGGAATGCTCGGAAGCGTCTTGTCTCTCCTGCTCCTCGCGGCCCCGGCCGCCGGGCACGGCCCCGGCGTCGACGAGGAGCGCGCCGTCGAGATCTACGAGCAGTGGCTCCAGTTCTACGCGGATCGCGAGCCCGAGAACGCGATCGCCATGACGACCCGGAGCTTCATCATGGTCAACAACGAGCAGGTATTGAACCGCGAGGAAGCCCTGGCTTTCACCCAGCAGCTGCGCGACTTCATCTTGAGCCGCGAGTGCGAGAACCGGGTCGTGGCCAGCAAACGGAGCGGCTTCGGAGGGCGCCTGCTGCTGTCCCGAGTGGACTGCGTCTTCCAGACCGTGCAGGGCGAGCTCGAAGCCAGCTTCCTGGAGACGGTGCTGATCAATCGCTGGGGTCGGATCACCTACGACCACTTCACCGACGTCGCCGATCCGTCGCTGCCGTGACCGGGATCGCGGGGGTGGGCTCGCGCTGACGGGAAGCCCGCCGGCCGTCTAACCGGACTCGTCGCGAATCGCGCGCAGCGCGTCGGCGACGTTGCCGTCGTGGGCCGCCAGGAGTTCGCGGGCGCGCTTCTCGTCGCACTCGGCCAGCGTGGTGAGAATGCGCACTGCTCGCCGGGCCAGCTTGGCGGAGACCGGCGTCAGGTTCGTCATCAGGTTCCCCTCGACGCGCCCCAGCTGCACCATCACCACGGTCGACAGCAGGTGCAGCACCATCTTCTGGGCCAGCCCGCCCTTCATGCGCGTGGAGCCGGCGATCACCTCCGGTCCCACCTTCGGCGCGATGGCGATCTCGGCCTCGCGCGCCAGTGCGGAAGCGGGATGGCAGGTGAGGGCGAGGCGCCGCGCGCCAACGCGCTTGGCCGTGTCCAGCGCACCCAGGGCGAACGGCGTCGATCCGCTCGCGGAGATCGCAAGCACGGCGTCCCCCGCTCGCAGCTCCCGCTGGCCCAGGGCTTCCTCGGCGGCGGCCGCGTCGTCCTCGGCCCCCTCGATGGCCTGAACCAGGGCGCGCTCGCCGCCGGCGATGATTCCCTGGACGCACTGCGTGGGCATGCCAAAGGTCGGAGGCACTTCGGAGGCGTCCAGCACGCCCAACCGGCCGCTGGTGCCCGCCCCCACGTTGAACCAGCGACCGCCCTCCCCCAGACAGCACACCAAGGCGTCGACCGCGCGGGCGATGTCCGGCAGCACGGCGCCGACGGCGTCGTAGGCGCGCCGGTCCTCGCGGTGGATCGTGGCCAGCGCGTCTTCGACGCTCATCTGATCCAGGTGGCGACTGGCGTCGAGAACGCGCTCGGTCGGGCTTTCGTCCGGCATGGGGGGTGTTTCGGTCACTCGCCGCGTGAAGCTGAAGCCCCACACCCCTCCAGCTTGCCGCTATGCTCCGCCCGTGTCACTCGACGTTGCGCAAAAGACGCTGGAACGCCTCGAATGGCCGCAGATCCTGGCCGCGCTCGGCGACCAGTGCCGCACGCCGGAGGCGCGTGCGCGCTACGGGGTAGGTTGCAGGCCGTTCGCCCGCAACCGCGATCACGCCCTGGCGCTCCTGGCCGAGACCAGCGAGGCGCGCGGGCGTCTCGACGACGACGATCTGCCGCCGCTGGGCAGCGTGCCGGACGTCGCGACGATCCTGGCGCGCGCGTCGAAGGGCGGCGTGCTGACGCCGCCTCAGCTGCGCGAGCTCCGGATCGTGCTGGAGACCCTGCGCGAGGTGCGCGCGTACCTGCTGGCCCGGGAGGAACCGCTGCCGCGGCTGTCGACCTGTGCGGAGGCCATGGAAGCCCACGCGGACCTGGCGGCGGACATCGCCACGGCCATCGCACCCGACGGCGAGATCCAGGACGGCGCCTCCCGCGTCCTCGCCCAGGCCCGGGCCGACGCCGGACGCCTGGCGCGGGAAGTACAGGAGCGCCTCTCGCGCTCGCTGAAGGACCCGGAGATCGCGGCCGCCCTGTCGGACTCCTACGTCACGGTCCGCAACGATCGCTTCGTGCTGCCCGTGAAGGCCGATGCGCGCGGCCGGGTGCGCGGCATCGTCCACGCGGCGTCCGGCTCCGGCACGACGCTCTTCGTCGAACCCCAGGCCGTCGTCGAGGGCAACAACCGGCTGAAGCAGGCCGAGCTCGAGATCGAACGGGAGACCCAGCGCATCCTGCGCGCCTTCTCCGAGCGGGTGGCCGCGATCGCACCTTCGCTGGCCCACGGCCTGGACGCGCTGGCCGACGTGGACGCCGCCTTCGCCCGAGCTCGGCTGTCGCAGAGCATGCAGGGCGTGGAGCCAGAGGTGGGCGACGAGGGAGTCTACGCGCTGCCGCAGCTGCGCCACCCGCTGATTCCGCCGCAGGAGTCGATCGCCAACGACGTGTTCCTGGGTCGCGACTTCCACGTCCTGGTGCTGTCCGGGCCCAACGGCGGGGGCAAGACGGTGGCCATGAAGGCCGTCGCGCTGGCGGCGCTCTTCGCCTGGACCGGCCTGCACGTGCCCGCCGCGCCGGGCGCGCGGATCGACCTGCCGTCGGCGCTGCTGGCGGCCATCGGGGACGACCAGGACATTCGCGAGAGCCTCTCCACCTTCTCGGCGCACATGGCCACGCTGGCGGCGATCCTGCCGCGCACCGACCCGAAGGCGCTCGTGGTGCTGGACGAAGTCGGCGTCGGCACCGATCCGGGCGAAGGCGCCGCCCTCGCCCAGGCGTTCCTGGAGACGCTGGCCGATCGCGGCGCACGCACCATCGCCACCACGCACTACAACCTGCTGAAGGAGATGGCCGAGGTCGACGAGCGCTTCTGCAACGCCAGCGTCGATTTCGATCCCGACACGCTGGCCCCCACGTACCGGCTTCGCCTCGGCAGCGCGGGCGCGTCCTCCGCCACCGCCGTGGCCGCGCGCATGGGCATGCCGAGCCTCGTGCTCGAGCGGGCGGGCGGGCTCCTGGAGCGGGAAGACCGCCGCTTGGATCGCATGCTGTCGGAGCTGGCCGCCAGCCGCGCCCAGCTCGAGCGCGAGCAGCGAGAGGCGGCAACGGCGCGCGCCGAGGGCGAGGCCGCTCGGGCGGCCTACCGCACCAAACTCGAGCGCCTGAACGAGCGCCGAGACCGGCTCTTCGCGCGCATGCAGAGCGATCTGGAGGTCGCGTTCCGGGACGCACACGCCGAGGTGGCTCGCGTGATCCGCGAGCTCCAGCGCGGAGGGACCGCCCAAGACGCGGCGCGCGCCCGCGACCAACTGACCGCATTGGCCTCGGACGCCCCCGCGCCGCCCGCGACCCCCTCCCGTCCGGAGGCGCAGGGCCTCGACTGGCGGCAGGCGAAGCCCGGCGACCCGGTCCGCCTCCGCGCCGGCGGCACGGGGACCCTGGTGGCGTTGCCCGATCGCAAGGGACGGGCCCGGGTGCAGGTGGGAGCCGCCAAGATCTCGGTCCCGGCGGATCAGGTCCTGGCGGCGACGGGCTCGGCCAAGGTCCGCCTGCCCTCGGTGCACGTGGAACGAGCCGTCGAGTCGGCAGCCGGCGGCGTGGACCACCTGGATCTCCGCGGCCAGCGCGTAGAGGAAGCCCTGGTTCGCCTCGAGCAGGACCTCGACCGGGCGGCGGCGGACGGGCGCGACGCCGTCGAGATCATTCACGGCTTCGGCACCGGCGCCTTGCGCGAAGCGGTGCGCGAACACCTGGCGCGGGTCCCCTATGTGACGCGCTTCGAGCCCGGCGCCGCCGAAGCCGGCGGCGACGGCGTCACCGTCGCGCACCTCACGAGCGCCGGTTCGTAGCCTCCGCATCTCGCAGCAGCGACTCGGCGGCCCGCAGCCCGGACGCCACCACGTCCTCGTCGCGCGGTCCGAAGAGGTGGCTCCCGGCGTAGTAGAGGCGGCGGCCCTGGGCCCGCAGGTCGGCTTCGGCGCGCCGAAAACGCGCCAGCGCTCGATAGGCCCCGACCTGAAACTGCGGCACGCCTTCCGCGCGCCGCGACAAGTGGGATGCCGCCACGCGGATCTCGACTCCCGGACGCACGCGCTCGACGTCCTGCAGCAACGCCTTCGCGACCACCTCGTCCGACGCCTCCGCGTGGGCCCGGGCGAAGCGCGCCGTCGCCGTCGCCGTCACCAGGGCGCCGGATTCGGGGGCGCGGCCGCCGGCCGTCCCCGGCTCGGTCAGCAGGGACTGCAGCGCGAGCCCTTCCGCGTGCGGAATCCGGAGTTCCTCGAAGCCTCCCGCCGTCGGCTGCTCGAGCGACAGTGCCAGACACAGGCTCGGGTGGTAGCGGACTCCGGCCAGGTGGTCGCGTTCGGCCGGCGTCGCCACGCCGCCGAGGATCCTCAAGGCCTCGTGTGCAGCGACGGCCACCACCACCGCGTCGAACGGGGCCTCGACCTCCGTGCCCGGCGCCACGACGCGCAGGCCCTGGCCGGCCGGTTCCACGCGCTCGACGCGGGTCTCGGCACGCAAGCGGAGTGCGCGCCCGAGCGCGTCGAACACGTCGTCCAGCGGCGCGCGCAGCAGCCCGGCCACCGCTCCCTGCGACAGCGCCGCTTGGCGCAGCACCAGGGCCCGGCTCGTCTCACCGGCGTCGCCGGTGGTGAGAGAGGCCGCGAAGGGCCCCAGCAGTCGCTCGAACACGGTCGGCCCGAAGTACAGCCGAGCGAAGTCGGCCACGCTGCGGTCGTCCCAGCGCGCCGCGCGTTCGGGATGGAAGGCCTCCAGCTCCGGCCCATAGCGGGCGAGGAGTCGGCCCAGGCGCACGAGCCGCAGCGCCTCCAGGCGGCGAATCCCGGGGTGGCCCCAAGCGGAGCGCGGACCGAGATCGCCGAGCGGGTGCCGCCCGCCGGCGTGCCAGTGCGTGCGCTGCACCGGGCGCAGGGGAAGCAGCTCGCTGCTCCGGTCCAGTCGGGAGAGCCACCCCACCAGGATGCGGTCCGTCGTCTCGTGCGCTCCGGCGTGGCGGGGCAGCCAGCGCCCCTCCCGCCAGACCCCGCGCCGCCGGCCTCCGGGGGCCGCCTCGCGCTCGAACACCGTGACGGCCACGCCCGCGCGAATCAGGCGCTCGGCGGCGGCCAGACCGGCCAGGCCGCCTCCCACCACCGCTACCCGCGCGGCACCGGCGCCGCTTCTCTGCTCGTCGCCCCCGTTGGTCACGAGGTCCTCCGCTTCGACCGGATCGGGACGGTAGCGAAGCCGCGGCTCAGAGGATGCGGCGCAGGACGGCGAGGACGTCGTCCAGGTGCTCGAAGGTCTCGAAGTCGATGCCCCGCTGCGCGAGGGCCGGCGCCAGGGTGTCCTTGGCGAAGACCACGTCGGCGGCCAGCGCCCCGCACAGGTCGGAGACCCGACCGTTGCCCACGTGGACGCAGAGCGCCTCGGGATGCTGCTTCCGCCACGCCTCGATGATCCCGCGCTTGCAGGTTCCGGTCCCGCAGCTGCAGTCGGGGTTGCGCGCGCCCGGGGCGATGCGCCAGCGCTGGTTCTCGAAGCTGAGGTGATTCGCGCGGTATTCGAACTGGATGCCGTGGAGGGCCTGCAAGCGGTCCAGGTTGTAGTCGAACCCGTCGGACAGGACGCGAAACGGGACGTCGTTGTCCGTGCACCAGTCGAGCAGCGCGGGCGAGCCCCGATCCAGCTCGATCGATTCCAGGAACACGTCGAGCTCCACCTGCGAGAGTGGGAAGCCGTCCAGCAGCTCGACGGCGTAGGACCAGGCGTCGAACTCGCCGCGCTCGAAGCGCTCCCACAGCGCGGCCCGCCGCTCGGCCGCGAAAGTGCGCGCGATGGTCGTGCCCACGTCCTGCACCGAGAAGGTTCCGTCGAAGTCGCAGAAGACCGCCAGGCGCCGCGCCTTCGGCAGGTGGACGAAGGCGCTCGCATGCGGAGCCAGCGGCAGCGTTCCGCTGGCCAGGGCCTCGGCGTCCCCCCCGAGCGCCGGGGCGGCACCCGCGACGCCGGCCACTCCCAGCTCCGCGGCGTCGAAGGACAGCGTCGCCGGCTCGTCGCCCCGGTTGAGCGCCGCCAGCCAGACGTCGCCGCTGCCTTCGGTCATCAACACGTCCGGCCCGTCACCCAGGAGCGGGCGGTTGCGAACCGCACCCACGGATGCGAGGCCGTCCACCTGGCGCGACACCTCGAGGGTCTGCACCAGCAGTTGGCGCCCCGCCGGGTCCAGCAGCGGCACGTCGTCCGAGAAGACCACCATGCCGCCGGTCGCACCGATCGCGGCGGCGAGCGTATGGCGCTCGGCTTCGGTCAGCGACGTCTCGCGCTGGCGCACCATGAGGCAGTCCGGGTCGTTCAACCACAGGCGGCGGTGCATCCAGGCCCGGTTCACGATGCCGCTCATGGCGTTGCGGGTCGCCGGCAAAGCCGGTTCGAGGCCCGGGATCACCAGCGGGTGGTCGAGCTCCCAGCTGGGCGCCACGTCGGCCCCGATCCGCATGCCGTCGACCACTCCGACGGCCGGGCCCAGCGGACAGCCGCAGCCCAAGAGAAAGGCCTCCTGACCCGCACCCGCCCGAATCGCCTCGAGGCCCTGGCGCAGACGCTCGGCGCGGGTCACCGAGCGGTCCTTCGCCTCGGCCCGCATGGCCACGGCGAACAGGAAGTCGAGCTTCAGATACGTGAAGCCCACCTCGACCAGCGAGGAGAAGAGCTCAGCCAGGTGCTGTTGCACGGCGTCCTGCGTCGTGTCCAGGGCGAAGACGGCCGGGTCCGACGTCCACTCCGGGTGCAGCATGCACTTGAAGGGCGCACCGGCGTCGGCCTGGAGCAGCCAGTCGGGATGTTCGCGAAAGAGCTCGCTCTCTCTCACGACACAGAAGGGTGCCGTCCACAGCCCCGGCCGAAAGCCGGCTGCCGCGATGTCCCGCGCGAGCGGGGCCAAACCGCTCGGGAACTTCTCGTTCGTGACGAGCCAGTCCCCGATCGCCCGCTGGTAGCCGTCGTCGATCTGCACGACGTCGATGGGAAGCTCGTCCCGCGCCTCCGCCAACGCGTCGAGGTTGCGGCGGACGTCCTCTTCGGTGACGCCGTGGAAGAAGTGGTACCAGCTGCACCAGCCGGCCTGGAAGCTGGCGTGGGTGCGGGCACTGGCTTCGCGGCCGTGCAGAGACGCGAACGACTCCAAGAGCACGTTGGCGTCCTCTCCCAATGCCACGTAGACCCGCTGCAACCGACGCTCGGAGCCGGGAGCCAGCGTGGCCTCCACCCGCAGCTCCACTTCGACGGCGACCGCATCGCCCTCGCGCTTGGCGTAGGCCAACCCGAAGCAGTGGCCGGTCTCGAGCACGCCAACGAGGCAGGCGGGCCCGCCGGTCGGCGCGCCGACGACCGTGACGAGGTGCGACTCGTGCCAGCCCGCCCGGTCGGCTTCGGGCCGCCCGACGCCGTGGTGGAGGCCGCGCAGCCACTCGCCCGATGGAAAGGGCGGCGTACCGGCCTCGTCGAGGTCCACCGCGTCCGTGAAGGACCAGGACTGCCAGCCGTGCCGGAGGTAGCGAAGTGAGCTCTGGCCGTGTCCGGTCCAGCGCCAGCCGAGACACACCGATTCCAGGTCGAGGGGGCGGTCCGAGTCGTTGCGCACGACCACCATCGCCGTGGCGCGATCCTCGTAGGTCTCGACCTCCAGCGACACGCGGAGGGGACCGAGCCGATGGTGGCCCGATTCCAGCTCACTTGCGGCAAACTGGACGTCGGAGGGAGGGGCGAGAACGGCCGACTCCGGTGCTCCGACCGCCCATCGAAAGCCCAGCCGGACGGGCTCCAACTGTCCCGATCCGGGGTGTGCGACACGAAGCCGAGTCGACATGACGGCGGGAGTGTAGGCCGCACGAGCGATTCGGAAACCGGCAATGACGCGTGAGGAAGCCAGTCTGTCGGAGCCCCGCAACCGTCTCCCGACCCTGCTCGACGGCGCGACGGGCACCGAACTCGAACGGCGTGGCATTCGCTGCGACGGACCGCTGTGGTCCGCGGCGGCCCTCGTCGAGGCGCCGCACGTGGTTCAGTCCGTGCACGAGAGCTACGCGGCGGCCGGCTGCGATGTGGTCACCGCGAACACCTTTCGCACCCACGCCCGCAGCCTCGCGGCCGGCGGCGCCGTCGGCCGCGAGGCGGAGCTGACGTCGGTGGCCGTCGCCCTGGCCCGCGCGGCCGCCGGCAATGCGTGCCGCGTGGCCGGATCGGCCGCTCCGCTCGAGGACTGCTATCGGCCGGATCGGGTCCCGCCCGACGCGGAGCTCGAGCGGGAGCACCGCGCCCACGCCGCGCTCTTGGCCGACGCGGGCGTCGACCTGATCCTGGTGGAGACCATGAACTGTGCCCGCGAGGCCCGGGCCGCGGCGTTGGCGGCGGCCGAGACGGGGCTCCCCGTCTGGGTGGCCTTCGTGTGTGGTCCCGACGCGCGTTTGTTGTCCGGGGAGCCCCTGGCGACGGGACTGGCCGCCGTCGCCGACGCCGCGCCCGAGGTGCTGGCGGTGAACTGCGTTCCGGCTTCCCACGTCGAGGCGTGCCTGGACGTACTCGCCCGGCAGCCGTGTCGCTTCGGCCTGTCGCCCAATCTCGGGTTGCCGGCCGACACCCCCGGTGCCTATCGCGAGGCCCTGACCCCCGACGCCTTCGCAGAGCTCCTCGTCCACTGCCGCGATCGGGGCGCCGGCGTCTTGGGCGGCTGCTGCGGAACCCGTCCCGAGCACCTGGCCGCACTGGCTCGTCGGGTGCGCGGTTCCCGCGCCGGGGGACGTTCCGCGTCACAGTGACCGCGGACCGGGACACAATTTGCGTCACTTGCCGGTTGGTGGTTGCGCGCGGCCTGCCGGCTTCCCGCCGGCGTGTGACTCGAGCCACGCCTGGGAGGCCCTGAGAGCCCCCGGTCCCCGTCCCGGCCCCCTGGCACGTGCCTTGCTTTGACAACACCCCGAGACAACCGCAAGCCACCGCGCCCGGGCCGGCAACCCCTCCCCTCGCTTTGCGAGGTGCCGGCCCGGGCGTTCTCTTTGGGGCTTCGCCTCTTTGGGGCTTCGCGAGAGGGCGTTCCGGGTACACTCGCGCCCGTGCCCACGCCCCCCTCCCTGCCGCCGCTGCTGCCGGCCCCGCGCCGATCCGTCCGCCACCCCGGCCGTCTCCCGCTGCGCGATGCGCCCATCGTGCTACCGCCGGCGCCCAGCGACGCCGCCCTGGCGGCCGCGTACGCGCTGTCCGACTCCGTGGCGGAGCGAACCGGAACCCGGCCTCCCTTGGAAGCCCAGACGCAGCCGATCCCCGGCTCGGCCTGCGTGACGCTCCGGCACGGCGAGTCCGGCGACGGCTACACGCTGCGGGTGCGTCCGGACGGTGCGTCGCTCGAGGGCGAGGGACCGGCCGGGCTCCGCTACGCGGTGGAGACCCTCGTCCAGCTCCTGGATGCGCGCGGGCGTGCGCCGGCCTGCGACGTCGACGACGCGCCGAGTTTCGCGCGCCGCGGGATCCTCCTCGATGTGTCGCGGGCCAAGGTCCCCACCTGGGAGACGCTCTTCCGCGTGGTCGACCTGTGCGTCCGGCTCAAGCTGAACGTGCTGATGCTCTACGTCGAGCACACCTTCGAGTTCCGCCGCCACCCGGAGATCGGTCGGGGCACCGCACCGCTTTGCGCCGAGACCCTGCTGGCGCTCGACGCCTACGCCCGCGATCGCCACGTGGAGCTGGTGCCCTGCCTGCAGTCGCTGGGCCACATGGAGCGGGTCCTCTCCCTTCCCGCCTATCGGCACCTGGCCGAGACGGACCGCGGCTGGACCATCTCCCCGGCCTTTCCGGAGACCTACCAGCTCCTCGGCGAGCTCTACGACGAGTTTCTCCCGAACTTCCGCTCGCCGCTGTTCAACGCGAACTGCGACGAGCCGTTCGACCTGGCCGCTGGCCACAGCGCCGCCCGCAGCAGCGAACTGGGTCCGGGCGGCGTCTACCTGGAGCACGTGAAGCGGGTGCAGGAGCTCGCCGCCGCCCACGGCAAGCGCACGCTCATCTGGGGGGACGTGGTCCACCGGCATCCCGAGCGGCTGGAGGAGCTCGATCCGAACCTGGTCCTGCTCGACTGGTGGTACGAAGCGGACTTCACGTACGACCGCGTCGAGGCCTTTGCCCGCGCCGGCCTGGAGTTCTGGGTCTGCCCCGGTACCTCCAGCTGGAACTCGCTCTTCCCGCGCATCGAGAACAGCGACCTCAACATCGCGCGCTACGCCGAGGCCGGCCGCAAGCACGGCGCCACGGGCCTACTCGTCACCGATTGGGGCGACCACGGCCACTACAACCTGCTGGGCAACTCGTGGCTGGGGTACGCGCTGGCCGCGCAGCACGCCTGGTCCGGAGCCGCCGACCCCAAGCGGTTCGATCGCGCCTTCGGGCGGCTCCTGTTCGGCGACGCCTCGGGTCGGGCCGGCCGCATCTACCGCCGACTGGGGGCGATCCACGACCCGGGCTTCCGGGCCTTCAACGGCTCGCCGCTGATGTTCCTCTTCTTCGACGATCTCGAGCGCGGACTCTTCCTCCAACACACCAAGCCGCGGGCGCTGGCCCGCTGCCAGCGCCAGCTGCTCCGGGTCCGGCAGCTGTTGGACGAGTCCCGGGACGCCTTCGAAGCCGATGCGACCACGTGGGAGGAGCTCGTCTACGCCGCGGACGCGTCTCTCTACACCGTCCGAAAGTCGGAGGCGGCGCAGGAGTACTTCGCGTGGTGCCGGGCTCCCGCGACGCTGACGGCCCGCCAGCGCCGGAACCTGGCCGAACGGCTGGAGCGCCTCGCCGACGAGCAGACGGCGCTGGCGAAGCGGCTGCGCCGCCTGTGGTTGGCGCGCAGCGAGCCGGAGGGCTTCGAGCACACGGGGCGGCGCTTCCCGCGGCTGCGTCGCAGCCTGCGTCGGGCGGCGCGGTCGCTGCGCGCCAACCGGCCGCCGGAGCTGCCCGAGCGCGAGCCCCTCGATCTCCAGACCATGTTCCGCTGGCTGCGCGCCTCGACCGCCACGCCCTAGCCCTGTCCCACGCGGCGTCGGGGCTCGTCCACGTAGCGCAGCACGACGGCGATGGCGGCCAACTGGCACGTCACGCTCACAGCGAACACCAGCGACATGGAGAACTGGTGGGCCAGAAGCCCGCCCGCGATCACGCCGACGGCGGCGAAGAGCTCCGACGTCGAGTTGGCCACGGCGATCCGCATCGGAAGGTCGTCGCGCTCGCCGAACTCCAACACCAGGTTCTGGGCCGAGAGCTGAAACCCGGCCTGCCCCGCACCCACACCCAGAAACACCAGGGCGAAGCCGAACAGCCCCTCGGCCCACAAGAGGCCCACCGTCGCCCCCGCCCAGGTGGCGAGCGCCGCGACGAAGACGTTGCGAAAGCCGACGCGGTCGGCCAAGCCACCCCAGGGCAGGTTGGCGAGCGTGTTGGCGAGGGTGAAGACGGCCGTCAGAATGGCGAGCGTCGTCCCCGAGAGGCCGCCGAGGGCAGCGCCCACGTAGAGGATCAAGAAGGGCACCGACATGCGCCCCATCGTCGCCAGGCCGCGCGCCGCGAAGTAGATGGTGAAAGCGCGGTCCGATCGCAGCAGCCCGGGCAGCTCGCGCAGCCGCTCGCCGAAAGGCGACACCGAGCGAACCGTCGGTGGCTCGGGCTCGCGCACGAAGAGCAGTAGCGAAAGCCCGAGCGAGGTCAGCACGAAGGCAGCCAGAAAGGTGGCTGCGTAGCCATCCCCCAGCACGTTGCGCTCCACCAGGTACTCGCCGCCGATCCACGAGACGCCGACCGCCGTCAAGCCGGCCAAGGTGTTGCGCAGCCCCAGCAGCCGGCCCCGTACGCGCACGGGGATGACCTTCGACATCAGGTAGCTGAAGACCACGGCCTGCATGCCCAAGAAAAAGCCAAACGACCCCAGGAACGCGATCACGCCCCACACGCGCCAGGGATCCGGCAGCAGGAGCCCCGACAGGGCGACGCCGAGCACCATCAGCCGCATCATGAGGCCGACGGCGAACCCCACGGGCAGAACGCGCCGGCGGTGCTCGATGGTGGCCGCACTGAAGATGGGCGAGAGGAACATGCCCAGGTACTGAAGGCCGCGCGCGAGCCCCACGACCCACTCCGCACCCGAGAGCGCGTGCAGGTAGGCCGGGATGAACGTGGGCGCGTTGACCAGGCGAAACCCGGTCTGTCCCAGCAGCCCGTGCCCCAGGTGGGCCAGGTAGTTGCGGCGCAGGTGCGCCTCGACCTCGGCCTCGTAGTCGGACTCGGAGCGCGGACCGTCAGCCACCCGCGTCGCTCGCGACTCCCCGCGGCCGGCGGGTCACCCGCACCCCCGCCGCGGGCGGGCTGGCGAGAACCTGGCGCGCCACGCCCGCCAGGTAGACGGATCCCGTGACGCACAGGAGGCTGCCCGGAGCCTGCGCTTCGCGGGCGGCCCGGATCGCCAGATGCGGATTGGGCACCACCCGGGACGGCACCTGCGCACCGACGCGGGTCAGGGCGCGGGCCAGCTCGGCCGGGTCCAGCGATCGGTGCGGATCGGCACGCGTGAGGGTGACCGAGTCGAGATGGGGGGCCAGGACGGCCAGGAACGCGTCCAGGTCCTTGCCGGTGGAGATCGACAGCACGAAGTGGCCCTTGCGGGTCGGCAGCTCGTCGAGAACCGCACCCAGGGCCCGGGCCGAAGCGGGCGTATGGGCGCTGTCGATCACGGTCCAGGCATCGCCGCCGCGCACCTCGGCGCGGCCGGGCAGCGCCACTTTCGCGAACGCCCGCTCCGCCGCGGTTCGCAGCGAAGTCTCCGAGTGCGCTCCGAGGGCCCGCACCGCGGCGACCGCCAGCCCCGCATTGACGACGTGGTGGTCGCCGCGCGGCGCGAACGGGACCTCCAACTCGGTGCCGTCCTCGGCGCCAAAGCGCAGCCGACCGGTGGGCGTTCGCTGCGCCCAGAACTCCCGTCCCCAACGCAAGAGCGGTGCCCCCACCTCCCGAGCCCGGGCGGTGACGACCTCCGCGGCCTCGGGCGGCAGCGGGCCCATCACGCAGGGCGCACCGGCCTTCACGATGCCCGCCTTCTCGCCCGCGATCGCTCCCAACGTGGTGCCGAGCTTGTCGGTGTGCTCGAGCTCGATGCTGGTCACGCAGGTGACGGCCGGCTCCACGGCGTTGGTCGAGTCGAGGCGGCCGCCGAGCCCCACCTCCAACACGGCGCGCTCGACGCCGGCCTCGCGGAAGAGACACAGCGCGGCGGCCGTGGTGGCGTCGAAGAAGGTGGGAGCCTCGGCGGGCGTTGCGGCGCGGCAGGCATCCACGTGCGGCTGCACGCGGGCGACGGCCGCGGCCAGCTGGGCGTCTCCGGCCGGCTCACCCGCCACCCGGAAGCGCTCCGTCCAGGCCACGAGGTGCGGCGAGGTGAAGGTGCCCACCCGCTCGCCCAGCGCCCCCAGCAGCGCCTCCACCAAGAGCGCCGTCGACCCCTTGCCCTTGGAACCGGCGATGTGGACGATCGAGAGGCCGCGTTCCGGGTGGCCCAACCGTTCGAGCAGCGCTCGGATCGGGGCGAGCGACAGCCGCGCAGAGGCGTAGCCGGGAGCGCGCTCGAAGTTGATGAGCCCCTCGAGGTAGCCCGCGGCCTCGGCCGCGGTCCGAATCTCCCGCTTGCCCGCTTCGGGGCCCTGCTGGTTCGACATCGCTCGACACCCCGCCTCCCCGGCGTCGTCCGAAACGAGAAAGGGCGGCCCCGGGGCCGCCCTTTCGAGAACGCTCGGCCGCGTTCTACTGCACCATGTAGCGATTCATGGAGCGGTAGGCCTGCACCGCCTTGCTGGTCGAGGCCGTCGCGGGGAAGTAGTACTTCACCGCGTGGCCGCACTCGCGACAAATCTTGTAGCAGAACTTGAAGCCTTCGATCTCCTTGGCGCTGCCGACGGCATCGCGGTTCTCGTCCGTGCAGCAGGGAGAGGCCACGGTGGGTGACACGATCTTCTTCGGGTAGTCGTTTCGAGGCGACTCGGAGTCCGTGTACTGGATGATGTTCTTGGTGATCCGCCCCGTCTTCGCGTTGGCGTTCTGCTTTCTGATGTTGCTTCCGATTCGTCTCAACTGACCGTCCTCTCGCCGTTCTCCCGTCCGTCGCCCTGCATCCGGCTTGACGCGAACAGGAGCTGGGAAAAATCTCGAAACTCGTTCCGGCAGGGCGGACCGTCCGCATAGGCGAGACGCGCCGCCCCCGCACCCGGCCCGGCCGAATGCGGAACATCGCTGGTTTCGGGCAGCTGCAGCAGGAACGCGCTGCGCGTGCCGTATCCGTCCAGGTGGACGCAGGTATCTCCGAGCCCGGGCTCGGCGCCGGCGTGCTCGCGGCAGATCTCCGCCAGGGCGTCCAGGGCCTGCGGCGGCGGGCCCCCGGCCACCTTGCGCGCCTGCTCCAGCACCCGCGCCACCTTGGGGTGGGATTCGTCGTCGGGGTCGACGTT
>JAKSBN010000194.1 GCA_022361175.1 Pseudomonadota bacterium | reverse complement strand
CGTCCCTTCGCCACGGCCATGAGCACGCGCTCGATCGCGGTCCGGCTGCGATCGCCCAGCGCCACCAAAATGCCGATCAGCTGGCCGCGCCGCTCGGGCCGCTCTTCTGCCAGTGCCCGTTGCAGCACGGGCTCGACGGCCCGATCTCCCAGCTGCAGCAGGACCTGGGTCGAGCGAATGCTCGCCAGGTTGGCGGCCTCGCCCACTTGATCGCCCGGGGACGCGGCCCGGTCCAACACGAAGGCCAGGAGCTCTCCCTTGGCCAGATCCGCCAGGCTCTCCTGGGCCAGCCGCGACTGGAAGCCGGACCGGCCACTGGTGCCGACCGCGTGGGTCGCCAGCAGCAACAGGACCCGATAGGCCTCCTCGGCCTGAGTGGCGGCCTCGGCGGCGGCGACGATCTCCGTCAGCAGTTCGCGGTAGGCGAAGTCGTCGTCGCACTCGTTCAGCTCCAGCAGCTGGTGGCGCAGTGCCTCCACGGGGTCGTCGGGGCCCGGCAGCTGCAGCGGCTCGTCTTCGAGCTCGGGCTTGGCCTCGTCTTCGAAAGCCGATTCGGGTGCCTCGGGCTCGCTCTCCTCGCGTCGCCGGGTACGCGAGGTCAGCAGGGATTCGCCGAGCGGGTCGCGGTCGGGCGCCGGCGCCCCGACCCCGTTCACGGCCACGCCGCGCGAGGGGCCGTCGGACAGGGTTCGCGCCAGGCCGCCCCGCCGGTCCAGCTCGGCAGCGGGCAGGTCGAGCACGCGAACCAGGCTCTCGAAGCTGGCGGCGTCGAGCTCCGGGGACAGGTCGAGCCGAAACAAGCCCTGGCGCACGAAGCGCGCGGCGAGATCCGTCAGATACCCCCGGGCCAGGAGTCCCTCGACGCCGTCGGCCTGGAGGCCTTCTTCGCCCATGCGCAGGGTGAGCGGACCGCAGCGGCTCAGATGGGTCTGCCAGGCGAGGAAGCCCCGGGCCAGCGCCGCGGCGTGGGCCGCGTCGCCGGAGGGGTAGAAGGCGATGGCCTTGAGCACCCGCGAGAGTTCCACGAGCAGGCTCGAAACGTCCGCGGCCGTTCGGTCGACCGGCCGGTCCGGCTCCTGAGCCTCCTGGAGCGATTCCGCCACGTACAGCCCTTCCTCCACGAGTGACCGCCTGAGTAGGGGGGGAGGGGCAGGTCGACTCCGTCCTCATCGACCCCGGCCGGAGCGGGCTTGATGCCCGGCGCTCGATTCTGTGAATTTCGCCTTTTTTTCGCTATTTCGAATTGACGCTCTTCGAGCGCCGGAGCTACTCTGGGCCGATCGTCGCGTCCCCGGGTGACGAGAAGCCGACCGCCGTCCTCCACGGTGGCCCGATTCGCAGCTGCTCGGTCCCTCTTCGCAGGAACCGGAAGCTGGAGAATGGTTGGTCTCATCCGGAGCCAGGACCGAGAAATCCCTGATCTCGAAGCGAATTCGCCGTCCGTGCCCGAAGCGCGCGGGGCGACGCGGATTTCGCTGTGGCTGGCCACGGCCGGCGGTGCCGGGCTGGTTCCCAGGGCTCCGGGCACGGCCGGCGCCATCGTCGGGGTGCTCTTTTTTTTGGCCTTCGCTCAGCTCAACATGATGCTGTACGGCATCACTTTGATCACTTTGACGGTTCTGGGCGTGTGGGTGTCCGACGTGGCCGAGCGCTTCTATCGGAGCGAGGACGACGGGCGCATCGTGATCGATGAGGTGGTGGGCCAGCTCGTGGCGTTGACTCCGCTGCTGCCTTCCGTGAGCGGGCTGCGGCTGTTCTCCGGCACGGGAATTTTTCTGATCGTGACCGGATTCGTCGCATTCCGGGTGTTGGATATCTGGAAGCCGGGGCCGGTGGGGTGGGCCCAGGATCACTTCGAGGGGGGCCTGGGGGTGATGGCGGACGACGTGGTGGCTGGAGTTCTGGGGGCGCTGCTGCTCTCGGGGTTGCTGGCGGCCCTGTGGCTGGGGTGGTGGGCAACGTGATCGCCGAAATCTTGACCATTGGCGACGAGCTCTTGCGCGGCGAGATCGTGGACTCCAACAAGTCCTTCTTGTCCGAGCGCCTCCTCGGCCTCGACGTACAGACGCACTGGCACACCTCGGTGCGCGACGATCCCGACGACATGACCGACGCCTTTCGGCGGGCACTGGCGCGCGCCGACGTGGTGCTGGTCTCCGGCGGTCTCGGGCCGACCCGCGACGACTTGACCACCGAGATCCTGGCGGCCACCACCGGACGTCCGCTCGAGCTGGACGCGGAATCGCTCGAGACGATCCGCGGCTTTTTCAAGCGCGTCGGGCGGGAGATGGCCGAGAACAACGCCAAGCAGGCCTACTTCCCGAAAGGCGCCCAGGTGCTGGCAAACCCCATTGGCACCGCACCCGGCTTCTGGCTGGAGGAGCCCGGCTGCATCGTGTGCTGCCTGCCGGGGGTGCCGCCCGAGCTCTACCGCATGATGGATGAGCAGGTGATTCCGCGGCTCGGCCGGGTGCTGGCCGAGTCGGGGCGCGAGCGGTCCGTGGTGCGCGCGGTGCTGCTGCGCACGTTCGGCATGGGCGAATCGACGCTCGACGAGGAGCTCCGCGACGTGGCCGCGGCGGGCGACGTGCAGCTCGGCTTCCGGACCGCCTTTCCCGACAACTACCTGCGCCCCGTCGCGCGCGGCCGCACGGAGGCCGAGGCGGAAGAGCGCCTGGCGGAGGTGTGCCAAACCATTCGAGAGCGCCTCGGCCCCTTGATCTACGCCGAGGGCGACGAGACGTTGGAGGCCGTCGTGGTACGGCTGCTGGCGGAGCGCGGGCGCACCGTGGCCGTCGCCGAATCGTGTACCGGCGGGAGCATCGCGCAGAAGCTCACGAACGTCCCCGGCTCTTCGGCGGGCTTCCTGGGCGGTGTGGTCGCCTACTCGAACGCCTCCAAGCAGGCCCTGCTCGGGGTCTCCGCGGCGCTCCTGGAGACGCACGGTGCCGTGTCCGAGCCCGTGGCGCGCGCCATGGCGGAGGGGGTGCGGGAGCGCTACGGCGCCGATGTGGGCGTGTCCACGACCGGCATCTCCGGGCCGGACGGGGGCAGCGCGGACAAGCCCGTGGGACTCGTGCACGTGGCGCTGGCCGACGCCTCCGGCACGCATACCGATCACTTCGTGTTTCCGCTGGATCGCATTCGGCACCGCCTGCTCACCACGCAGGTGGGCCTCGACTGGATCCGCCGCCGGCTGCTCGGGCTGGAGCTGGCGAGCCCCACCCTGATGCGCGCACGCGGGGGCGGCAGTGCTCCCGGTGGAGGCCGCTCGTGACGTCGACCGACTCGGTGCGCGCCTTCTTCGCCGTCGACCTGGCCGACGATGCGCGCGCGGCGGCGGCGGCGGCCGTTTCGCGCCTGCGCGGTCGCGAGGCCTTCGCCGGCATTCGCTGGACGGACCCCGAGGCCTATCACGTCACCGTGCGGTTTTTGGGCGACGTGGAGCGCGGTCGCCTGGGTCCGCTGCGCCAGGCGGTATCCGCACACGTGAAGGACGTCGCGGCCTTCGAGCTGGAGCTGGGGAGCTTGAGCCCCTTTCCCCCGAACCGCCGTCCTCACGTGGTGGCCCTGGAGGTGGCTCCCGAAGCCCCGCTTCGGGAGCTGGCCGACGCGGTGCAGAGCGGCATCGAAGCGGCCGGCCAGACGTGCGACGCGCGCCCCCTGCGGCCCCACGTCACGCTGGGCCGGGTGCGACGCGGTGCGAAGGCGCCGCGCCGCCGGGCCTTTGCGGGCCTGCCGGCGCCGGCTGCAGAGCCCTTTGCCGTCGAGGAGGTCGTGCTCTACCAGAGCCGGCTCGATCCGCGCGGTGCTCGTTACACCCCTCTCGAGCGCGTCGCGTTGGCGCGGCGGGACACACATCACCCCTCTTGAAACCCTTTGGAGGAAATCCCATGGCAAGTAGCAACAAGGCTCCGCGCAAGAGCAGCCAGGCCCCGGGTGACGATCGCAGTCGTGCGCTCGAGCTGGCGGTATCCACCATCGAGAAGCAGTTCGGCAAGGGCTCGATTCTCAGCATGACCGGCGACGCGGTCGATCGGGGCATCCAGAGCTTTCCCAGCGGATCGCCCAGCCTCGACATCGTGCTCGGCATCGGGGGCTATCCCCGGGGCCGGGTGATCGAGATCTACGGCCCGGAGTCGAGCGGCAAGACGACGCTGACGCTGCACGCGATTGCCCAGCTCCAGAAGCAGGGCGGCGTGGCGGCCTTCATCGACGCCGAGCACGCGCTTGACGTGAACTACGCGCGGCGCCTGGGCGTGCAGATCGAAGACCTGCTGGTGTCTCAACCCGATACCGGCGAGCAGGCGCTCGAGATCGCCGACGTGCTGCTGCGTTCGGGAGCCATCGATCTGGTGGTCGTCGACTCCGTGGCGGCCCTGGTGCCGCGCGCCGAGATCGAAGGCGAGATGGGAGACACCCACGTGGGTCTGCAGGCGCGTCTCATGAGCCAGGCGCTGCGCAAGCTCACGGGCACGGTGGCCAAATCCAACGCCACCGTGATGTTCATCAATCAGATCCGCATGAAGATCGGCGTCATGTTCGGGAATCCGGAGACGACGAGCGGGGGCAACGCGCTCAAGTTCTACTCTTCGGTGCGGCTGGACGTGCGGCGCATCGCGGCCATCAAGGACAGCGACACCGTGGTGGGGAACCGCACTCGGGTCAAGGTCGTGAAGAACAAGGTGGCGCCCCCGTTCCGGCAGGCCGAGTTCGACATCCTCTACAACGAGGGCATCTCGCGCGAAGGCGATCTCCTGGATCTGGGCGTCGACGAGAACCTCGTGGAGAAGAGCGGCTCCTGGTACTCGTACGATGGAGACCGCATCGGGCAGGGGCGCGAGAACGCACGCCGGTTCCTGCGCGAGAACCCGGACATCTGCGATCGCCTGGCGGACGCGGTCTACGCGGCCAAGGGGCTGAAGCTGCCCGTGCCGGCCGAAGGCGAGGCGGAGAGCGCCGAACCGGCCTCGGAGACGTAGGACGATGAGTTCCCGGCGGGGGGCCTCGGGCTCCCCGCCGGCTCTCGCGCACCCGATCCGCCCAAGGACCCTCTCCCACGCCCTTCGCCACGACGCGAGTCTTGCTCCCAAGGTCCGGGCAGAGATGCGTCTTTTTGCCCTCAGTCGCTCAAGGAAGCCGCTCGACCGGTCGAAGACTCCAACGGAATCGTCCGGACTCCATGTGGGGAGGGGAGCCTGACCGATGGCGCTGGAGCTGAATGAAATCCTGAAGGTCGCGCTGAAAGGCGGAGCCTCCGACATCCATCTGAAGTCGGGCTTGCCGCCCATGTTCCGCGTCGACGGCGCCCTGGTCCCGCTCAAGAACGGCGAGCGCCTGATGCCGGAAGAGCTTCAGAAGATGGCCTTCTCCATCATGAATCCGGTGCAGAAGGCCCGCTTCGACGAGTTCCGCGAGGCCGACCTGGCCTACGGCATTCCGGGCTTGGGGCGCTTCCGCGTCAACGTCTTCCAGCAGCGCGGCACGGTGGGCATCGTCTTCCGCGTGATCCCCTTCGGCGTGAAGACGCTCGAGCAGCTGCACGTGCCGAAGGTGGTGGAGCAGATCGCGGTCGAGCACCGCGGTTTGATCCTGGTGACCGGGACGACCGGCTCGGGTAAGTCGACGACGCTGGCCGCGATGATCGAGCACATCAACACGAACCGAACCTGTCACATCATGACGATCGAGGACCCGATCGAGTTCCTGATCCGCGACCGGCGCTCGATCGTGAACCAGCGCGAGATCGGCGTCGATACCCACAGCTTCGCCAACGCCTTGCGCGCGG
>JAKSBN010000349.1 GCA_022361175.1 Pseudomonadota bacterium | reverse complement strand
TCTGGCTCTTGGGCCAGATCGAAGGCATCCCCCGCGCGCGTCAGGTTCAGAAGATGATGCAGTACGATCCGGCGCCGCCGTATCCGGCCGAGGTGTAGCGCGGCGGCGCTGCTCACCGCCCCCTTTCACTGGGCGATCTTCGCCGTGGGCGCGTGGGCTGCCTGGCGCCAGCGGCCGTGGGTCCTGCCCGCCGGCGCGGGTTACGCCTTCTACGTGGCCGGATCCCATCTCGTGTGGAACGAGGTCAGCCCCAACGGCAACGGCTGGCCCGTGGGGCTGCTGCAGGCGGCGGTCTTGTCGGTGCCGGGCTTGCTGTTGCTGCGGGCCCACCGTCGCCTGCGGGTCGACTCGGCGTGACTCGCGCCGCCACCCACCTCCTCTTCGACTTCTTCGGGACCCTCGTGGAGTATTCGGCGAGCCGTACCGAGCAGGGCTACGGTCGTTCGTACGCCCTCCTGAGGTCCGCCGGCGCGCCGCTCGGCTACGACGAGTTCCTGTCCCAGTGGTCGCGGATCTCCGAGGAGTTCGACGCCGCGGCGGAGCGCAGCCGGCGCGAGTTCTCGATGCTGGAGTTGGTCGACGCTTTTCTCGGGCGCGTGTCCCCCGTCCACGACGACGCGTTGGTGCGGAACTTCGCCGACACCTACGTCTCGGAGTGGAACCGGGGGGTGCGCTACCTGCCGGGCGTGCGCGAGCTGCTCGCGCGCCTGCACGGCCGCTTCACCCTGGCCGTCATCACGAACACCCACGATTCGACGTTGGTGCCCCGGCACCTCGAGCGCATGGACGTGTCGGGCTACTTCCAGCACGTCGTGACCTCGGTCGAGTTCGGCGCCCGAAAGCCCGCACCCGAGATCTTTCAGCACGCGCTCGGACTGTTGGGTGCCGCGGCCGAGGACTGTGTGTACGTGGGCGACAACTACGAGGCCGACTACCGCGGGGCCATGGCGGCCGGCATTCGACCCCTTCTCATCGATCCGGCCGAGACCGCACCGGTCGGACCCGAGACCCGTCTCGGCTCCGTCCTGGAGGTCGAGCGGCACGTCACCTTCGGCGGCTAGGGGGTTGGAGCGGCGAGAACTGATCTCCCGTCTCGCCACCGAGATTGTGGACCTGCGTCGGCCGCATCCCCCGCGCGTCGCCATCGACGGGGTCGACGCGGCCGGCAAAACGACATTGGCCGACGAGCTGGTCGAACTGCTGCGGGCGCGGGGGCGACGCGTGATCCGCGCTTCCATCGACGGCTTCCATCACCCGGCCGAGATCCGGCACCGCCAAGGCATGGGATCGCCCCGAGGCTACTTCGAGGACTCTTTCGATCACGCCGGCTTGGTCGCGGCGCTGCTGGATCCTCTCGGACCGACGGGCGACCGCCGTTTTCGGCGCGCGCTCTTCGACTACCGGACCGACGCCGCCGTGGACGCGCCGCTGGAGGAGGCGCACGCGGACGCGATCCTGCTCTTCGACGGCGTGTTTCTGCTCCGGTCCGAGCTGCGGCGGCACTGGGACTTCTCCGTCTTCGTGCGCGCGGACTTCGCCGTGACGCTGTCCCGGGCCGAGCGGCGCGATGCCGAGTGGTTCGGCGGCGGCGAGAACGTCCGGGAGCGCTACGCGCAGAGGTACGTTCCGGGCCAGCGGCTGTATCTCGAGTCCGAGCAGCCCGAGCGCCGGGCCTCTGTCGTCATCGACAACGACGACCCGGCCGCACCCCGGGTCGTGCGAGCCGACCAGCGCCACCGCGACGAGGCCTGGAGTGTCCTCGGCCCACGCCGCAATGCTGGTAAGCAGGCGTTCCACCATCGCGCCAGCCTAGACGAGGCCGCGTTGGAGCGCCGGGATCCAGAAGTGTCACCCGGCGTCAGCAGACCCGCTTGCCCTGCACTCGCCTTCTGGCGCGATCCCGTCTTCCCCCGTAGCGTAGTGCCATGCTCAAGGGATCGTGCGCGTGCGGCCAGGTTCGCTACGAGCTCGACGGCGAGTTGCGCGGGCCAGTGGGCTACTGCCACTGCTGGCAGTGTCGCAAGCACTCGGGCTCGAGCTTCGGGACGACGGCCGCGATCATGACCGAGGAGTTTCGCATCGTCTCCGGACGAGAGAGGCTCTCGCGCTGGGAGTCGAGCCCCGGCATCTACCGCGTCTTCGCGGGGTGCTGCGGGAGCCCGCTCTACAAGAGTCGGGATGCGCTGCCCCAGCTGCTGGGCCTGCGGCTCGGGTCGCTGGACACCGACCCGGGGCGGATGGTGGAAGAGCACATCTTCGTCTCGTCGAAGGTGCCGTGGGTGGAGATCCGCGACGGCCTGCCGCAGCGGCGCGGAGGCGTGCCGTTCGGCGAACGCGGCTAACCTGTTCGGCGCCACCCGAATTCGCGAGCTAGTTGGTTTTACGGACGGCGATCGCTGCGCGGCACGCGCGGCACGGCAGCGGAGCGTGAATTCCGCGCCTGGCTATCGCAAACGAAAACCGAACGTTCGGAAGCGCCGCCAAGACACGCGTTCGGATCCTTAAATTCCTTGACACAGAGAACGGCTCACGCCTAATGGAAGTTCGGGCGTGGCTCCGTTGCCGCGCGAGCTCGAACCAGGGCTTCGCGTGCAGCGGGGCCACGTGTCGTTTCGGCGCGCACTCCAGAGAAGTCTCGAGTCGGTGGGCTGGAACACCCAAAGGAGACACGAGGTCATCACATGACGAAAGTCGCACGCGCGAAGCTTATCGCGGTCTTCGTTTCCCTCGTCGGCGTGGCGGCGCCGGCGTCGGCGCAGGACGCCCTGCGAATCGACTTCGGACCGGTCGGACAGGATCTGGAAGTGAACTGGCCCTTCACCGAGTGGAGCGGCACGGGTTTCAACACCAACGATGCGACTGTTCGTGTCTTCGTGGCCTTCGACACCGCGGTCCAGATCGAGCTCAGCGACCATCCCGAGAGCAGTGGGAACATCGACTGGGTGGACCGTTGCTGCGTCACCGACTATCTACGGGGCGATTTGGTCGAGGACGGCATCCGCCAGGACGACGGGCTGGCGATCCGCTTCGTCGGCCTGCCGCGCGGGCGCTATCGACTCACGACCTACCACCACGACGCCGCGAGCTACCCCGGCAAGAGCGACGTCTTCCTGCGCCAGGGCGCGCACGATGCCGAGGTGGATCGGGCGCTGGCCGACGATCTCTCGGTGAGCACCGGCAGCAACTCGCCGGAGGCGACCCGGCTGGTCACGATCTTCGAAGCCGATGGCACCGACGTCGTCTTCTGGCAGGAGAAGGACCGCACGGGAGACAACGACAACGTGTCGGACACGGCCTCTTGGCTGAACGGCTTCGAGCTGGAGGCGATCGGCTACCCGTCGCTGACACAGCCGGCGGACGCGGACTACGTGGCCTTCGAGGCGGAGGACTTCGACGCGAACGTGGCCAGTGGCAACGCGGGGTGGGTGATCCTGGACGGGGAGCAGAACCAGGTGCCGCTGGACGCGTCGGGCGGCGCGTCGTTGCTGGCGAACCTGAACCTGGACAACAACGACGCCCACGCGGGTACCGCCCTGTACCGCATCCAGTTCGCGAACGCGGGCTTCTACCACCTCTACGTTCGGGCCACCATGTACGAGCGCGAGGACCCGGGTGACTTGGGCGACGAGAACTCCTTCATTCGGCCGCCCGACGGGGTGGCGTTCGGCTCCGCCGACCCGGGCGCCGTGGAGAACGGGCTGGACGCTCCCGCGGAGTGGCTGAGCGGCGTCACTCCGGCGGCGGGCTTCCACGACTGGTGGGTGCGGCGTCCGCTCTACGAAGTGCAGGAGGCACAGCTCGCCGGGCCGCTCTTCTTCGAACTCGATACGCGCGAGGGCGGCTTCTCCATCGACCGCATCGTGTTGGCGACGGACGACTCGCTGTCGATCGCGGAGCTCGACGCGCTCGCGAACACGCCTCGTGCAAGCCTCGGCGAAGGGGTCGGGTCGGGACCTGCCGGTCCGCCGGGACCCCCCGGTCCGGCAGGCCCTGCGGGTCCGGTGGGGCCGCAAGGTCCGGAGGGTCCCGAGGGCCCGCCCGGTCCGGCGGGTGGTCCTCCGGGGCCGGAAGGTCCAGCCGGTCCGGCCGGTGCGACAGGTCCGGAAGGTCCGACGGGTCCCGCCGGTGCGACGGGTCCCGCAGGCCCGACGGGACCCGCGGGCCCGGCCGGTCCCGCCGGCCCGACTGGCCCCGCAGGCCCGGCCGGACCTGCGGGCGCCAACGGTCCAGCGGGTCCGGCTGGCCCGAGCGGAGCGGAAGGCCCACCGGGCGGGCGCCCCGTCTTCAGCGGCGAGTTGATCCAGCAGGAGCTTGGAGCGGCCTACATCGCGTTCGAGGCGGAGGATTTCGATGCCCGCCGCACCGAGCGAGGCGACGACGGCTGGCGGGTGATCGACGAGAACTCCAACCCGGCCGTCGTGAACGCATCGGGAAACGAGGCCATTCTCGCCGACCTGGATCTCACGAACGACGACGGCCACGCCGGGACGGTGAGCTACCGGCTGCGGTTCCGCCACCCGGGTTTGTATCGGCTCTACATTCGCGGAAGCTTGTTCGAACGCGAGGATCCAGGCGACCTGGTGGACGAGAACTCCTTCTTCCGCCCGCGCCAGGGCACCGCGTTCGGCTCGGCGAACCCCGGTTTCCGCGAGAACGACCTGCACGATTCCGGCCACTGGCAGGGCTCGACGCCGACGGAGGGCACGTACCGCTGGTGGTCCAAGGTCCGGGACTACGAAGTCTTGCCGGAGCAGGCGAACCAGGCTCTCACCTTCGAGTTGGACACCCGCGAAGGCGGCTTTTCCATCGACCGCGTCGTCCTGAGTATCGGCACCGGCCTGACTGCGAGTGCGCTGGATGCGCTGGCCAACAGCGGACGTGAACCCGATCCCGGCGTCGGGGCCGGTCCCCCCGGCCCTACCGGTCCCGAAGGTCCTGCCGGTCCGGCGGGTGCAACGGGTCCGGAAGGTCCTGCAGGCCCGGCCGGTGCAACGGGTCCCGAAGGTCCAGCGGGTCCGGCGGGTGCAACGGGTCCGGAAGGTCCCGCAGGCCCGGCGGGTGCGACCGGTCCGGAAGGTCCAGCGGGCCCGGCCGGTGCAACGGGTCCGGAAGGTCCTGCAGGCCCGGCGGGTGCAACCGGTCCCGAAGGTCCAGCGGGTCCGGCCGGTGCAACGGGTCCGGAAGGTCCCGCAGGCCCGGCGGGTGCAACGGGTCCCGAAGGCCCTGCGGGTCCGGCGGGCGCAACGG
>JAKSBN010000046.1 GCA_022361175.1 Pseudomonadota bacterium | reverse complement strand
GGACCGGCTGTTGCTGGGTCAGACCGCGCGGGCCCTGGCGCGCGTCGACGCGGCCCTCGCCGCCCATGCGGATGCACCGAGCCTGCACGACGTCCGGGGGCGCATCCTGTTGCGCACCGGCGACCCGGCAGGCGCCCGCGGTGCGTTCGAACGCGCCATCGAACTCGACGCCGAGTTCGGTCCCGCACTCGAAGGCCTTGCCGCCCTCACCCTCGAAGCCGGTGACACGGACGTCGCCCTCGCCCTGCTGGACCGGGCGAGCGCGGCCGATGCCGGCGACGGGAGCGCCGCCTACTCCGCCGCCCAGCTCGAGCTCAAGCGCGGCAACAAGCAGAGCGCGATCGAGCGCCTGCGCGCGGTGGTCGCCGGCAACCCGGCGCACGCGCTGGCGGCGAACGACCTGGCCTGGCTGCTGGCGGAACAGGGCGGCGAAGACGAGTTGGCCCTGGACTTGGCGCGACGCGCGGCACGCATCGACCGCCGGCCGGAGATCCTGGACACGCTCGGGTGGGTCCAGCACAAGCGCGGCGAGGACGCCGCCGCGGTGGCGACCTTCCGGGAGGCGCTCGGCAAGGCCCCGGACTCTCCGTCCATCCGCTATCGGCTGGGCGTGGCGCTGGCCGCCCTCGAGCGAAGCGAGGAGGCCCGCGTCGAGCTCAACCGCGCGCTGGCCGGGGGGGCATTCCCCGAGGCAGAGGCGGCGCGCACCGTGCTGGCGCAGCTGGAGGAGAAGCCGTGAACAGCCGAGGGGCATTCCGGACGATCGCATTTCTCGCCGCCGCGCTGGCGCTGGCCTGCGCTTCGGACCAGGAAAGACGCGAGCAGCACCTGGGGCGCGCCGAGGGATACGTCGAGGAGGGGAAGCTCAAGGAGGCGCTGATCGAGCTGCGTTCGGCGCTTCAATTCGATCCCAAGGACCCACACACCAACTACCGCATCGCTCAGGTGTGCGAGATGAACGGCCAATTGGCCGATGCCATCTTCTTCTACGGAGAGACTTTCCGCCTCGATCCCCAGAATCTGGCGGCCGCCACCCAACAGGCGGCCCTGCTGATCTTCGACGAGCCCGACCGCGCCAACGAGATCCTGAGCCAGGTGCTGGAGACGGACCCGTCGAACAGCCTGGCTTACGTGGTGCGGTCGCGCATCGCGGTCGTGCAGAACGACATCAACGCGGCCCTCGAGGCCGCGTTCGCCGCGGTCGAACTCGACTCCGAGTCGCCGCTGGCGCACTTGCAGCTCGGCAAGGTGCACCAAGCGCGTATCCGAGCGATGCAGATCGACGAAGTGGCGATTCCGGAGCGCGCCTTCCAGAACGCCGTGAAGGCCTTCGCCAAGGCGCGGGAGACGGAAGACGAGGACGGCCAGTGGCAGGCCCGCTTCCAAGCGGCCAAGGTGTATGCAGCCTGGCCCGGCCACGAAGCCGACGCCGAGGCCGAGATCCGGGCAGCCGCGGCCTTGGGTCGCGAGCAGGGAGTCGTGGACCGCGAGGCGCAGAGCCTGCGCTTCGCCACTCAGGTCGCGCCGCGCTGGAACCACCAGGAATTGCTGCGTTGGGCCCTGGAGCGGCTCGTCGAGATCGAACCCCACCGCATCGTCAACTGGGCGCGCCTCGCCCGGCTGGATCAACAGCAGGGCCGCGACGCCGCGCTGGTCTGGGCCCGGCTGCTGGAGAGCCGCCCCGACGACGCCACAGCGCACGTCCGCTATTCCACGTTCCTCCAGGAGCAGGGCGATCCCGAGCGGGCGCTCGCTCATCTGCGCGACGCGGCGGCGGCCAACTCGGACATCGCGCCGGCACTGCAGGCGGCACGGGTGAACACGCTGTTCGCGCTGCGGCGGCCCGACGAGGCCAACGCCGTGGTGGTCGAGCTGGCGCACAGCCATCCCGATCATCCGCGCACCACGCTGGCGCGGGCCCAGAGCGCGTTGGCCGCCCGGCGCCCCGAAGACGCGGCACAGCTCCTGCGCGCCCTCACCAGCGAATACAACGACCCCGAGGCCTTTCGCCTGCTGGCGACCTCCGAGCGGCGCCTGGGCAACCTGCCGGAGGCCCTCGAGGCCATCAATCGCTCCATCGAGCTCTCGCGGGACCGCGGCTTCCCCGCGAACGCGTTTCGCATCCGCGCCAACTTGGAGCTCGACCAGGGCGACTGGTTCGGAGCGCTGCTGAGCTTCAGCAGCCTGACCAACAACGGCGTGGCCTTGTCGGGACTGGAGCGGGTCGGGCAAGCGCGCGCGCTCTACGGGATCGGCCGGCAAGCCGCGGCCCGCCGCCTGCTCGAGAACACCGTCTACAAGGACCGCGGTCCCTCGACCCCGGCCGCCTACCTCCTCTACGTGGAGAAGGAGCTCGGCAGCCGACCCGAAGAAGCGATGACCTTGCTGGCGCGGGCGCTCGAAAAGCACCCCGACAACCCCAACCTGTTGGTGGAGCTGGTCGTGCGCCAGCGCAACGCCGGCCGCACGCGCGAGGCACTCGAACACTTGAACGCCGCGATCGCCGGCAAGCGCGTGTCCGCCCGGCTGATCCTGGAACGGGGCACTTTGCTCGCCATGACGGGCAATCTCGAAGGCGCCCAGCGCGACGCGTTGCGCGCCTTCGAGGCCAATCCGAACCTGGCCGGCGCGACCGACCTGCTGGCCGCCATCTACCGCGCGCAGGGCAAGCTCGAAGAAGCCGTGCAGTCCTTCGAGGAGGCGGCGGCCGCAGGCGCTCTCGGGCCGTCGAGCCAGACCCTGTTGGCGCGGCTCCATCTCCAGACGGGGAACGAGCAGCGAGCGCTGGAGCTCTTGGAGCAGGTCGTGGCCACCGGCAACGACTGGCCCGGTGCCAAGAACGACCTGGCGTACCTGCTCGCCAAGCAGAGCCAGGAGCTCAACCGGGCCTTGGAGCTGGCCCAATCGGCGCAGCGCGATCTGGCGGACGTGCCGCAGGTGGCCGACACGCTCGGTTTCGTCCAGCTGCGCATGGGCCTCTACGAGCCCGCCCTGGCGCAGTTCCGGTACGCGGCGGAGCTCGCGGCGTCCAAGGGACAGGACCACCCGATCTACCACCATCACGCCGGCCTGGCCCTGACCGAACTGGGGCGCATCGAGGAAGCCAAGGGCGCTTTCCAGCAGGCGCTCGACCTGGACAAGGAGTTCGGGGACGCTTCCACCGCCCTGCAGGCACTGCAAGCGCGCTCGTCCGAAGCTTCCTGATCCGAGCGTGCCGGTGGGCGACGTGAAGCCGAGGCGCGGCTTTGGCTGGCTGCTGGCCTGCTTCTTCCTGTCGGGCTGGGCCGGGCTCGCCTATCAGATCGCCTGGACGAGGCAGTTCGCGTTCGTCTTCGGCACCTCGGAACTGGCCGTGGCCACCGTGCTCTCCTCCTACATGGGAGGCTTGGCCGCCGGCGCGGCCCTGGCCGCGCGCTTCGCGCACCGCATCCGGCGACCGGTCCTGGCCTATGGACTTCTCGAACTCGGGATCGCGGGGTCGGCGATCGTGGCCGTTCCCCTCGGCATCCAGCTGTGCCGAGCGCTCTACGTCGCCTGGTTCGGGGGCGATGCGGGCCCGAGCGATGCGGGCGGGGTCGCGACCGGGCTCTTCTACGCGGCGTGCACGTTCGCCATCGTCATGATCCCCACGTCGCTGATGGGGGCGACCTTGCCCCTGTTGGCGAGGCACGCCGTCACGCACGAACGCGAGATCGGCTCCCGTATCGGGGGCCTCTACGCGGTCAACACGGTGGGCGCCGTCTTCGGCGCAGTGTCGACGGGTTTCCTGGTGATCCCGGCCGCGGGGCTGCGCGGATCCATCGCACTGGCGGCCGCGGTGAACGCCCTGGTGTTCGTGGCGGCCGTGCTGCTGGCCCGCGCGGCGGGCCCGAGCACGCCCGGCTCGCCGCAGCTCCGGCCCTCGCTGGCGGGCGGGCGGTTCATCCTGCCGGCGATGCTCGTCTCGGGCCTGCTCTCCTTCGTGTACGAAGTGCTCTGGACCCGACTTCTGGGGCACGTCCTCGGCGGCAGCCTCTACGCCTTCTCCACCATGCTGGGGACGTTCCTCGCCGGCATCGCTCTCGGCTCGGCGCTGGCCTCCAGATTCGCCACGACCCCGGAGCGGGCCGCCCGGGGCTTCGCCCTGGTGCAGCTGGGAACCGGCCTGCTCTCGTTCGCCGCCTTCGCCGCGCTCGATCGAATCCCCGGACTCGCGCGCGCCGGCGCTTCGCTGGCCTGGCCGCCCTTCGCGTTGGACGCGCTGGCGTCCGCCGCCGTCCTGTTGCCGCCGGCGCTCTGCATCGGCGCGACCTTCCCCTTCGCGGTGCGCATGGTGGCCGGCCGAGTCGAGGACGCGGGCCCGGCCAGCGCCCGCGTCTACGCCTGGAACACCGTGGGCTCGATCCTCGGGGCGGTCGGCGCCGGCTTTCTGGTGCTTCCGGCTCTCGGCTACGCGGGAACCCTCGCCGTCGGGGTGCTGGGGAACCTGATGCTGGCGAGCGCCGCGGCGTTGTGGATGCAGCGCGGCCGAGCGCTCGTCTGGTGCACCGTCGCCGCGGCCGCCGGCGGCCTGGTGCTGCTGCCGGCGCAGACGCCCTGGCGCGTCCTGCGGAGCTCCCCGCTCGACCGCTCTCCCGCGACCGGCCGGCTCGTGTACGACGCCGTGGGCCGCAGCGCAACGGTGCTGCTGCTGGAGGACACCGGCGGCTGGCAGCTGCGAACCAACGGACTGCCGGAATCCGTCATCCTGCCCGCCGGCGGCCGCCCCACCCGCTACCCGCTGGCGCGCTGGCTGGGATCGCTGCACACCGTGCTCCGGCCCGACAGCCCCTCGCTCTTGGCCGTCGGACTGGGCGGCGGCGCCCTCCTCGAGAGCGTGCCTCCCGGCGTCGAACGCATCGACGTCGTCGAGCTCGAGCCGGAGGTCATCGAGGCGAACCGCCGGGTGGCGGACAGACGCCACCGGGATCCGCTGTCGGATCCGCGCGTCCGGTTGGTGGCGAACGACGCCAGGGGCGCGCTGCTCGTCGCCCGCGGCTCCTACTCCGCCATCGTGTCCCAACCGTCGCACCCGTGGACGGCCGGCTCCTCGCACCTCTACACGCGCGAGTTCTTCTCACTCGCGCGAGAGCGCCTCGACCCGGGCGGTGTGTTGGTTCAGTGGATGGGCCTGCAGTTCGTGGACGAGGACCTGCTCCGCTCGCTGGTTGCCACGCTGCTGGACGTCTTCCCGCACGTCCAGGTCTACCGCCCCGCCGCCGCCGGCATCCTGTTCGTCGCCTCGGACCGCCCCTTCGCCGGCAGCGAGGTCCAGGCCGCCGCGATCGCGGCCGCGCCGGATGTCTACGCCGAGCTGGGCATCTTGAGCCCCGTCGACGTGGCGGCCGCACTGGTGCTCGACGAGACGGGAGCTCGCGCCTTCGCCGGCGAAGCGCCGCTCGTCACCGACAATCGCAATCTGCTCCTGATGCGTTCGCCGGCGATCGCGCGGGCGAAGCGGCCGCTGCCCCACCTC
>JAKSBN010000400.1 GCA_022361175.1 Pseudomonadota bacterium | reverse complement strand
GCCGGCGAAGAGCCCGCCGCGGCCGTGGCGGCGGCGGTCGCCGGCGGCGTCGACTGGGTGCAGGTGCGCGAACGGGCCCCGCCCGGATGCGAGTGGCTGGACTTCGCGCGCGCGATCGCGGAGGCCGCCCGCGCCGCCGCGCCCGGCCGGGTGCGCGTCCTCGTCAATCGCCGCCTCGACGTCGCGCAGGCCGTGGCGGCCGACGGCGCGCACCTGGGCTTCGACGCCGTGGGGGTCGCCGATGCCCGGTGTCTGCTGGGTGCCGACGCGACCATCGGGGTCTCCTGCCATTCCGCAGAAGAAGCGCGCGAAGCCGCGGCTGCGGGAGCCTCCTACGTCCACCTGGCGCCGATCTTCGAGCCGCTCAGCAAGGCGGCCAGCCGCGCCCCCCTCGGACTGGAAGGACTCGCTGCGGCCGCCCGCTGCGGCGTTCCCGTATTGGCCCAGGGCGGCCTCACGGCCGAGCGCGCGGGCGCCTCGCTGCGCGCCGGCGCGGCCGGGATCGCGGTGACCGGAGCCATCCTGGGGACGCCCGACCCCGGCGCCCGCGCGGCCGAGCTGCGCCGCGCGCTCGACGGCACCTGACTCCGACTCGGGCCGGCTTCAAGCCAGCGTCTGGCAGCTGGCACCGGCCGCTGGCGCCACGGTCCACGACTCGGGCCGGCGTCCAAAGCGCCCTTCGAACCCGTCCGCCAGCGCCTTCGAGACCGCCGCCGCGGCCTCGCGCGCCACCAGGTGGAGCGTGCAGCCGCCAAAGCCCGCTCCGGTGAGACGCGAGCCGAACACACCCGCCTGAGCGTCGGCGATCTCACAGAGCGCGTCGAGCTCCGGCACGCTCACCTGGTAGTCGTCGCGCAGGCTGGCCTGGCTCTCGACCAAGAGGCGCCCCGCGCCGTCGAGATCTCCGCTCGCCAGGGCGCGGCAGAAGGCGTCGACCCGGCGGTTCTCGGACAGCACGTGGCGGACACGGCGCGCGGCCACCGGATCGAGGACGCGCTCGAGCTCGGCCAGCGGCACGTCCTCGAGGCCGCGCAGGCTGTCGGCGTCGGCCTTCGCCAGCTTGGCGTCCCGCGCGGCCGCCAAGGCCCGGGCGCACTCGGCCACGCGCTCGTTGTAGCCGCTGGCCGCCAGCCGGCGTTCGACGCCGGACTGCGCCACCAGCAGCCGGAAGCCCTCGGGCATGGGGATCGGTGCCACCTGCTCCGACGCACAGTCGATGCGGAGGGCGTGCCCGATGCGTCCCAGGCCGCTGGCGAACTGATCCATGATCCCGCACGCCACCCCCGCAAAGTCGCACTCGGCGCGGTGCGCCACACGCGCCCAATCGAGCGGAGCCAGCGACAGCCCCCACAGCCCATCGAGCGCGGCGGCCACCGCCAGCTCGAGCGCCGCCGAGCTGGAGAGCCCCGCCGCCCGGGGCACCTGGCTCGACACCAGGAGCTGCCCGCCGCCGAGCGTGTGTCCGCGCTCTCCCAGGGCCCAGGTGACTCCCTGGACGTAGTCGGCGAAATCGCCCTGCCGCGCTTCGCGCCCCACCTCGAAGTCGGCCTCCGCATCCAGATCCAGCGCGACCACCCGGACGGTCTTGCCCGGAGCCGGAGACGCCAAGACCCAGGTGTCGCGGTCGATGGCGCAGGGCAGTACCAGCCCTCCGTTGTAGTCCGTGTGCTCGCCGATCAGGTTCACGCGGCCGGGCGCGCGCGCCGCGACTCGCGCCGGCTCGCGGAAGCGCGCCGCGAAGGCGTCGAGCAGGTGGACGGGCGGAGCGGGACGCATCGCCGAACAATAGGGGCCGCCCCGGGGTCCAGGCCATGAAGAGGGGCCGCGAGGGCGCTAGATTCGCCCGCGGGGAACGAATCTTCGCGACCCGACGGGCGTCCAACATCCCGAGAGCATCAAAGGACAGGGACGCGGAGGAAGTCAGGCATGGTGGGTTGGGCACGGTCGTGGGCGGCGTGGGCCAGCGTGGGGTTGGCCCTGGCGGCGGCGCCCGCGTTCGCGGCGGATCCCTTCCTGCGTCGCACGGCGACGGTCGAGGTCGTCCAGGAGGTGGGCCCGTCCGTCGTCAACATCACCACCGAACGCCTGGCGGCCCGCGGCCGTCGGCCCTTCGGCTTCGGGCGGCGAGACCCGTTCTCCGACTTCTTCCGCGACTTCTTCGAGCCGCGCGCATCGCGCACCGAGCAGAGCTTGGGCTCGGGCGTCATCATCGATCGCGACGGACACGTCATCACCAACGAGCACGTGGTCGCGCGCGCCACGCGCATCCGCGTGACCCTGGCCGACGGACGCGAGTTCGACGCCAGCCTCGTGGGCGCCGACCCCAACAACGATCTGGCCGTGCTCAAGGTCGAGACCGAGGAAAGCCTGCCCTGGGTGCCGCCGGGCACCTCCAAGGACATCCTGGTGGGCGAGCCCGTGATCGCCATCGGCAACCCCTTCGGACTCTCGAACACGGTCACCACGGGCGTCGTCTCCGCCACCAACCGCTCGATCCGCACCGCGCAGCAGCGGGTCTTCCACGGCTTCATCCAGACCGACGCCTCCATCAACCCCGGCAACTCGGGCGGCCCCCTGCTGAACGCCGAAGGCACGCTGGTGGGCATCAACACGGCCATCTACAACGGTGCAGAGGGCATCGGCTTCGCCATCCCCATCGACGCGGCCCAGCGTGTGATCGCCGAGTTGATCGAATTCGGCGAGGTGCACCCGGTGTGGCTCGGGCTCGACTTCCAGGACCTGGACCCGGGCCTGCAGGAGGTCTTGGAGCTTCCCGACGACGTCTTCGGCGCACTGGTGAACCGCATCCGCAAGGGGGGCCCGGCCGACCGCGGGGGGCTCAAACGCGGCGACATCGTGGCGCGCGTGGACGGGCGCAGCGTGCGCACGGCCCGCGAGTTCTTCGACATGCTGAAGACCGTGACCACGAACCAGGAGCTGCAGCTGGAGATCTGGCGCGATGGCCAGCGGATGCCGATCCAGGTGCGGGCCGAGGAGGTGCCGGACCGCATCATCCCGGAGCTGACCGAGCAGCTGCTGGGCCTGCGCCTGGAGGCCCGCGAGCGGGGCGGTTTCGTGGTGCGGTCGGTGCGCTCCGGGAGCGGCTCCCAGCGCATCGGCGTGAAGAACGGCGACCTGATCCTCGGCGTCAACGGGCGCACGCTGGCCGACGGGGAGGCGCTGCGGCGCGCGGTTCTCGACCTCCGCGGCCGGGAGGCGGCGCTGATCGTGGTTCAGCGCGGAGGCGGCCGGTACCATGTCACGGTACCGCTCGGCTAGGGCGCGCCGCCGGTGAGCGACACGTCCGGGTGTCCGGGTGACGCGGGAACCGGCGGAGAGACGGTGGAGTCCAAGCTACGCCGCTTCCGGCGGGTCGCGACGCGCGAAGCCCGGGAAGCGGGCCCTCGGGTCCCGAGAGCGACCGAGAGAGTCATCGAGAACGGGAGATTCGCATGAAGTTTCGATTGGGAACCTGGCTGCTCGCCGGGGCCGTCGTGGCGGCCCTGGTCACCCTGGCGGGGGTGCTCGAGTTCCGGGTCACCCTCCGCGACCAGACGGCCGAGGCCCTGGATCTGTTCGGAGGCGACGAGGAGAAGAAGCCCGCCGCCGCCCAGGAGGGCTTCTGGGAAGAGGGCAGCGGACGCGCGCCCATCGTGCCCCAGGGCGTCCCCAACGGGTTCGCGGATCTGGCCGAGACCGTGTCCCCCGCCGTCGTCAACATCCAAACGTCCAAGACGGTCACCGGCGGACCGATCCGGCTTCCGCGCCAGTTCGAGGAGTTCTTCGGCGGCAACCCCTTCCAGGGCCGGGGCCGGCGCGAGTTCAAGGTGCCGAGCCTGGGCAGCGGCTTCGTGATCTCCCAGGACGGCTTCATCGTCACCAACAACCACGTGATCGAGGACGTCGACAGCATCCAGGTGGTCTTCAACGACGGCCGGGAGCTGGACGCCGAGGTCGTGGGCCGCGATCCCAAGACCGACATCGCCCTCATCCGGGTGGAGTCGGAGGCCCCGCTGCCGGCGATCCCGCTGGGCGACTCGGACGGCGTCCGGCCCGGCGAGTGGGTCATCGCCATCGGCAACCCCTTCGGTCTGGAGCACACGGTGACGGCCGGGATCGTGAGCGCGAAGCACCGCATCATCGGCCAGACCAACTACGACGACTTCATCCAGACCGACGCGGCCATCAACCCGGGCAACTCGGGCGGGCCGCTGCTCAATCTGAAGGGGGAGGTGATCGGCATCAACACGGCCATCAACCCCCGGGCCAACACGATCGGCTTCGCGGTCCCCATCAACATGGCCAAGAACATCCTTCCGCAGCTGCGGGCCAGCGGCCACGTCGTGCGCGGCTGGCTGGGCGTCGTGATCCAGGGCGTCACCCCCGAGCTGGCCGAGGAGTTCGAACTGGAGAACGAGGACGGGGCGCTGGTTTCACGGGTGGTCCCGGACGGCCCCGCGGACGAGGCCGGCTTCGAGGCCGGGGACGTCATCGTCGAGTTCGACGGCACGCCCATCGGAGAGTGGAAGGAGCTGCCGCGCGTCGTCGCGAACACGCCCATCGACAAGTCGGTGGACGTCCAGGTGGTGCGCAAGGGTCGCACCAAGAAGCTCCGGGTCTCCGTGGGCGTGCTCGACGAGGGCGCCACGCTGGCCAAGACCAGTGGGGAGAGCGAGCCGGGGGCGTTCGGACTGCGGGTCCAGAACTTGACGGAAGAGCTGGCCGACCAGCTCGGGGTCGAAGCGGAGGCTGGGGTCGTCATCACCGAGATCGAGCCCGGCAGCCCTGCGGACGACGCCGGCCTGCGGCGCGGAGACGTCGTCGTGGAGGTGGACCGCGAGGAGACCAATACGGTGAAGGAGCTGCGCGAGCAGCTCGGCCAGTCGGACAAGAGCGTCCTGATGCTGATCCGCCGCGGCGAGGCCACGCTCTTCGTTCCCATGAAGCGACGCGACTGAGTGTCCCCGGGAGCCTGGGGATTTCACCCGGGCTCCCGCACCCCTCCGATTCTCGGGGCCCGCCCTTGCCAGCCCCTGGCGCGTGCTTAGGGTTCGGGCCATGCGATTCGAAAAACTCACGATCAAGAGCCAGGAGGCGCTGTCGGAGGCGCAGTCCCTGGCGACGTCCCGGGGCCACAGCTCCATCGAGCCCGCGCACGTGCTGTGTGCACTTCTGGCGCAACCCGAGGGCAGTACGGTGCCGGTGCTCCAGAAGCTGGGCGTGGCCCTGCCGGCGCTTCAGAACCAGCTCGAGGACATCCTCTCGCGCACGCCCAAGGTCAGCGGCGGCTCCCAGCCCCAGCTGGCCGCGGCCACGTCGCGAGTGCTGGAGGCGGCGTTTCGCGAGGCGGAGGCGCTGAAAGACGAGTACGTCTCCACCGAACACTTCCTGCTGGCGCTGGCCGCCGACGAATCGGACGCGGCCGGGCGCGCGCTGCGCGAAGCGGGGGCGTCGCGCGAGTCCATCCAGAAGGCCCTCCAGGCGGTGCGCGGAGGCGCTCGGGTCACCGACCAGGATCCCGAGTCCAAGTACCAGGCCCTGGAGAAGTTCGGGCGCGATCTCACGGACGCCGCGCGCTCGGGCAAGCTCGACCCGGTGGTGGGGCGCGACGAGGAGATCCGCCGCGT
>JAKSBN010000095.1 GCA_022361175.1 Pseudomonadota bacterium | reverse complement strand
GTGACCCGTCCGCCGCCCATCGATCGTTCCCGCGTCAGAACCGTCTCCGCGCGCGCGCGTGCGAGCAAGCTCGAACGCCGGGACGAGGCCGAGCCCTTCACGCCGGGCGGCTCGTTGGCGGAGTTCCTGGAGCGGCTGCCGGACGTCCTCGGCGCGGCGGATCTGCGGGCCGCCATCGAGGCCTGGGCCACAGCGGTGACCGGAGGGCATCGGGTGGTGTTCGGCTTCGGCGCGCACGTGATCAAGGTGGGGCTGGCGCCGATCGTCGTGGATCTCCTGCGCCGCGGGGCCATCCACGGCGTCGTCTTGAACGGGGCCGGCTGCGTGCACGATCTCGAGCTGGCTTTCCTGGGACACACCAGCGAGGACGTGGCTCCCGCCCTGGACGAGGGCACCTTCGGCATGGCGGACGAGACCGCCGAGCGCTTGAACCGCGCCATCGCAGACGGCCACCACAAAGGCTTCGGCATGGGCGAAGCGGTGGGCCGCGCGATTCTCGAGGGCGACTACCCGCACCGCGACCGCTCCGTGTTGGCGACGGCCGTCGAGTGTGACGTGCCCGTGACCGTGCACGTCGCCGTGGGCACCGACATCCATCACATGCACCCGAGCGCCGACGGAGCGGCGCTGGGAGCCACCAGCTTCCGAGACTTCGAGACGCTGGCCGCCCTGGTGGCCGAGCTCGAGCACGGCGTGTATTTCAACGTGGGGTCTGCGGTGATCCTGCCCGAGGTCTTCCTGAAGGCGTTGGCGTTGGCGCGGAATCTCGGCCACACGGTGGAACGGATCACGACGGTGAACGTCGACTTCCTTCGCCAGTACCGGCCGGCCGTCAACGTGGTCGAGCGCCCGACCCGGCTGGGCGGCCGCGGCCTCTCGCTGGTGGGCCATCACGAGATCCTGATTCCCCTCCTGGCGGCCGGCCTGTTGGAAGCGTTGGAAGCGCGGGCCGAGAGGAGCCCCTAGTGGGACGCGTCGTGCTGTTGGAAGGCGACCTCTGCGATCAGGAGGTGGACGCCATCGTGAACGCGGCCAACAGCCAGCTGGTCTTGGGCAGTGGCGTGGCCGGTGCGATCTGCGCGCGGGGCGGTCCCTCCATCCAAGCGGAGTGCGACGCCCACGGGCCCGTGGAGGTGGGACAGGCGGCCGTCACCGGAGCCGGCGAGCTGGGCGCCCGCTTCGTCATCCACGCGGCCGGCATGGCGCCGGGGGGCACCGCCAGCGAGACGAGTCTGCGCGACGCCCTGCGCGCCAGCCTGGCCCTGGCGGATGAGAAGGGCTGCCGGACGCTGGCCGTGCCCGCCATCGGGACGGGGGTCGGGGGGCTCTCGCTCCAGCGCTGCGCCGAGATCTCGCTGGAGGAGGCTCGCCGCCACCTGGACGCCGGCTCGCCCCTGGAGGAGATCCGTTTCGTGCTGTTCGGAGAGCCGGCCTATCGCGTCTTCGAGATGGTGCAGGACGCAGCCCGGATTCAGGCTCAAATGGATCGCCTCCGCAGCCGCTCCTAGCCCATCGGCGCGTCTCCGCATGCCCGCGGGAGGAATGCCGTCAGGGGCTCTACACTCCCCGCGCACGCAGGGCCCTCGTCACGGGTCCGGGGCGAACGGAGGAGAGCAGGGGTTGGTCGAACTCCACCAAATCGCGGCGGCTCTGTACCTGGCCGCGGGGGTGGGCGCCCTACTGGCGGCCGTGCTGCCGGCCCCGCGCATGAGCCGCGGCGCGGTCTGGGGCACGGCCCTGGCGCTGGTCGTTCACGCGGTCGCCTTCGCCGGCCTCCACCTGGAGGATCCCGTGCCACCGCTGACGGAGCTGCCCGCCGCCCTGTCCTTCATGGCCTGGATCGGCAATCTGTTCCTGCTGGGACTCCTGTGGCGCTATCGCGTCGTCAGCCTCGTCTCGATTTCGGGTCCGGTGTCGTTTCTCGCCGTCTTCTACGCGGCGCTGCGACTGCCCCATCCGGGTGAATCGCTCGTCGCCGCGGCGGGCTGGTGGTCGCACGCGCACGTGCTGCTGGCCAGCGCCGGCCTGGCGCTGCTGGGGCTGGCCGGTTTCGCGGGCATCTTCTTCCTGGTGGAGCACGGGCGCCTGAAGGCCAAGCGGCCGCTCGGGCGCGGACTGCGGCTGCCTTCGCTGGAGGCGCTGGATCGGGTCAACCGCGTGGCCCTGGCGCTGGGCTTCGCACTCCTGACCCTGGGCGTGGTGACCGGCATGATGTGGCTCCAGGGAGCCGTCGGAACGGTCTGGAGCGGCAGCGCCCACGAGACCTGGTCGGCCGTCGCCTGGGGCCTCTACGCCGGGCTGGCCGCGGCCCGCTTCGCCGGCCAGCAGGGCGCCCGCCAAGCCGCGGCCAGCGCCGTCGCCGGCTTCGGCTTCCTGCTCTTCGCCGTGGTGGGAGTGGGGTTCCTGGCATGAAGATTCTGCTGATGGGCATGAACCACCGCTCGGCGCCGCTCGCCGTGCGCGAGCACTTCGCGGTGGACGACCCGATTCCGGTGCTCCAGAAGCTGGTGCGCCACGACGAGGTGAACGAGGCCGTGTTGGTCTCCACCTGCAACCGCGTCGAAGTGGCGGTCGTAACGTCGCAGGTCGAGGCGGTACGCCACCGGCTTCACCAGCTGTTCGCCCAGGAGCTCGGGGGGCACGGCCCCGTTCCCGACGGCGCGTCACTCGACGAGTGCCTCTACGAGCACCGGGACGGCAGTGCCGTGAGGCACATCTTTCGCGTGGCGTCCTCCATCGACTCGATGGTGGTGGGCGAGCCGCAGATCCTCGGCCAGATCAAGGACGCCCACCGGGCGGCGGTCGAAGCCGGCAGCTCGGGGCCGGTCCTGGGACGGCTCTACCAGCGCGCGTTCTCGGCGGCCAAACGCGTGAAGAACGAAACGCGGATCGCCGAGCGGCCGGTGTCGGTGGCCCGCGTGGCCGTGGATCTGGCGGCGCAGATCTTCGAGGATCTGGACGACAAGCACGCGCTGTTGGTGGGCGCGGGGGAGATGATGGAAGCCGCCGCCGAGGCGCTCTGTGGCCGCGGTCTGGCCGGTGTGCGCGTGGCCAACCGCACGCGGCCGCGCGCCGAGGCGCTGGCGGCGCGTTTCGGGGCGACGCCTCACGGGCTCGACGAGATCGACGAGCTCTTGCCCGACGCCGACGTGGTCCTGACGTGCATCGGCGGCGACGGCGCCTGGCTGGATCCCCCGCGGTTGGAGACGGCGCTGGCCCGCCGTTGGTCGCGCCCGCTCTTCGTGATCGACATCGGCGTGCCGCGCAACGTCGACCCACGCGCCAACGAGCTGGAGAACGTGTACCTCTACGACATCGACGACCTCTCCGAGGTGGCCTCCGCCAACGCGCGCGAGCGCGCCGACGAAGCCCACCGGGCCGAGGAGATCGTGCAGGAGGAGTGGCAGCGCTTTGACGGCTGGCTGGTCGCGCTGCAGTCGGTGCCTACGATTCGCGACTTGCGCGCGCGTGCCGAGACCCTGCGCGCGGGCGAGCTCGAGCGGTACCTCAGGCGTTTGAACCTCGACGTCGAGCAGCACGACGTGGTCGACCAGCTGACGAAGACCCTCATGAACAAGTTGCTGCACGCACCCCTCGCGCGCCTGCGCGCGGAGACCGATCGCGAGGAGGGGCTCGTCATGCTCGAAGCCGCTCGCGCCCTGTTCGGCCTGGACGAGGAGCCGGAGGACGACGATCTCGCATGACCGCCGTGCGCGTGGCAACTCGGGGGAGCGATCTGGCGCTCGCCCAGGCGGGACAGATGGCGAAGCTCATGGCCGAGGCGCTTTCCGTCGAAACGGAGCTCGTGGTCGTCCAGACCAGCGGTGATCGCCTGAAGGACGTGCCGCTCTCGGACATCGGAGGCAAGGGGCTCTTCGTGAAGGAAGTCGAGGAAGCACTGCTGGCCGGCGATGCGGACGTGGCGGTGCACAGCGCCAAGGACCTGCCGGCGAAGCTGCCGGCCGGCCTCGTGCTGGCGGCGTTCCCGGAGCGCCAGGACCCGCGCGACGCCCTGGTGGGACGCCGTGCGGGTGCGAGCCTGGCCACGCTGCCGCGGGGCGCGCGGGTCGGGACGGGCAGCGCACGCCGCACGTCCCAGCTGCTGGCCGAGCGTCCGGATCTCGAGATCGTCCCGCTGCGCGGCAACGTGCCCACGCGCCTGGCAAGGCTGGAAGAGCGCGAGCTGGACGCCGTGGTGCTGGCGTCGGCCGGGCTCGAGCGCTTGGGGCTGGCGGACCGAATCGACGAGCGGATCGCGCCGGAGCGCATGCTGCCCGCCGTCTGCCAGGGCACGCTGGCTCTGGAGGTCCGCGCCGACAGCGCCCTGGCTCGCGACCTGGCCGACCGCGTCGACCACGCGGCGACGCGCGCCGCCGCGTCGGCCGAGCGGGGCTTCCTGACCCGCCTGGAGGGCGACTGCAACGTGCCCCTGGCGGCCTACGCGGATTGGCTGGAGTCCGGCGAGCTGCGTGTGCGCGGCCTCGTGCTGTCGCAGGACGGGCAGCGCCGCGCGGCGTCGGAGCGGGTGGGCGCCGCCGGCGAGGCCGAGGCGCTCGGCCGCGAGCTGGCCGACGCGGTGCGGAGGGCCGGGGGGGAAGCGATCCTGTCCGAGCTGCGGGAGGGCACCGCGTGAGCCGGGAGCCCCGTACGCGCGGCAGGGTCACCTTGGTGGGCGCCGGCCCCGGCGCCCCCGACCTCATCACGCTGCGGGGCGCGGCGGCCGTGCGCGACGCCGACGTGATCCTGTACGACGAACTGGCCTCTGAAGAGCTCTTGCGACTCGCATCGAGCGGCGCCCTCACCATCAACGTGGGACGCCGCGGGCACGACGCGCCCACGCGAAACCAGGAGGAGGTGAACGCTCTCATCGTGGAGCACGCGCGCGCCGGCCGTGCGGTCGTGCGCCTGAAGGGAGGCGACCCGTTCGTCTTCGGCCGCGGCGGCGAGGAAGCTTCGGCTTGCGTCGAAGCCGGCCTCGCCTTCGAGGTCGTTCCGGGGGTGAGTTCCGCCCTGGCGGCGGCCGCTTATGCGGGCATTCCCGTCACCGACCGGCGTCACTCGGCGTCGTTCGCGGTCGTCACCGGTCACAAGGATCCCACTCGCGTGAGCGAGGAAACCCGCTGGGCGGCCCTCGGCACGGCCGTCGACACGCTGGTCATCCTGATGGGCATGCGCAACCTGGAGGAGCTGGTGTCGCGCATCGTGGCCGGGGGGAAGGACCCGGAGACTCCCGCGGCCGTCGTGATGGAGGGCACGCTGCCGAACCAGCGCGTCGTCGAGGCGCCCTTGTCGCAGCTGGTGGAACGGGTCCGGCGTGCCGGCCTCGGGGCGCCCGCCGCCGTCGTCGTGGGAGACGTGGTCAAGCTGCGCAAGACGTTGGCGTGGTGGGAACACCAGCCGCTTTTCGGGATGCGGGTGCTGGTGACCCGCAGCGAGGAGCAGGCGGGGGACATGTTGGCGGCGCTGCGCGAACGGGGGGCGGAGCCCGTGCCGATCCCCATGATCCACCTGGTCGAACCGCAGGACGCCACGCCGCTCGATCGGGCCCTGGGCCGGATCGAGGACTACGACGCGATCCTGTTCACCAGTCAGAACGCCGTGCGCTTCTTCAGCGACCGCGCGCTGGACCTGGGCGTGGATCTGGCGGCGGTGGGCGCGCAGGTCGTGTGCGTAGGCCCCCGGACGGCCGAGCTGGCCTCGGAGAGGGGCCTCCCCGTGCACTTGGTTCCCAGCAAGCGTTTCGACGCGGAGAGCATGCTGGCCGAGATCGTCGCCCAGGTTCCGCCGCGGGGACGGCGCTTCCTGCTGCCGCAGTCCGAGGTGGCGCGCGCGGTCTTGGCAGACGGGCTCCGGGCCGCGGGAGGCGAGGTGGAACGCGTGACGGTGTACCGCAACCTGCCCCCCGACGTGAACGCCGAGGGACTGCGGGCCGACCTGATCGCGGGCCGCCTGGACGCGCTCACCTTCACGAGTCCCTCGACGGCGCGGAATTTTGTCGCCATGCTGGACACCGAGGCGCGCGAGGCCGCGAAGCGCTGCGTGGTCGCGGCCATCGGCCGCGTGACGGCGGAGACCCTGGAACACGCGGATCTGCCCGCCCAGGTCGTGGCCCGCGAGTCCGGCGGCCGTCAGCTGGTGGAATCCCTCGCGGCCCACGTCGTCTCGCAGCGCTCGCCGCACTGGCCCGGCGCGAGTTCGGAGCCGTCGGACGGAGAGTCCACGGAGAGGCCGACGGAAGGAGCGACATGAGCTTTCCCACGACCCGCATGCGGCGCCTGCGCCGCACCGAAACGCTCCGTCGCATGACCCGCGAGCACGTGCTCCGCCGCGACGATTTCATCCTGCCGCTCTTCGTCGTCGAAGGGCGTGGCGTGCGCGAACCGGTGGAGTCGATGCCCGGTGTGTTTCGGCACTCGGTGGACCAACTCGTCGACGAGGCCAAGCGCGTGGTGGACGTGGGCGTGCCGGCGGTGCTCTTGTTCGGCGTTCCGGCGCAGAAAGATGCGCGCGGCTCGGGCGCCGACGCGCCCGACGGCATCGTGCAGCAGGCCGTCGCCGCGCTGAAGAGCGAGGTGTCCGATCTGTGCGTCATGACCGACGTCTGCCTGTGCGAGTACACCGACCACGGCCACTGCGGCTTGGTCGAAGACGGCGAGGTGGTGAACGACCCCAGCGTGGAACGGCTGGCGGCCACGGCCGTGTCGCACGCGCAGGCCGGAGCGGACGTGGTGGCGCCGTCGGACATGATGGACGGCCGCGTGGCCGTGATCCGGGCCGCGCTCGACGACGGGGGCTTCGACGCCATTCCGATCCTGGCCTACGCCGCCAAGTTCGCCAGCGCTTTCTACGGGCCGTTCCGGGACGCCGCCGAGAGCACGCCGCAGTTCGGGGACCGACGCGCCTACCAGATGGACCCGCCGAACCGGCGCGAGGCCCTGCGCGAGATGGAACTCGACTGGGCCGAGGGCGCCGACGCCCTGATGGTGAAGCCGGCGCTCCCCTATCTGGACATCCTGGCCGAAGCGCGTCAGCGCTTCGACGTGCCGCTGGCGGCCTACCACGTCTCCGGCGAGTACGCGATGGTCAAGGCGGCCGCCGAGCGGGGCTGGATCGACGGCGATCGAATCCTCGACGAGTCGCTCTTGGCCATCAAGCGCGCGGGCGCCGACTGGATCCTGACCTACGCGGCGGCGGACGTCGCCGCCCGACTGCCGGCCTGAGGAGACGGGGTGTCTACGGTCTACAAGGTGGTGGAGCTCGCCCAGGTGGGCGAGGAGGAGTTGGAGGCGGTGCTGAACGAGTGGACCGCCAAGGGCTGGGCCTTCGACTCGGTCCACTTCGCCATGCGCGAATCCTCGAAGCGGCCCTCGATGGCGTTCGTGTCGTTCACGAAGGACGCCGAAGCCGCCAAGCGCGACGGAGACGGGCCGCCGGTCCGCTAGGGCGAATCCCAGATCCCATCGATCGATCAAGCCAGCGAGCGCGGGCCGGGCGGCGGAAGCGCGTGGACCGAGCTTGTGGGCGCGGCGAGGGGGCTGCGGCGAATGGCTCGCCGTGGGCATGGCGTTTCGATCGCGGTTCGCGAGTCAAGGGAAGGCCCTGCTGCGGTCGGGCTCGGTGGGGGGGCTGCGCTTGAGTTCGCCTCCGCTCCCCTCGCCGCGCCCTCGGACGCGGTGCAAGCACGTTGAAAGCGTGAATCGAATTCGGGGCCAGGGGCGCCAGTGCGTTTCGGCTACGCGCGTAGGGACTCGAGGAGTGGGCCGAGCTGCTCGAGGGAGGC
>JAKSBN010000173.1 GCA_022361175.1 Pseudomonadota bacterium | reverse complement strand
CGGGCGGTAGCTCGATTGGACAGCGCGAGGGCGGCGAGGGGAGGGCTCCGGCGAATGGCTCGCGGGGCGGCGGAGGGTCGATTGGGGGCGAGGACTCTGGCGGGGGTTTTGCTGCGGTCGGGCTTGGTGGGGATGCGCTCTATTTCGCCGGAGCCGTCCCCTCGCCGCCCTCGCTTTTGCCGCAGCGCTTTTCGCAGCCCCGCTTTTGGGGGTGGGTAGGAGCGGAGGCGGTGTCCTGTGGGTGTGGTTAGAGGAGGCCCGCCACGGCTTGTTTGGCGAGGGTCAGCAGTTCGAAGACGCCGAAGAAGGGGTCGTGGTCGGGCAGGAAGCCGACGTAGACGACGAACAGGGCGCAGGCCGACAGCACCGCCACCTCGAACGACATCGTCTCCGGCGGCTCCTCCTCCCCGGGCTCCGCCATGTACATGGCGACCGGCAGACGCAGGTAGTAGTAGACCGACACCACGCTGGTGAGGACGCCCACGATCGCCAGCACGACCAGATCGGCCTTCACGGCGGCCGAGAAGAGGTAGAACTTGGCCATGAACCCGGCCGTCCCCGGGATCCCCGCCAAGGCGATCATGAAGAGGGTCATGAGCGCCGCCAGGGCGGGGCGCTGGCGGTGGAGCCCGGCGAAGTCCTCGATGCGCTCCACCTCGCGACCGCCTCGCGCCAGCGACACCACCACGCAGAAGGCGCCCAGATTCATGAACACGTAGACCACGAGGTAGAAGAGCACGGCGGAGTAGGCCTCGCTCGTCCCCGCCACGAAGCCGATCAGCAGGTAGCCGGCGTGGGCGATGCTCGAGTAGGCGAGCAGGCGCTTGACGTTGTTCTGGATTACGGCCATCACGTTGCCGACGACCATGGTGAGCGCCGCCAGCCCGCCGAAGACGCCTGCCAGGTCGACGTCGACCTCTGGCAGCGCCAGGGTCACGAAGCGGAGCAGCGCCACGAAAGCCGCGGCCTTGACGGTCACCGACATGAAGGCCGTCACGGAGGTGGGCGCACCCTCGTAGACGTCGGGCGCCCACTGGTGGAAGGGCACCGAAGCCACCTTGAACGCGAATCCGACCACCACCAGACCGAGCCCCACCAGACCCAGGCGATTGCCGGCGTCGAAGTTCTCCCGAACGCCAGCGAAGTCCGTATGGCCCGTGACGCCGTACAGGAGCGCCATGCCGTAGAGCAGGATCGCGCTCGCGAAGGCTCCGATCAGGAAGTACTTGAGACTCGACTCGTTGCTTCGGAGCTTTCGACGATCGAAGCCGGCCAGGGCGTAGATCGGGATGCTCATGAGCTCGAGCCCCATGAAGACCATGATCAGATCGACGGCGCAGACCATCAGGAACATGCCCGCCGTCGCCAGCAGGAGGAGGGCGTAGTACTCGCCGTGGTTGATGTGGACCGCTTGCAGGTAGGTGGTGGAGAGCCACACCGAGAGCAGCGCGCCGACCCCCACGGCCACCATGGCGAAGCTCGACAGGGGATCCACCTGCACCATGGGCCGGACCGCGTTGAAGACCTGACTGCCGCCGCCCGCGAACTGAGAGCCCGCCAGGTAGAGGGCCAGCAGCAGCGTGACGGTCGAAACGAGGGTGAGCACCGGCGTCAGCAGGTGCTCACCGGGCGCTGGGACGTCGCTGGCCGGTCGGCGCGACAGCATCACCTCCAGCAGGAGGACGGCCATGGCCCCCGTCGCCACCACGATCACCGGCGATACCACACCGGGGTTGAAGACGAGCTCCGGCATCAGCGCGGTCCCTCCGCCCGCCCCGTGGAGACGGCGGGCGGCGGCGCCAATCCCGTGTCGGGGACGGCCGTCCCCGCCAGCGCGGGCACGCCCTCGATCTCGATCTCCGCGCCGCGCTCCTGCATGATGCGCAGCGTGTCGATCACGGCCGGCTCGATGCGGCGCAAGAACGGGTCGGGGTAGAGCCCGATCCAGACGATGGGCACGATCAGGGCCAGCATCACGATGCGCTCGCGCCAGTCGAGGTCGATCAGCCCGCGGTTTTCGGGGTTCTCCACCGGACCGAACATCACGCGGCGGTACATCCACAGCATGTAGGCGGCGGCCAGCACCACGCCGCTGGTCGCCACCACCCCGACCCAGGGGCTGGCCGCGAAGACCCCGAGCAGGATCAGGAACTCGCCGACGAAGCCGTTCAGGGCCGGGAGGCCGATGCTCGACATGGTGACGATGCCGAAGAGCGCGGCGTACACCGGCATCGGCTTGGCCACGCCTCCGAACTGCGAGATGTCGCGGGTGTGGCGGCGCTCGTACAGAAAACCCACCAGCAGGAAGAGCGCGCCCGTCGAGAGCCCGTGGTTCACCATCTGCAGCACGCTGCCGTCGTAGGCCTGCACGTTGAACGCGAACAGCCCCAGCATGACGAAGCCCAGATGGGCCACCGACGAGTAGGCCACCAGCTTCTTGATGTCCTCTTGCACCATCGCCACCAGCGAGCCGTAGATGATTCCGATGAGCGAGAGTGCGAAGAGCGCCGGGGCCCATTCGACGGCCGCCACCGGGAAGAGCGGCAGGGCGAAGCGCACGAAGCCGTACGTCCCCATCTTGAGGAGAACCCCGGCCAGGATGACGGAACCGGCGGTCGGCGCCTCCACGTGGGCGTCCGGGAGCCAGGTGTGGAAGGGGACCAGGGGCACCTTGATGGCGAAGGCCAGGCCGAAGGCGGCGAAGAGCCAGGGCTGGGTCTTCCACCAGACCGCGGCGCCCGCCGCGGGAATCACGGTGTCGCGGATGGCGGTGGCGTCCGCCCCGGGGCCCGCCACGAAGTCGAGGTTCAGGGCGCCGAACTGCTCGAAGTTCAGGTAGTAGATCACCAGCATCGCCACCAGCATCAGCAGCGAGCCCAGCATCGTGAACAGGAAGAACTTGATGGCGGCGTAGACCCGGCGCGGGCCGCCCCAGACGCCGATGATGAAGTACATGGGAACCAGCATCAGCTCCCAGAACAGATAGAACTGGAAGAGATTGAGCGAGACGAAGGCGCCCAGCATGCCGGTCTCGAGGAAGAGCATGAAGAAGACGTAGCTGCGCACGGAGCGCTGGATCTCGTTCCAGGAGGAGAGCAGCACCAGGGGCATCAGGAAGGTGGTGAGCACCACCAGGAGCAGGCTGATGCCGTCGATGCCGACGAAGTAGTGGACGCCGAAGTCGGGCAGCCAGGCCGCGTGCTCGACGAACTGGAACTCCGTATCGGTGGGGTCGTAGCCGGCCCAGCGCCCCAGGGAGAGCCCGAAGGCCGCGAGGGAGCTGGCCAGTGCGACGCCCCGCCAGACGCCCGCGGGCAGGCCGCCGCCGCCCAGGCCCGAGGAGAGCGCGCCCAGGCCGAGCAGCGCCAGGGCGGTGAGGCCCGGCAGGAAGGTGACCCAGGAGACGAGGTGGGGAATCTCGGGCACTCCGCTCACCTCACCAGGTATCCGACGAGCGCCACGGTGCCCAGGACCATCAGCAGCAGGTACCCCTGGGTGAGCCCCGTCTGGGCGTAGCGGAGCACGTCACCGGCGATGGCGCGCACGGCGCGCCCCGCGCCGTCCACCCCCGTGGAGTCGATGGCCGCCGCGTCGATGGAGCGGTAGAGCACGGCGTCGGAGACGGCGACCAGTGGCCGGACGATCACGGCGTCG
>JAKSBN010000272.1 GCA_022361175.1 Pseudomonadota bacterium | reverse complement strand
AGCTGGCGCCGGTCGGGCGCGCCCCGCGGCCACCTGCGTGGGCCGCCGCCGGGCCCTGAGCCGGCCGCACTGCTAGCTTCCGCGGCTCCCGCCGGGGTGGCGGAACTGGTAGACGCAGTGGCCTTAGGAGCCACCGCCCTCGGGCGTGCAGGTTCGAGTCCTGTCCCCGGCACCGCCCATCGAGGCCTCCCATGTCCGATCTGTCCGTGACCACCACCGAAGAGAGCCCCGTCCTCCGCAAGCTCGAGGCCGAGGTCGACGTGCGCCGCGTGCGCAAGGCGTTCGACAAGGCGTACCGCGAGCTCGGCCGCAGCGTGCGCGTGAAGGGCTTCCGGCCGGGCAAGGCCCCGCGCGCGGTCCTCGAGAAGCTCTACGGCGCCAGCATGGTGGAGGAGATCGAGCGCACCCTCGTGAGCGAGAGCCTGCCCGAGGCCGTCGAGCAGAGCGGCATCGAGCCCGTGGCCGAGCCCTCGATCGACGCCGCGGCGCCCAGCTCCGACGAGGCCTTCCGCTACACCGCCGAGATCCAGGTGAAGCCGGCGATCGAGCTGCCGGAGCTCGGCGGCCTGCCGGCGATGCGGCCGGTCGTGCTCGTCGACGACACGGCGGTGGACGACGAGCTCGAGGGCCTGCGGCAGCGCCGCGCGCCGATGGTCGACGACGAGGAGGGCGCGACGGCCGCCGAGGGCCACCACGTCTCGCTCGACTACGCCGGCAGGATCGACGGCGAGCTGTTCGAGGGCGGCAGCGCCGAGAACGCGATCGTCGAGATCGGCTCCGGCCGCTTCATCCCCGGCTTCGAGGAGCAGCTCGTGGGCGCGACCGCCGGCGAGGAGCGGCAGCTCACGGTCGCGTTCCCCGACGACTACCCCGCCGAAGACCTCGCGGGCAAGGAGGCCGTGTTCGACGTGAAGGTGCACGCGCTGCAGCGGCGCCAGGTGCCGGACCTCGACGACGCCTTCGCGAAGGAGCTCGGCCTCGAGGGCGTGGAGACGCTCGAGGAGCTGCGCGAGAAGATCCGCACCGACCTGACCGAGCGACAGGAGAACGCCGCGAAGGAGGCGCTCCACCGCTCCGTGATGGACTCGCTGATCGAGCGCGCCGAGTTCGAAGTGCCGCCGGGCCTGATCGACCGCCGGCTGCAGCAGCGCCTCGAGATGGCCCACCAGCAGCTCGGCCAGATGCTGCCCCACGAAGAGCTCCACCAGCGCCTGGCCCAGTGGCAGGAGGAGTGGCGCCCCGACGCCGAGCGCGACGTGCGCGAGGCGCTCCTGCTCGAGGCGGTGGCGCGCGAGAAGGAGTTCGACGCGAGCGACGAAGAGGTCGACGCCAAGATCGAGGATCTCGCCCGCGAGCAAGGCATGGCCGTGCCGCGCCTGCGCAAGGCCTACGAGGAGCGCGGGATGATCGATTCCCTGCGGCAGCGGCTGGCCGAGGAGAAGGCGCTGGAATTCCTCGCGGCCGAGGCTAAAGTCGAAGAAACGACGGGCACTTAGCGCTCGTCAGGGCCCGCGGGTGGAGACCCCCGGGTGTCGCGTCGCGGTTCGGGGGGGCCGTGGCGGGGCGGTCCGCATCGCTAGACTCCCCGAGTGCCCGGCCATGGCGGCCGGGACGCGGCCGGGGGCCCACGCAGATCGTCATGGCGCTGATTCCGATCGTCGTCGAGCAGGACCATCGCGGAGAGCGGGCGTACGACATCTACTCCCGCCTGCTGCGCGATCGGATCATCTTCCTGGGCGGCCAGATCCACGACGAGGGCGCGAACGTCGTCATCGCGCAGCTCCTCTACCTCGAGGCCGAGGACCCCGACCGCGACGTCCACGTCTACATCAACTCTCCCGGCGGCTCCGTGACCGCCGGACTCGCGATCTACGACACCCTCCAGTACATCCGCCCCGACATCTCCACGTTCTGCGTGGGGCAGGCGGCGTCGATGGCCGCGGTGCTGCTCGCCGCCGGGACGAAGGGAAAGCGCAGCGCGCTCCCCAACGCCCGCGTGATGATCCACCAGCCGTGGGGCGGCGCCCAGGGCCAGGCGATCGACATCGACATCCAGGCGCGCGAGCTGCTCAAGATCCGCGACCGCCTGAACCAGGTGCTCGCGGACCACACGGGCCAGTCCGTGGCCCAGATCGCCGCCGACAGCGAGCGGGATTACTATATGTCGGGGGCCGAGGCGCGCGACTACGGGCTGGTCGACCAGGTGGTGACCGACCGCGCGGGCGTCCCGGGGAGCACGAACGGAGCGAACGGCTCCGGCCGGCACGGGGGTGAGGCGTAGACCGTGAAGAAGCGGGAAGACAACGCGAACCTGTCCTGTTCCTTCTGCGGCAAGAGCCAGCGCGAGGTGCGCAAGCTCATCGCCGGACCCACGGTCTACATCTGCGACGAGTGCATCGAGCTCTGCAACGACATCATCGCCGAGGAGTACGGGCAGGACGAAGCCGACTCCCCCGCGTCCCGCGTCCCGAAGCCCCAGGAGATCAAGTCGATCCTCGACGAGTACGTCGTCGGGCAGGAGCGCGCGAAGAAGGTGCTCTCGGTGGCGGTGCACAACCACTACCGCCGCATCGAGCACCAGGGCTTCGTCGGCGACGTCGAGCTCCAGAAGGCCAACATCCTGCTGCTGGGCCCCACGGGCTCGGGCAAGACGCTGCTGGCCCAGACGCTCGCCAAGATCCTCGACGTGCCGTTCACGATCGCCGACGCCACGACGCTGACCGAGGCCGGCTACGTCGGCGAGGACGTCGAGAACATCATCCTGAACCTGCTCCAGGCGGCGAACTACGACGTCGAGCGGGCCCAGCGCGGCATCATCTACATCGACGAGATCGACAAGATCGCCCGCAAGAGCGAGAACCCGTCGATCACGCGCGACGTGTCGGGCGAAGGTGTGCAACAGGCACTCTTGAAACTCATCGAAGGCACCATCGCCTCGGTACCGCCGCAGGGCGGCCGCAAGCACCCGCAGCAGGAGTTTCTGCAGGTCGATACGGGCAACATCCTGTTCGTCTGCGGCGGCGCGTTCGCGGGCCTCGAGAAGATCATCATGGACCGCTCGACCAAGAGCGGCATCGGCTTCGTGGCCAACGTCAAGACCGACGAGGAAGACCAGAGCATTGGTGAGCTCCTCCACGATGTCGAGCCGGAAGATCTTATTCGTTTTGGACTGATTCCCGAGTTCGTCGGCCGCCTGCCGGTTGTCGCGACGCTCGAGGAGCTCGACGAAGACGCGCTCGTGCAGATTCTGCTCGAGCCGAAGAACGCGCTGACCAAGCAGTACCGCAAACTGTTCGATATGGAGGGCGTGGAGCTCGAGTTTCGCGACGACGCGCTGCGGGCGGTGGCGCAGCGGGCTATGAAGCGCAAGACCGGCGCTCGCGGCCTGCGCACCATCCTGGAGAGTGTTCTCCTGGACACGATGTACGATCTCCCATCGTCGAGCAGCGCCAAAAAAGTCGTTTTGGATGAAGCGGTTGTGAGTGGTGAGACCAAGCCGTACGTAATCCACGAGTCGGATGAGCCGACCGTGAACATCGAGCGCGAGCGGCGACCGACGGGGTCTGACCGATAGGATTTTTGACTGTCCCTTTTCGCTTGGGTTGAGGGACGGCATCTGACGAGTAGTGCGAGAAAGACCAGCCCGCGGCTGTGGGGTGCCAGTGCGCGTTCAATGCTCTGATTGTCAGTTGTTCCTGCTTGAAGTCGGTCGAATCGGACGCATGTCCCATCCCTGTCAAGCAACAGACCCGGCGATGGAACGAGGATGATCTAAGTGTCTGAAGACAACCTGACTGTTGATATCGATATAGACGAAACGGCCGACGACCTGAGCGGCATCCCGGTGCTGCCGCTGCGTGACGTAGTCGTCTACCCGCACATGGTCATCCCACTGTTCGTTGGACGCGAGAAGTCCATCGTCGCACTGGATCGGGCGATGAATGCCGGTAAAAAGATCCTGCTGATCGCCCAGCAAAAGGCCGATCTCGATGATCCCACGCCCGACGATTTATACGACGTCGGCACGCTCGCCACGATTCTGCAGCTTCTCAAACTGCCGGACGGCACCGTCAAAGTGCTGGTCGAGGGCGGCGAGCGCGCTCAGGTCGACCGCATCGTCGTCGGTGACCATTTCTCCGCGGAGATCACGATCCTCACGGAGGAGAACCGGCACGACGAGCGCGAGATAGACGTCCTGGTGCGTTCCATCATTGCGCAGTTCGAGCAGTACGTGAAGCTGAACAAGAAAGTGCCGCCCGAGATCCTCACCTCTCTCTCCGGCATCGACGAAGCCGGCCGGCTGGCGGACACCGTGGCAGCCCACATGGCGTTGAAGCTTGCCGAGAAACAGCGAATTCTGGAACTGCGCGACGTCAAGGTCCGGCTCGAACAGATCTTGGGAATAATCGAAGGCGAGATCGACGTACTGCAGATCGAAAAACGGATCCGCGGACGCGTCAAACAGCAGATGGAGAAAAGCCAGCGCGAGTACTACCTGAATGAGCAGATGAAAGCGATTCAGAAGGAACTCGGCGAGATGGAGGACGCGCCCAACGAGTTGGCCGATCTCGAGGCCAAGATCGAAAAGGCCGGCATGCCGAAGGAGGCGAAGGAGAAGGCGACCTCGGAGTTGAACAAGCTGAAGCTCATGTCGCCGATGTCGGCCGAGGCCACGGTCGTACGCAACTACGTCGACTGGTTGCTGAAAGCGCCGTGGAAGAAGCGCAGCAAGGTGTTGCGCGACCTCAACCGGGCGGAGGAAGTACTGGAAGAGGATCACTACGGGCTGGAGAAGGTCAAGGAACGCATCCTCGAGTATCTGGCCGTACAGCAACGCGTCAAACGCTTGAAGGGCCCTATCCTGTGCCTAGTCGGACCGCCGGGTGT
>JAKSBN010000292.1 GCA_022361175.1 Pseudomonadota bacterium | reverse complement strand
GGGCCGGGGGAGCCTCTCGTCGGCTCCGGGGGCCGTGGCGTTTGCGCTTGGCGTTCGTTGTGGCTGTGATCGGGGTTCGCCTGGAGTGCGCCGCCCTGGCGGTTCTCAGGATTACCGGCCCCCTTCGCGCCGAAGAGGCGTCCCCCGTCCTCGCGGCGCTTCGGGTTCGCGGTGTGCGCGGACCCGGGTGTTGGGGCGGGGGTCAGAGGTCGTTCAGGAAGTCGGCGACGGCGCGGGTGAAGATGTCGTTGCGGTCGCCGGCGACCATGTGGCCGGCGTCGGCGACGTCGGCGAAGCGGGCGTGGGGGACCAGCTCGAGGAAGTGCTGGGCGCCGTCTTGGCTGAGCACGTCGCTCATGCGGCCGCGCACCAGCAGGGTGGGGATGCGGAGACGGCGGGCGCGGTCGTCCAGCGGTTCGGAGTCGAGGCCCTGGGGGTGGCGGCTCTCGATGAAGCGCGGATCCCAGTGCCAGCGGTAGCGGCCGTCGGGGTGGCGGCGCAGGTTCTTGCGCAGGCCTTCCACGTTGCTGGGCTTCGGGCGGTGCGGCAGGTAGCGACCGACGGCCTCGGCGGCTTCTTCCACGGAGGCGAAGCCCTCGGGCTGGGCGGACATGAAGCCGATGACGCGCTCGACGCCGTCGGACTCCATGCGCGTGGCGATGTCGACCAACACCAGGGCGCTGGCGCAGGGCTCTTCGGTGGCCGCCACCAGGGAGGCGATGCCGCCCAGCGACGCGCCCACCAGCACGGGCGGGGTCTCGAAGCTGCGCGCCAGGGCGACGGCGTCCGCGCCGTAGCTCATGAAGTCGTAGTCGCCCGCGTCCGACCAGTCGCTGTCGCCGTGGCCGCGCTGGTCGACCGCGATGGCTAGGAAGCCCTGCTCGGCCAGACGTGCGGCGGTGCCGGCCCAGGCGTGGCGGGTCTGGCCGCCGCCGTGCAGCAGCAGCACAGGCTGTGCGTCCGGCTCTCCCCACGCGTCGCCGTGGAGGCGGAGGCCGTCCTTGCCACTGAAGGTGAGCGGGCGGCCGGGGGTCTCGCTGGGGGTCGGTTCGCTGGACATGTTTTTGACTCAGGCCGCGCTGTCGTCTCGAGCGGACTCGGCGGGGAAGGGACGGACGGCGGGGTCGAGCTCGGCCCACGCCTCTGCGCCACCGGGCGTCGACGCGGACTGCAGGTGGCGGCGGAAGAAATCCGTGACGAGGGCGCAGAGGATGCGGTGGGTGCGTGCCTCGTCCAGGAGTTCGCTCATGGGACGCGTAGGGGACTTCTGGCCGGGGCGCGGGTTGCTTTCGTGCATGCGGTGCAGCAGCTCGATGCCGTCGCAGAAGTGGAAGTGGTCGGCGTCGGCGAGGCCGATCAGCGCGCGCGGCTCGGCCAGGCGCCGGTAGAGGGGCAGGATGCTGTCGTTCCAGTCCACCAGCACGTCGTCGTGACCCGCTACGATCAGGCTCGGCACTCCGGCCGGAAACGGCAGGTCGCCCTCGGCGTAGGCCCGGCGCCCGACGAAGGGCTCGGAGGCGGGCGCCAATCCGCAGATCGCGGCCACCCGGGCGTCGCGGGCGGGGAGCTTGGTGACGGTCCAGCCGCCGAAGGAGTGGCCGCAGGCGCCGTAGCGCTCGCTCTGCACGCGCAGGCCGGGGACGGCGCCGTCGGCGACCGCGTCGACGCTGCGGATGACGTCGCGCGGCCGCTGCTCTCGCGCCGTCCGGTGGATGCGCTTCCGCGCGTCGTCATCGCTCACCTGGATCATCTCGAAGAAGGTGTTGCCCATGTGATCGGGCGCGACCACGGCGAAGCCCCAGCTGGCCAGGTGCGTCGTCAGGAAGGTGGACTGGCGGCGCAGGCCGGAGTTGCCGTGGGAGAAGGCGACCAGCGGCAGCGGCTCCGCCACGGGCGGCGCGTCGGACTGGGCGCGGTGGGGTTGGCGAAACGGATGGTCGGCTTCTTCGGCGCCGTTCTCGGTCGTCGGGTACCAGACGTCGGTGGGCAGCACGCGACCCGGCTGATCCGGGTCGGGGATCTCCAGGGTGCGGACGCCCACGGCATGGGGGCCGCGCTCTGAGGCTTCGGTCGCGGTCGGGAGCATGAAGACCCCGATGGTGTCCCATTCCGCGCTTGCCGCAACGGGTGTTGCGGGACCCCAGGGGAAACTCCACCGTCAAGTTCCCGTCGGGGCGGACCGATCGTCAGGGCGCACTGGAGGGGACGTGCGCGCATGCTGCTGGGGCTGATGTGGGTGGGCTGGATCTCGTTCTTCTTGACCAGCCTGGTGGTGGGGATCCGCCTGCTGTGGCTGGCGCGGCGCACGCGCAAGCTGCCGGAGCTCCTGATCGGCCTGGGCGTGCTGGGCATCGGCCCGGTGGGCTGGGGCCTGACCAGGGCCGCGCAGCGCACCCTCGAAGCTCACGACGAGGCGGCGCGGGCCATGATGTTCGCGGGGCTGGTGGCGTCGGCCGGCGGGGCGTTCTCGAAGTACCTGTTCAACTGGCGCGTGTATCACCCCGACAATGTTTGGGTTCGCGGCGTCGTGGTGGTGGCGGGCGGACTGCTGCTGCTCCTGCTCGGCCACGCCGCCTGGGACGGCCTGCCGGGGCTGCGGCGGCCGCCGGCGCTGGTCAACCTGCGCTCCTGCGTACTGCTCGGATGCCTGGGTTGGGGCTCGGTCGAGGCGTTGCGCTACTGGCTCTTGATGCGCCGGAGGCTGGCGTTGGGACTGGCCGATCCGATCCCCACGAACCGCTTTCTGCTCTGGAGCGTGGGGGCCGGAGCCGCGGGCATGGGGACGCTGGTGGGTCTGGTCAATCGCGTCGTGTTCGGCGCCAGCGTGCTCGAGTCCGATCCGCTGATCACGCTGGTCGTCGCGCTCCTGGCGCTGTCGTCGGCGGTGGCCATGGGTCTGGCCTTCGTGCCGCCGAGGGCCTACCTGCGCTGGGTCGAGGCGCGGGGCTCGCGCTAGAGGCCATCTCCCAAACCTCTCGGTCGCCAGAGTCGCGTCTTCGAGCCGATCTCTGCGTTGCGAAATCTCGACGTAGCGACCGCTGTGTCTTCGCAGATCTCGGCCCGAATCCACGTCTCTGGCTCGGTCGAGGTTTGGGAGAAGGCCTCTAGTCGGCCGGGCGGTCCCACACGCTCCAGGCCCAGCGGGCGGGCAGCACCCCGGCTTCCACCTTGCCCGCGTCCAGCCGCGCCACCTCGGTGATGAAGTCGCGGTCGCCCTCGGCGGTGGGGTCGAAGTTGGGGCCGAACTCGGCACCGAAGAGGCGCTCCACCAGGTGGCCGAAGGCTTCGAACTCGCGCCGTTGAAAGCCCGCGTCCAAGAGCCAACGCGGCCAGTCGAGCCGCAGCGATTCGGCGCCCGGCGCGTCGGGGCAGCGCAGCTGCAGCGTGCCCAGGCGGTGGTTGTGCTTGTAGCGCTCGGGCATGAGCTGCCAGAGACGCTGGCTGAGCTCGTGGGCGGCCAGCGCGCCGTCCTCGGCCGGGAGCGGCAGGGTCTCGAACAGCACCAGCGAGCCGCCCGGCCGCAGGCACGCGGCCACGCGTTCGAGCACCACCTGCGCGTCGGCCAGGCGGCCGACGCCACTGCGCCACAGGCACAGGTCGAAGTCCGGCTGGGGCTCCCAGCCGGCGGCTTCGGAGGGATCGAGCTGCAGCAGGTCGAAGGCCTCCGCGCCGCGCTCGCGGGCCCGCTCGGCCACCCGCGCTTCGAAGCCCTCGCCGTCGGCGCTCGGTCCCACGGACAGCACCCGCAGGCGGTCTTCGACGGCACGCTCGGCGAGGACGTGGGCGAAAGCGTCGGCCAGCCCCGAGACGCCGCGTGCCGGGAGGCGCGCCGCGAGCTCGGCGTCGCGCCAGTGCTCGAACACGGTGGGCTGCGCCGGCTCGCTGTCGTCGTCGGAGATCGCGGCCAGGGCGTCCTCGAGGGCCGCGGGCTGGGCCGTCGCTTCCGCGGGCGTCTCCGCTGCAGCGTCGCGGCCGGTGCTGCTCTCCACCGTCGGGTCGGGTGCCGCGCTCGCTTCGACGCGGCCGTCGGGAGGCGGGTCCTCCGTTGGCTCCGAGTCGGTGTCTGCGATCGGCGTCGGCGGCGGGCAGGGTTCGGCCGCGAACGGCAGGGGAGGGGACTCGGGTTCGCTTTGGGGAGCGGTGTCGTGCGAATCGGGGGTCGCGGTCGCGCTGGGGGCGGGGCGCGTCGCCGCGTGCGCGAGCTGACCGAGTTCCTGCAGCACCTGTCGCAGGGCTTCGCCGTGTTGGCGGGCGCTCCGCTCGCGCCGGGTCAGATCCGCATGGCGGTCTTCCCAATCGTCGCAGCGGGCTTCCAGGCCTCGCTGCTCTGCCTCCAGCAGCTCGATGCGGCGCCGGTGCTGGGCTTCCTGGCGATCGCGCTCGTCCAGGGACGCCTGCAGCAGCCGCAGCCGCTCGCGAGTCGCCTCCAGTTCGCGGTCGCGCGCCGCTAGCGTGGTCTCGAGGGCGCGTGCGTGGCCTCGCTGGGTCTCGAGGCAGTGCGCGTGCTCGGCTTTGGTGTCGCCTTCACGGCGGGTCGCCTCGCCGAGCTCATGGCGCGCGGCGTCCAGGTCGGCCCGCAGCGTCTCGCGCTCGTCCTCGGCACCGCGGAGCGCGTCCAGCTCGCTCGCCTGCGCGGCCGCGCGGTCCTCCAGGGTCGCCAGCGTCTCGCGGGCTTGCGCCAGTTCGCCGGTCAGGTTCTCGCGCTGCGCTTCCAGGGCTTCGACGGCCGCGCGCAGGCCGGCCAGTTCGGCGTCGCGCCGCTCGCGCTCGCCCTCGGGCCGCGTCGCTTCCAGCTCGCGCTCGAGCTCCTGCAAGCGTCGGGACTGCTCCAGGCCGCGGTTCACGCTCTCGCCGTGTTGGCGGCGCAGGTCGTCGAGCTCGGCGACGCGCAGCGACAGCTCCGCCCGCAGCGCGGTGGCCTCGCGGTCGCGTTCGGCCAGGTGTTCCTGGTGGGTCGCCAGCTCGTCGTCGCGGCTGGCCAGGTCCAGCTCCAGCGCTCCCGCGCGTTCGCACCAGGTGGCGGCACTCTGCGCGGCCTCCTCCTGCTCGCGCGCGTGGGCAGCGGCTGCGTGCCGCTCGCGTTCCCGCGCTTCGGTGAGCGCTTGCGAGAGTTGCCCGACGCGGGCGGCCTGGTGGCGCGCGGCGGCGTCGAGCTCTTCGAGGCGGCGCCCGAGCTCGGCTCCCTGCTCGATCTCGGCCTCGCGTCCGGCGAGCCTCGTTCGAAGCTCGGCCAGTTGCTCCGCGAGCGCTGCGGCATCGGCCTCGCTCTCTTGGCGGCGCCCGGCCTCTGCGCGGAGGTCCTCCACCTCTCGCTCGAGCTTGCCGGCGCGGGTGGCGTGCGTGGCCCGATCCGCCTCGGCGGCGTCGAGCTGGGCGGCCAGCTCGTCCCGCTCGGCGGAGAGCTCGCGAACGCGGGCGTCCAGGGCGGAGCTGCGCTCCTGGTAGGTCCTGGCCCGCTCGCTGGCTGCCTCGGCCGTGGTCTCGGCCTCCCGCCAGGCGGCCTCCAGCGACGCGATCTCCTTCTCGCCGTGGTATCGCAGCGTGCGGGCCAGGTTCAGGTCGCGCTGGAGCTCCGCCACCTCGACGCGACGCTCCTCCAGCTCGGTGCGGAGACTCTGCCGCTTGCGCGGTCGGGAGAGGACCGTCTCGGGCTGCGGTCGGGTTTGCGGGCTGGACATGGCGCGGGCTCCTGTTCCGTTAGCACTAGATTCCGCTCTCATCGGAAGGACACCCTTTCAGCTTGAATCCCGCCGCCCTCCACCCCCACCTGCCCACCCGTGGGCCGGCAACTGCGGACTCGGCGCCTCGGGCGGCTGGGGTAGAGTGCCAGGCCATGGCTCTTCGATCGCGCTGGCTCACGGCCCTGGAGGTGGGGTCGATCCTGGGTTTCTCGGTGCTGTGGGGACTCGCTGCCGAACGGCTGTTCCCCATCCCCGGTCCTCAGTGGGCGCTGGTGATTCTCATGCTCTTTCCGGCGGCGACCGCGGCGGATGCCCTCTCGGGTGCCGTCCACTGGTTCGCCGACACCTGGCTGGCGGAGGACACCCCGTGGATCGGCTCCTGGGTGATCGCCCCATTCCGCGAGCACCACCGCGACCCGGAGGCCATCGCCCGCCACGACGTCTGGGAGCGAAACGGCAACGGCTGCCTGGCCGCGCTGCCCCTGGTGGGGCTGGCCCTGTATCTGCCGGCGCCCGAGACGGCGCCGGCGCGGATGGCGGTGGCGGGGCTGCTGTGGTTGGCCGCGCTGCTGGCCTTCACCAACCAGATCCACTGTTGGGCCCACCAGGCGCGGGTTCCGCGCCCGGTGGCCTGGCTCCAGCGCTGGGGTTGCATCCTGTCGCCGCGGGCGCACGCGCTGCACCACCGCGCGCCCCACGCCACCGCCTACTGCGTCACCAACGGCTGGTGCAACGCCGCCCTCGACCGCCTGGGCCTCTTCGGTCGCGTCGAGCGCGCCGTCCGGCGGCTGGCTTCCCCGCGCGGCGCCACCCGTTCCGCCCGAGGAGACCTGCGTTGACCGGCGCCGAGTTCTACGACACATCCCTGCAGCTGTTGTACGCGCCGTTGGTCGTGCCGGTGCTCTTCGGGCTCTACCGCCTGACGACCCGCGCCACCGCCGAGCGCGCCCGCTTTCCCGAGGCGATCCCGTTCGTCTCCCTCTACTGCACGCTGTTTCTGCTGCAGACCCTGTGCGACCTCCTGGCACGCGGCCCCGGTGTGGCCGCGCTCGGCGGCGCCGGAAGCGTGGCCGACCAAATGGTCGGCCTGATCATGGTCTTGCTCGGGGATTGGCGCGTCCTGTGGTTGGTGTTCGCGCTGTCCCTCCCGACCCACGCCGCCGTTCGCGCCGTCGTCTTCTCTCTCCTGGGGGCCTTCGCCGTGCCGCTCTTGGCCGGGATCGCCTTCCGGCTGTCCGGCACGGACGAAGCGCGCGTTCTCTATCTGGTGCACGAGCTCTTGTTCACGGGGTTGGCCCTCGCGCTCGCCACGTGGTGGGTACCGACGCGGGTTCCCGCCGGTCCCCTGCGCGGCTTTCTGCGCGGCGCCTGTGGCTACGTCGCCGCGTACTACGCCCTCTGGGCCACCGCCGACGTGATCATTCTGCTGGGCTCCGACCTGGGCTTCTGGCTGCGCGTCATTCCCAACCAGCTCTACTACTCGTGCTGGGTCCCGTTCGTCTGGTTCACCGCCTTCCGTTTGCGCGCGTGAGGTTCGCGCGCGTGAGTCGCTGGGGCGGGTTGTCCGTTCGCGACGCGCGACTGGGTCGTTTTGCGACACGCGACGACGCGCCGCGCGCGTTTCTTCGGCGACCGCCGGGACCCCGGCAGTCTATGATGGAGACAACGGGAGGTGCACGTGGCCTACACGCACTACGACCGACTCTCCGCCCTGGACGCCAGTTTTCTGGATCTCGAGTCGTCGGGCGTACACATGCACGTGGCCTCGGTCGGGATCTGCGAACCGGGGCCGCTGGCCCGGCCCGACGGCGGCATCGACTTCGAACAGATCCTCCAGCACACCGAGGAGGGGCTCTTTCGCGTGCCCCGCTTTCGCCAGAAGCTCCAGGCCATGCCGGCCACTGGGCATCCCGTGTGGGTCGATGATCCGCACTTCAACCTGCTCTACCACGTGCGCCACACCGCGCTGCCGCTGCCGGGAGACGAGCGTCAGCTGAAGCGGCTCGTGGGCCGCATCGTGTCTCAGAAGCTCGACCGCACCAAACCCATGTGGGAGCTCTGGTTCGTCGAGGGACTCGTCGGCGGTCGCTTCGCGGTGGTGTCCAAGGTGCATCACTGCCTGATCGACGGAATCTCCGGCGTCGACCTGCTGGCGGCGTTCATGGGAACGGACGCCGAGCAGCGGCCCGAGCCGGTGGACCACCGCTGGATGCCGCGGCCGGCGCCGGGGCGGCTCCGGCTGCTCTCCGACGCGGTGACGCGGACCGTGTCGCTGCCGGCGCGGATGGCCTCGGGTGCGGCCCGCTCGCTGCGGCGCCCGCGGCGGGCGTTCGAGGAAGCCGCGCACACGGCCTCCGGCTTCGCGCAAGGGCTGGCCAGCAGTCTGAGCCCCGCGGCCGAGACGCCCTTCAACGTCCCCGTCGGGCCGCACCGCCGCTTCGACTGGACCCGTTTCGATCTGGGTGTCGTCCGGGAGGTCAAGGGCCGTCTGGGCTGCACCCTGAACGACGTGGTGCTCGCGTGCGTCACCGGGGCGGTTCGTGCGTTTCTCGAAGGACGGGCCGGCGATTTGGGCGAGCTCGACTTCCGGGTCTTCGTGCCGGTGAGCACGCGCTCGTCGGCCGAGCGCGGGAAGCTCGGCAACCGCGTCTCGATGCTGGTGGTGCCGCTGCCGGTGGGCGAGCCGGATCCGCGCCGCCGCGCCGGCCGCATTCGCGACGAGACCGCCCAGCAGAAGGAGTCGGGCCAGACGGAGGGCGCGGTACTGCTGGAGGCCGTGAGCGATTGGACCAGTACGGCGCTGCTGACCGGCATGAGCCGCCTCGCCAGCACGCGCCGGGCCTACAACCTGGTCGTCACCAACGTGCCCGGGCCCGATCGCCCGGTCTATCTGAACGGGGCGCGGTTGCTGGCGTCCTACCCCCTGGTGCCGCTGTTCGAGAACCAGGCCCTGGGGATCGCGCTCTTCAGCTACGCCGACGGTCTCTACTGGGGATTCAACGCCGACTGGGACGCGGTGCCCGACCTGCACGACTTCGTCCAGGCCGTCGAGCGGGAGTTCGAAACGCTGCGCAAACTGTGAGGACGCCATGACCGAGACGCACTACGACCGTCTCTCCGCGATGGACAACTCGTTCCTGGTGTACGAGGACGCGTCGCCCGCCGGCGCCATGCACGTGGCGTCGACCCAGATCCACGAGGCGGCGCCGCTGCGCCGCAACGACGGCAGCCTGGACATCGAGCGCATCGAGGAGTACGTGGCGTCGCGGCTGGATCGCATCCCGCGCTATCGCCAGCGCCTGCTGCGAACGCCGCTCGAAGGCCATCCCGTCTGGGTGGACGATGCCGCGTTCAACATCCGCTACCACGTGCGCCACACGCGGCTGCCGCGTCCCGGCAGCGAGCGACAGCTGAAACGCATGGTGGGCCGCATCTTCTCCCAGCGTCTCGACCGCGAGAAGCCGCTCTGGGAACTGTGGGTGGTGGAGGGACTGGAGGGAGACCGCGTCGCGGTCCTCTCCAAGGTGCACCACTGCATGGTGGACGGCGTCTCGGGCTCGGAGCTGTTGGCGGCCCTGCTCACCCCGGAGCCTCAGGAGAAGCCCGACGCGCTGGCGCCGTGGGATCCGCGGGCCGAGCCCACGCGAACCGCGCTCGGCGTGGGGGAGGTCTCGCGCGTGCTGCGGGCTCCCCTCGGCGCCGGCGCGGCCGTCGGCCGCTGGCTGCGCGACGAGGACCACGCGCGGCACAACGCGACCGAGCGCCTGCGGGCACTGGCGGGCACGCTGGGCGACCTGCGCGGGGCCACCCCCGTGCCGTTCAACCGGCCCGTGGGTCCGCACCGCCGCGTCGACTGGCTTCCCATGTCGCTCCAGGGCATCAAGGAGGTGCGCGAGGCGGTGGGGGGCACGGTGAACGACGTCGTGCTCACGGTGGCGTCGGGGGCCTTCGCGCGCTTTCTCGCGCGCGATCGCGGCGTCGATCTCGACACCGTTCGGTTTCGGGTGATGGCGCCCGTCAGCGTCCGCACGCCGGACGAGCAGGGGGCCTTCGGGAACCGCGTGTCCGCGTGGACCGTGGAGCTACCGCTGGCGGAGCGTGACCCGGTGGCGCGCCTCGACGCGATCCGCGAGCAGACCCGCGCGTTGAAGGAGTCGCGGCGCGCGCTCGGCGCAGAGACGCTCACCCAGGTATCCGAGTGGACCGGCTCGGCCCTACTGTCGTTGGGTGCCCGTCTGATGAACTACGGCACCCCGGTGAACACGGTGGTCACGAACGTGCCGGGCCCGCGCCTGCCGCTCTACCTGCTCGAGTCGCGCTTGTTGGAGATCCACCCACACGTGCCGATCATGGGCACTCTCGGGATCGGGGTGGCGCTCTTCAGCTACGACGGGACGATCTCCTGGGGCTTCACCGCCGACTGGGACCTGGTGCCGGATCTGCACGACCTAGCGCTGGCCACGGAGGCGTCTTTCGCCGAGCTCCGCCAGGCGCGGCGAAACCCCGAGTGAAACGAACGACGCCGAGAGCCGTCGCGGGAGTCTTGGGTCAGGCTCCTAGCTGGTCAGGTATCGGATCAGGTCGCGGTTCGTCACGATGCCGGCGAGCCGGTCGGCGTCGTCCAGGACGACGAGCGAGTGGATGTCTCCCAGCCCGATGCGGTTGATGGCGGCCTCGACGGGCTCGTCGACGCCGATCGTCTCGAGCTCGGTGCTCATCACGTCGGCGGCCGTCTCGCCGTGGCGCAGCCCCTCACCGAGCTCGCGAGCACCCCGTTCGTGCGCGATCCGGACGAGATCGCGGCTGCTGATCATCCCGACGGGCTTGCCCTCCTCGACGATCGGGAGGTGGTGAAAATTCCGCTCGGCGAGCAGCTGCAGGACTTCGCCGAGGGGCTGCTCGGGCGTCGCGGTCTCGACCTTCCGGGTCATGACCGCCGAGACGCGCACGCGGGGCTGTGAGTGTTGCATCGAGGCTGCCTCCCACGCCCGAAGCCCAGCAGGTTGCATGCCAACCGCCGGGCCTCCGGCTGCGACGGTCCGCCCGCCGAGCGGGGCGTCAAGCCCCAGCTCGGCGCGAAATGCCCCGGCCGGATGCCCGGAGGAGCGAGGCTCGCGGCGTCTCGTCGCCTCGGGCGGCTAGTCCATCATCCCGCGCAGCAGCGCCTCGCACTCGGCCCGCTCCATGTAGCGCGGCACGGGGTAGTTCAGGTGCGCCTCGGCGAGCGCCTGCTCTGCGATGCGCGGCACGTCTTCGGCGCGAAGTGCCTCGAGCGTTTCGGGGATCTCGATCCTCGCCTTCAGCTCGCGCACGGCCGCGATGAAGGCGCGCGCCTTCGCCTCGGGGCTGGCGGCCTGGACGCCGATCGCCTCTCCCAGCTGGGCCAGCTGGGAAACGCACTTGGGCAGCGAGAACTCGAGCACGTGGGGCAGGGCGATCGAGTTGGCCCACCCGTGCGGCGTGCGGTAGAGCGCGCCGAAGGTGTGCGCGATGGCGTGGACGTAGCCGACGCTCGTGCGCGTGAAGGCCAGACCGGCGTAGTAGGAGGCCAGCGCCATGGCCTTGCGCGCGTCGAGGTCGGCGCCGTCGGCGTGGGCCACGGGAAGGTGGTTGAAGATGAGCTTCACGGCCGCCACGGACCAGGCCCGCGTGCGCGGGGTTGCGCTCTTCGAGATGAACGACTCGATGGCGTGAGTGAGGGCGTCCATGCCGGTGGCAGCGGTGACCTTCGGCGGCAGGCCCGTCATCAGCGTCGGGTCCAGCGCGGCCATGTCGGGCAGCAGCTTGGGGTCGATGAAGAAGCGCTTGGTGTGGGTGTCGGGCTCGGACACGACGGCGGCCAGCGTGACCTCCGAGCCCGTGCCCGCCGTCGTGGGGATGGCGTAGATCGGAACCGGCGGCTTGCGCACCTTGAACAGGCCCTCGAGCTTGCGCGCGTTGCCGCCGTTGGTGGCGGCGGCGGCGATCACCTTGGCGGCGTCCATGGGGGAACCGCCGCCGAGCGCCAGGACCGCGTCGCAGGCTTCCCGCTGCAGGAGGGCGAGACCGGCCTCCACCTGGTGGAAGGTGGGGTCGGGCTCGACGCCGTCGTACGTGACCGCAGCGACGCCCGCCGCCTCCAGACTCGCCGCGATGCGGCCCACGATGCCGAGCTCGGCGAGCACCGCGTCACTGACGATCAACACCTTGCGGGCGCCGCTCTGGGCGACGGCGCCGCAGAGCTCGCGTGCGGCGTCCGGCCCGACGAAGGTCACCGGAACCCGATCGGGCAGCAGCCGCGAGAAGACGCCCGTCAGACCCAGGGCCAATCCGTGTAGCGTGCGCTTGATCATGGGGTCTCCTTCGCGCGGGAGTCTCGTTCGGCCGCCGCGCCATGGCAGCGGCTCTAGGCCGCCTCGCGCCGCCGCTCGGCCTCTCGGTCGCGGGGCCCGTGCAGTCCCACCACGTTGCCGTCGGGGTCGTCCACGATCGCGAAGCGCGCTCCCCACGGCGCGTCGCACGGGGCCAGGTGCCCCGGATGGCCGGCCCCCGTCAACGCTTCGTAGGTGGCGTCCACCTCGCGGGCGGAGGACAGCTCGAAGTTGAGGGTGTTGGTCCCGGGACCCGTGGGTTCCTGCCAGTTTGGATCGTAGCTGCGCGTGAGCTCTGCCGTGCCGAACTCGAGGACGGCTCCACCGGGCAGCGTCGCCCGCGCGAACACGGGGCTGACCTCCTCCACCGAAAGCCCCAGCAGCCGGTAGAACGCGAGTGCTGCGGGCAGGTCTCGCACGAACAGATACACGCCCAGAAGCTTCGGTTCGCTGACTATCGACTTCGCCTCCGTGGGCGGCCAGGATACGCGAAAGGAAGTCGCCTCGGACGCTGGCTGTCCCTCGCCGGTCGGAGAGAGAACGCCCGAACGAAGTGTGGGCCGTCTGATACGCTCTCGTGGATCGCTTCGCTCGAATGCGTCTCGGACGGGCCGGCTACCCGGGACGCCGTGGCGGGATGCGCGGGGAATGGTCGAACGCATGGGCAGGAAGGGCCTCTCGGACTGGACGGGGCGCGGGGTGCTCGTCACCGGTGGGTCGAGCGGGATCGGGGAGGCGCTCGCGCGCCGGCTGGGGCGCGAAGGGGCGCGCGTGGCGCTCGTGGCGCGTCGCGAGGCCGAGCTCGAACGGGTGGCGGACGAGATCCACCGCGCGGGAGGCCAGGCGCACGTCGTCGCGTGCGATCTCGCAGAGCCGAAGGCCGCCTTCGAAGCCGGCGTCGAGGCGGAGCGCCTGCTGGCGCCGACGGGGGTGGAAGTCCTCGTCAACAACGCCGGCTACGGAGGCCACCGGAGGCTGCTCGAGTGGCCTCTGGAAGACGTCGAACGCATGACGGCGGTCAACTACCTGGCGAGCGTCGCGATCACGAAGGCCGTGTTGCCCGGGATGGTGCGGCGTCGGTCGGGCTGGATCGTCTTCATCGCCTCCGTCGCGGGCAAGGTCGCGACTCCCCTCGAGGCCCCCTACGCCGCCAGCAAGGCGGCCGTCCTGGCCTTCGCCGAGGCGCTCTCGTGCGAAGTGGAAGGCCAGGGCGTGCACGTGCTCAGCGTCTGCCCGGGCGTCATCGATACGCCGTTCTTTGGGCCGGACGATCTGGCGCAAATGCCGGCGGTGGCCCGGCGCGGCATGGTCGCCGTGGACGGCCTGGTCGAGCGGGTGCTGCAGGCGCTATGCCATAGGAGATGGTTTTTCAGCAAAAACTCTTGGAAAAACCTTATTTCTTTGTCGAAATGACCAGTCTGGCCATGGTCCGGCCAGCCAGTCCTGACTTTTGGAAAGCACCCAGAGTGTGGAATAAGCTGGCTCATGGTTTTTCTCTGATGAGGAAGTTGACATTTGCAGTGGTTATAATCACCCAGCTGTTGTTGTACAGCCATTTTATTAGTAATTGCTTTTGTTATTTACTTGAAATTTAATGTTTCTTGAGATAGTCTTCACAAGCCAACATAAAGCCGTTGTCAGATCACAAAATTTAAAAATTACTTAAGTATAGAAAGTTAATATTGCAGGCAAATCTTTTTGTCATAATCTTAAATGAATTATGAAAAGGAAGAAGACTTCATTTATTTATTCTGGTGGGAAACGTTTTTGCAGAAAAATGGGCATGCATATGATAGGTAGGGAGAGTAATTCTTCCCATCTACCTGACAGTCAAGTTTACCTGTATTATTTCTTGCATCTCTGGCCATTTAACAGAACCCCTCACATTTGGTGATGTTCTGGAAGATTCTCTGCCCATCACAAGTTTTGGATATCAAAAACATGTCTTCAATTGAAGGGATGACATCTCAAGAAGAAGAAGGATCGTGGTCCCCCATTGGTGATTTTAGGCATTTCAGGTATTAGTTTTATAATTTTTGTAACTTTCTTAACTGTTATAAGACTACTACATTTTGTTTAGGATTTTTCCAGAGGTACAATTTTCCAAATCCCACTGTTTCCTCCTCTTAAAGAATTAATTCAGGCTCCTCCATTAAATGTGATCCATCTATTCCACTCATTCTACTCACCCAACTATCCATGCTAGTCATCCAAGCCAACCCAGTCATCCTAGTTACCCCAGTAGTCCCAATCATTTTAGTCATTCAAGTCACCCTAGTCATTTCTGTCATCCCAGTGACCCTAGTCACCCCAGTCATGCTACTCAATCTAGTCTCACCTGTCATCCCTGTCATCCTAGTTAACCCAGACAACCCGGTCATCCCATTCATCCTAGTCCTCCTTCCATCCCAGTCATCCTTGGTACCCCTGTCATTTTAGTCATTCTTGTTATCCCACCCACCCTAGTCGTCCTTGTCAAAGGAGTCATTACTGTCGTGTCTGTTACCCTAGTCAGCCCAATCTCTGAAGTCATTGTAGTTGCCAG
>JAKSBN010000082.1 GCA_022361175.1 Pseudomonadota bacterium | reverse complement strand
GCCACTAGTGCCCCGTTCCAGAAGTTCGGCTGCATTCGAAGCCGCCTACGAGCCGCTCGCTGCGTTGCGCTCGGTCACCGTAGCTACGGCTATGCTTCCCTCGCGCGCCTTGCGAGCGGCTCGTAGACGGCTTCTCGGTGCCGTGAGTGCTCTGCGGACTACGAGTCAATTCGACGCCGAACTTCTGGAACGGGACACTAGGAAGAGCCCGAATCCGCTCGGCGCAGCGGCGCGCGGCCCCGGTCGACGCTGTCCCGGTACGCGCTCGGGGTCATGCCCACGCGCTTGCGGAACACGTGGCTCATGTGGCTCGGTGACCGCCAGCCGCTCTCGAGGGCCACGTCGGTGAGAGACACGTCCGACGTGGTCAGCAGCCGCTTGGCGCGTTCGAGTCGCAGCGAGGCCGTGAAGTCGCGAAAGGAAATCCCCAGTTCCTGGCGGATCAGGCGCGAAACCTGGCGCTCCGACAGGCCGAGGCGCATCGCCAGGCTCGGTAGCGTGCATTCGTCGATGGGCGCCTCCCGCAGCTCCTTCAGCGCGCGCACCAGCGGCGAGCGCTGGCGCGCGGCGCCCGTGGCGACGGGGCGCGGGGCTCGGTCGATGGGGCCCGACTCGAGACACAGGGACACGAGCTCGAGACACCGCGCGGCGTGCACCATCCGTTCGGGGCCCCGCGGCGTGCGGGAGGCCAGCTCGGCCTCCAGCAGGCACCGGGCCGCGCGCCGGGCCACATCCGCGTGAGCGCGCTCGAAGCCGATCGACGAGCCCAAGACCGAGGCGTCGCCCGGAGCGAGAGCCAGGGCGCGGCTCACCCAATCCCGAGGCGCGTGGAAGAGAAAGACCTCGCCGTGGCTGCGCCCCCGGTCGAGTCGCACCGCTTCGTCGGCGCGGCTGCAGACCAGGTCACCGCGCGACAGGCGAACCAGACCGCCGCCTCGGGGTCGCAGCCAGAGCTCTCCCGCCAGCACCTGGAGCAGGGACAGCGCCGCAGGGAACTCGGGCAGATGTTCGATTTCCAATCGTTCGAGGGTCGGCTGGCACGGCATGGGGAAGTTCGAAATCCGCGCAAAGGGGCACGAGTCGCCCGTGCGTGTCGGGGGTTTGTGAGTGCTGTCGCCCACGCAATCTAGACGCTCTCGGCGACGCCGCCGAGAACGCCGCGCGGACTTCCCGGGAAGACGCCCGGGCCGTGGGTGTGCTTTCGGAGAAGATCGAATGAAGCTCGAGGGGGGGCGCTAGCTGCGAGCGCGACTCTCCAGCAGCACGCCTTCCCGGAGCCCCCAGTCGCAGATCGTGAAGCCCTCCAGGTCGAGCGCCTTCGCCACTTCGCAGAGGACGATGGCGCCGGTGGGCAGCAGGTCGGCGCGCCGCCTTCGGACACCCCGCAGGCGCAGTCGCTCGTCGTGGGTCGTTCCGACCAGATCACGAGCGAGCTCCTCCAGCGCGGCCAGGGGCAGCTCGAGCGGCGTGTCGGCGGGCGGGATCGCAGCCGTGTCCCGCTCCCGAAGCAGGCGGGCGAGCGCGCGCGGCGTGCCGCCGGTCGCGATGCCCACTCGCGCTTCGCGCGTTCCCGGCGAGACCCGCGTCTTCTCGAGGACCGTGCGTACGCGCTCACGCAAACGTGCGATCTCGTCCGCCGTCATCGGATCGTGAGCCACCAGCTCGCCCGCCAAGCGCACCACGCCCAGGGGCAGCGTCGTCTCCCAGGCGACGGCCCTTCCGTTGCCGAGCGCCAGCTCGAGGCTTCCGCCTCCCAGATCCAGGCCCAGCGCCGTCTGTTCACCGAGCTGCAGCCTGGCCTGGAAAGCGCGGAAGATCGTGCGCGCCTCCTCCTGTCCCGAGAGGACGCGAACCGGCGCCTCCAGGGCCTGGCTGATGCGCTCCGCGACCTCACGACCGTTGCGCGCCTCGCGCAGCGCGGCAGTGGCGACCGGGATGAAGCGATCCACCTTCTCCTGGGCGGCCACGGCTTGGAGTTCGCTCGCCACCTCGACGGCGCGCAGCGCGACGCTCTCGGGGATCACGCCTTCCTGCGCCATGATCTCGCCGAGCCGCAGCATGACCTTCTCGCGAACCACCGGGCGCACGTCACCTTCTGGTGTCACGTCGGCGACCAGCAGTGTGAAAGAGGTGCTCCCCATGTCGAGCACCGCCGCGCGTTCCGGCTCGCGTCGGACCACCTGCGGTGTCGTGTAGCGGACGGGTCGCCGGCACTTGGGGCGCCGGACGGGCTCCAGATACGTGGCCTCGGTGAAGCGCGAACCCGCACCGACGAGAGACCAGACCGAGCCCTTCTTGCAGGCGAATCGACCATCGCGTTCGGGGGGCGCGAGTTCCAGGACGCTCAGCATGGCCTGCACGCTCTCGGAATGCGTGCAGTAGAGAGCGGGGCCTTCCGTCGGCGCTTCGGGCAACAACTGCAGCAGGCGGTGGACTTCCTCGTGGCGGCCCAGCCGCTCGTCGACTTCGACGGGGAGCTCGAGGCGCTCGGCCAGGACTTCCACCGTCTGTTGGCAGTAGAGACTGGGGCTGGCCAGGATCCGCGACGGTGGGTCGTCCGCCAGCAGCTCGGCCAGCGCTTGTGCCTCTTGCCTCCCGCGCTGCGAGAGCGGGCGCAGGTCGACGTCGCCCGACCACTGGCCGCGCGATACTGCGTGTGCGTGCCTCACCAGTTGGATTCGCATGAGCCTCCCTCGATCCGACCTCATCTGCTTGTCCTGCTCGTGGTACCGCGCGGTTCCGCTGATCTGGGGGGCGGCGCACATTACCTAGTCGGTCGATGTCGGGGGGCGCTCGAACGAAAACTCTACCGGCGCGATTTCGCGGCGCGACGGAGGGGAAACGACGCATCCGGCAATGAGAAGCGTATCACAGCTCGCGCGTTGGATGAGCCGGGAAACCGGGCCGGGAGGGCGCTGGGGTGACGGGACGACGACGTCCGGGTGACGATCAGGCCAGGGCGTCCGACCAGAAGACGTCGCTCCGGTGGAAGCGCTCCCATTCGTCCGCCAGGTGGTCGAGGCGCTCCTGGGCGAGATGCGCCGTCCAACCGGCGACGACGCCGGCTCCGCGCTGCACTGCAGGCGTGGCCTCCAGCCCGAGCCGGTCCACCAGCCGGCCGAGCACTCGGTCGGCGGTGCTCTGGTCGTTCAGGTGGCCCAGCACCTCCTGCAAGCTGGCCATCCGACGGCGATAGCGGCGCGTGCGCTTGCGGGCGTACAGCGATTCGAGGAATTCGACCGCGTACCGCAATTTCTTGCATTGAAGGCGCAACTGGTGGCGTTCCTCCACGCCTCGCTCAGCCAGATTGCGGCCCAGCCGTCGCACCTTCTTGTGTCGCTTCGCGAGGATCGAACCACCCACCTCGCGGGCCGGAGCGAACAGGCGCGCCGACCGCGGAGACACCGGCTGCTCGCGCCAGCCCCGCCGCTCGATCCAGCTGCCGAGATCGAGCCACAGCTGCGCCACCCGCGGAGACGCCAGCGCGGCTTGCACCCGATCGTAGGCGTCGGCCCGTTCGAGCTCGGCGGCTTGGTGCAGCCGCGCGAGTGCCGCGTCGCCGGGGAAGGCGGCCAGCACGGGCGCCAGCGTCTCGCCCAGGAAGACGTCGAGATCGCGGGCGTCGCCCAGCTCCGACGCCAGCCACTTGAGCTCGGCGCCCAGTCGCTTCGCATCCGTCGCGGGGATCACGTCGCGGAAGCACGAGAGCGCCGAGCGCAGCCGGCGCAGGGCGACCCGCAGTTGGTGGACGCCTTCGGGGTCCTCGCCCGCGCGCGCGGGCTCTTCGTTCAGGAGCGCGTGCTGCAGCCCCGATCGAAAGATCCGCGCGAGCGCGGCATCGAGGGTGACTCCGCGCTCGAGCACGAGCCGCGGTGCCCGCGAGGGCTTGGGGGCGTGACCCAGCAGCTCGTCCAGGCTGTGGGTTCCGGGTGCCGCCGGCACCGGTTTCAGTCGCACTCGGTCGCAGAGCTGCTGCGCCAGCTCGTACGGAAACGCCGGGGCTCCGGCCAGGGATTCGAGCCCCAGTTCGCAGACGCTGCGTTCGCTTTGATCGGCGCCCCGCAGCGCCGCCACCTCCAGCGACAGCCGCAGCTGGTGGTCGCCTTCCTGAAGCAGGCGCGACGTGCGTCGCACGCGGGCCTCCAAGACGGGCAACAACGGCAGACTCCCGATCCGCTCCGCGAAACGGCTCTGGATCTGTGGGTCGGGGAGCCGTTCGAGCTCGGGCCGCAGATCGCTGACGGGATTCTCCCATTCGCCGGCCGGCAGCCAGCGCCCGATGCTCGAGAGGGTCTGCACCGTCGAGCGACCGCTTCGCTGCAGGCGCAGCGTGACGCCGGCGCTGGCGAGATGACCTTCGGCCGTGTCGAAGAAGCGCCGTTCGACCGTCGTGGCGCGCCCGCGCCCACCCGTCAACGCGCGCAGCCGCGGGTGTCGGAGTAGGCGGTGCCGGTCCTCCGGCTCGATGCGCAGGAAAAGCGACGTGGCCGGGAGGGGCGACGTCCAGTCGGGTGGCGTCGGACTCGTCTCGGGCGAGTTGGCCACGTCCGGCGGCGCGAGCGGAGGGGAATCCGTCGCCGCCACCGGCGGTGCCTTGGGATCGGGGGGAGAGACCATGGCCTGCTCATCTTACCGCGCCTCGCTGCGGACGCCGGGCCAGGAGTCTTGGGTCGGGCTTCTAGGCCAGGTCGGACGGCCGGACGAAGCGCACCAGCTCGCCGGTTCGGGATTCGATCTGCCGCCAGCCCGACACGTCGAAAGCCAGCTCCACGAGGGCCGCCGTGGGCCACTTGCGCGCCAGGCGCTGGCGGAGCTTGCGTTGGCCGCGCCCGATCAGGTGCAGCGCGAGATCCTGCAGGCCGGGCTGGTGCCCGACGAGCAGCAGGGAGTCCGCCGCGTCCGGAGTCGACCCGATGCAGCGCAGCAGGGCCTCGGGCTCCGCCTCGTAGAGCGAGGCTTCCACGTCGAGGGCCGGTGCGTCGGGCCAAGCGGCTCGCAGCGCGCGCGCCGTTGCCAGCGCGCGCTCGGCGCCCGAGCTGCAGAGGACGGCCGGTCGCAGGCCTTCGTCGGCCAGGTAGCGGGCCATCCGGCGAGCGGCGCGGTGCCCCCGAGGCGCCAGCGGCCGGTGGGCGTCCACCAGGGTGAGGTCTTCCCAGCTCGATTTGGCGTGGCGAAGGAGCCAGAGGGTCTTCACCGTCGCAGCATGCCCCGAACTGGGGCCGCGAGGGCCTCTATCGCCGTGGTCTTCACGCATTCGTCACGCGATGGACATTCGGAGTTTCACACGGCTGTGTTTCGGAACTTCCCTCTTGACCCCCTCGGTGGAAAAGGGCATTCGAAGAGTCACCAGCCCGCGCGCCGGGCCTCCTTGCCCTCGCGGGGAACAGGAGATCGTCGTGGAGCCCGCCCCCAGCCGTTCGACACGCCCGGTCTACTCGTGCGTGAGTTGCCACGCCGGCGCCGATCCGGTTTCCGACCGCTTCTTCGAGGTGGCTCCCGGCACCCATCTCTGCTTCTCCTGCGCCATGCGCCGGGGCGGCGAATACGACAGCGGGTGCAACGACTGGGCCGTGCGACCGCACGTCCACGATCTGCTCCGCACCCTCGCCTGAACCGCCTCCGTTCGGCGTTCAATCTCAGCGACGCCGTCACGGCATCGCCATGGAGCGATGCCACGCTCGCGCCCTCACCAGCCAGGGAGGGGAGCGAGATGACGGAGACCAAGGCGTCGCGGAGAGCGCCGTCCGTTTCGCCGAGGGCGAGTGTGCTCGAGCGGATCGTGATGGCGTCCAGCGACTTGGGCGAGACGGCGACCACGACGGGCTTCGGAGTGGCGCGCGACCTGCGCCAAGCCGCGGTGGACTGCGTGTCCAGCGGCATCGATTGGACGGAAGCCACCCAGCGCAGCCTGCTGCGGCTGCTGCGCGAAACCGCGCAGCGCGCCAATCAGCTCTCCGACGAGGCGTTCGACACCGGCGAAAAAATCGTCCTGGCCACCGTCGACCTCGGCCGCGATGCGGGCTTGGGCCTGGCGGGCTGGATGGCGCAGACCAGCGACACGTTGGCGGGGAGCGTCGAAGCCGGCCCCCCGGTGTCTCGCGCGGCTTCGCCCGCGGTGCCGTCCGCATAGCCCCGACCACGGGGAGTCGTTCGTCGCCGTGCTGTGTTGTGGCTGCGCGTCCCGTTGCCGGGCTCCTGCTGCGCTCTGGCGACGGCGACTTCCCGACTGGCGGCGCCCGCTTCGGGCGGGTTGGGGGGCAGCGCAGGCTAGCGACCGGCCGCCAACCGCTCGCGCAGACAGGCGAGGCAGATGCCGTAGTTGAGCGGTGTGGTTCCGCCCGCTGCGGGGGCTCCCGACAACGGCTCCCGACACCAGGCGCAGATGCTCGCGAGCGGGGCCTTGGGGGTTTCGCTAGGTGTGGTCTGCGGAGCGGCCATGGGATCTCCAGACGGGGGGTGGGGCCTGCGACCCAAAAGAAAACACCTCGACGTGTCACGCCCGTGACGGCGGCAGGACGTTTCGCCGCAGCTGCGCCGGTTGGGTGAAGGATCAGTTCCGCCGCTCGCCGCGGTAGCGCGCTTCGAACTCCGCCCGCCAGTCCGCGAAGCGCCCCTCCAAGACCGCCCGGCGCGCCTCGCCCGCCAGCTGCTCGTAGAAATGTACGTTGTGGATGGCGCATAGGATCGCGGACAAGATCTCGTTCGCGGCAAACAGATGGTGCAGGTAGGCGCGGGTAAAGCCGCCCGTACAAGCGGCGCAGGCACAGGAGCGGTCGATGGGGTAGCCATCGCGGCGAAAGCGGCGGTTCGTCAGCCGCAGCCGACCGCGCGTGGTGAACACGGTGGCGCTCCGCGCATAGCGTGTGGGAATGACGCAGTCGAAGAGATCCATGCCGTACCCGATGGCGGCCAGGAGATCCTCGGGCAGGCCCACACCCATCAGGTAGCGGGGCTTCTCTCGCGGCAGCAGCGGCGCCGCGTGCTCCGTGACCTGGCACAGGAGCTCGTGGCCCTCGCCCACCGACACGCCGCCGATGGCGTAGCCCGGCAGGTCGCAGGCGACCAGCGCTTCGGCACAGGCTTCGCGGAGCGCCGGGTAGACGCTTCCCTGGACGATGCCGAACAGCGCCTGGTCCTCGGTTCGCGCGTGCGCGGTCAGGCAGCGCTCCAGCCACAGGAGCGTGCGGCGCACCCCCTGTCCCGCCAGCTTCTCGCTGGCCGGGTAGGGCGTGCACTCGTCGAAGGCCATGATGATGTCGGCCCCGAGCGCGTTCTGGATTTCGATGGAGCGCTCGGGGGTGAGGTCCATGGCGTCGCCGGTGACCTCGTTCTTGAAGCGCACGCCGCGGTCGCTGATCTCCTTGTTGGGCAGCGAGAAGACCTGGAAGCCGCCGCTGTCGGTCAAGATCGTGTGCGGCCACCCCATGAAGGCGTGCAGGCCACCGAGCTTCTCGACCAACGCCTCGCCCGGCCGCAGCGCCAAGTGATAGGTGTTGGCCAGCACCACCTGCGCACCGGTCGCCCGCACCTGATCGGGGGTCATCGCCTTCACGGCGCCGTGGGTGCCGACGGGCATGAAGGTCGGGGTCTCGACCGTCCCGTGCGGGGTGGCAAAGCGGCCGGCGCGGGCGCCGTCGCTCTCGGACTCGAGCGTGAACTGGAACACCGCGGGATGCTAGCCCGCATTCGGCACGCGCCCCCCGGCCTTCGGTAGAATGCGGTCCATTCCTGGAGGTGCCTTGCCCCGACATTTCGCCGACACACTGGTGGAGCGCGTGCGCGCCTTGGGCCATCCGCTCTGCGCCGGCGTCGATCCCCATCTGGATCGGATCCCGCCGCTCTTCCGCCGCGGCTCCATGGATCCCGCCGATCCCGAGACGGCGAGCGCCGTCTCCGACTTCCTGCAGGCGTGGCTGCCGCGGGTGATCGGCCGCGTGGCCGTCGTGAAGCCGCAGTCCGCGTTCTTCGAGCAGCTGGGTTGGCGCGGGATTCGCGTGCTCTCCGAGCTCTGCGAGCAGGCTCGGCGCGAGGGCCTGCTGGTGCTGCTGGACGCGAAGCGGGGTGACATCGGTTCGACCTCGGCCGCCTACGCCCAGTATTTGAACCCCAAGGGCGCCCTCCCGGTCGACGCGATCACGCTGAATGCGTATCTCGGTCGCGACTCGCTGGAGCCGTACCTGCGCGCGGCCCACGAGCACGGAGCGGGGCTCTTCGTGCTGGCGAAGACCAGCAACCCGGGCTCGGGCGACTATCAGAACCGCGACGTCGAGGGGCAGCCCCTGTACGCCGCGCTGGCCGAGTCGCTCTGCCAACCCGCCGAGGCACTGCGCGGGCCCAAGACCGGCTGGTCGTCGCTGGACGTGGTCGTCGGCGCCACCTATCCCGCCGAGGCCGCGGCGGTGCGCGAGCGCCTGCCGCATTCGCTGTTTCTGATTCCGGGCTACGGCGCGCAGGGGGCGTCGGCGGACGACGCGGTGGCCAGCTTCGTGCCGGGGCCGGCCGGGCGCGAAGGCGGCATCGTGGCTTCCTCGCGCGGCCTCCTGTTTCCGGACGGGGCCGCCACGGCGGACGCCTCGGCCTGGGAGAAGGCCGTCGACGAAGCTCTCGAGCGGTCGACGTCGGAACTCGGCCAGGCGGTGGCGGCCGGCTAGACCTGGACGGCGAGCCGCCGCGCTGGCGGCTTCGGGCCAGGCGGCCTCGGACGGAGGCCTAGCGGTACGTGGAGCGAGAGCCGCGGCTCATCCGCTGGCGCGCGCGGCGCAGCTTCTGCTTGCGCTTCGCCTTGATGCGAGAGCTCTTGTTCCGCTTGCGGTGGGCGTTCTGGGTCGTGCGCTTCATGTCGATCTCACCCGCCGCTCGGCGGCTCCGTGCCGGTCGCGCACTGCTTTCCCTCGGGGAAGGGGCGCGAAGAATCGGAACCATAGAGGACAGCGCCGGGGGCTGCCAGGCGCGCTCCGGCCCCGCCCCGGGTGCGCTAGAAACCAAGCCGTGGGCGCCCCTTGCCCGGCGGCAACGGGCACGGCCGAGGAGAGCACATGACCACCCCCATGGAGCGCATGGCCGACTTCGATCTCAGCGAAGAGCAGCGACTGGTTCGCCGCACGGTGCGCGAGTTCGCGGAGGCCGAGATCCTGCCCTACGTGGACCAGTACGAGCGCGAGGAGAAGTACCCGCTCGAGCTGATCCAGAAGCTGCCTCCGCTGGGTCTCATGGGGCCCATGATCTCGGCCGAGTACGGGGGGTCCTTCACCGACGTCCTGACGTACGGAGTGATCTGCGAAGAGCTGGCGCGCGTCGACTGGGTGGTGGCTTCGGTCGTCTCCGTCTCCAACTCGCTGGTGGCCGGCTCCATCGGGCGCTTCGGGACGGAGGCCCAGAAACGGCGCTGGCTGCCCGGGATCGCCGCCGGCGACGTCATCTGCTCGGCCTGCCTCACCGAGCCGGGCGGCGGCACGGACCTCGGCAATCTCGCCACCACCGCCAAGAAGGTGAAGGGCGGCTACGAGCTGACCGGTACGAAGGTCTTCATCTCCCACGCGGCCCACGCCGGGCTCTTCTTCGTGGTGGCCAGCCTCGACCGCCAGCTGAAGCACAAAGGGGTCACCGCCTTCCTGGTCGATCCGCGCGCGACCGAGGGGATCACGATCCGCGACTTTCCCATGCGGACGCTGAAGCGCGACAACCTGGCCGAGGTGCACTTCGAGAACGCCTTCGTGCCCGACGAAGCCCTCCTGGGCGAGGAGAAGAAGGGCTTTCCGGTGCTGGGCAGCGCACTCGACACCGGCCGCTTCTCGGTGGCGGCGCGCTGCGTCGGTCAGGCCCAGCGCTGTCTCGATCTGGCGGCGCCCTACGCCATGGAGCGCGAGGCCTTCGGCCAGAAGATCGGCGAGTTCCAGATGATCCAGCAGAAGATCGCCGACATGGCCTGCCGCACCCAGCAAGCGCGTGCCATCGTGTACCAGCTGGGTCGCATGAAGGACGCGGGGATTCCCCGCTGCAGCATGGAATCGTCCATGGCCAAGCTCCTGGCCAGCCAGGCGGCCACCCAGAACGCCCTCGACGGCATGCAGGTCTTCGGCGGCTACAGCTGCACGGCCGAGTACGAGATCGGGCGCCTCCTGCTGGAGGCCAAGTCGCTCGAGTTCGGCGAGGGCACGAGCGAGCTCCACACCAAGATCGTCGCCGAGACGGTTCTCGGCCTTCGCAAGCAATGACCGGACGGAGGTGTCCTTGAGTTCCGACGACGCGCGCAGCACCCTGCTCGAGCTGATTCACGAGGTCTCCTTCGAGCGGCGCAAGGTCGTCTTGTCGAGCGGACGCGAGAGCGACTTCTATCTCGACCTGCGCCAGACGCTGATGCGCCCGCGCGGGGTCGAGCTTGCGGGCCGGCTCCTGTGGGAGAAGCTGCGGGGAGGCCCCGACGTCGACTCGGTCGGAGGCATGGCCGTGGGCGCCGTGCCGGTCGTGTCCGCGGTGCTCCTGGCGGCTGCCCGCGACCCGGGAGCCGAGGGCCTGCTGGGCTTCTTCGTCCGCAAGGAGGCCAAGCAGCACGGGCTCGGTCGCCGCATCGAGGGCGGCTTCGAGCCGGGCCAGCGGGTGGCGCTGGTGGAGGACACGACCACCACCGGCGGCTCGACGTTGGACGCCCTCGACGCCGTCACCGAGGCCGGCGGCAAGGTGGTGCGAGTGCTGTGCCTGGTGGACCGCGGCGAGGGCGCCGCCGAGGCCTTCGCGGCTCGGGGCCTCACGTTGGAACCCGTCTTCACGCGAGCGGATCTCCGCATCTAGCGGCGAGGCGCCGGAGGTTCGATGCTGTTCGTCCTGAACGTCGTCATCTCGGCCCTGATCATCAGCACGGCGGCTTGGCTCTCGCGGCGGGCGCCCGGCCTGGCCGGCTTCATGGTGGCGATGCCGGTGGCGACCCTCATCGTGTTGCCGCTCTCCTATCTGCAGCACGGCAGCTCGGAAGACACCGTGAACCTGGCCCGGAGCATTCTGGTGGCGCTGCCGATCACGCTGGGCTTCTTCGTTCCCTTCCTTCTGACCGAGCGGCTGCAGCTTTCGTTCTGGACCGCCTACGGGGCCGGGGTCGTGCTGCTGCCGGCCGGCTACGTGCTGCATCGCTTGGCTACCCGGTGGCTCTTCTGACCGTGGGCTCGGCCCGCCGGAGTGTGTACTACGACCCCGAGCGAGTCCCCGTCGACGGTTCGCCGTTTCGGACCGGCGGCGCCGCCGCCGTCGCCCTGGGCGCGGACGGCGAGCTCTGCACCGAAGCCGCGGTCCGGATCTCGCCGAACTCGCTGCACGCGCTGTGGGGCCACGGAGAGATCGACGCCATTGCACGCGACGGCTTGGCCGAACCCTCGCCGGCACCGGGCGTGACGTCGCTGGTCTCGCCGGCGTCGGTCGAGGCGGTGTTGCCGATCCTGTACGCCGCCGATCGCAACACCTACGGTTGTCGCCACGAGTTCGTCGTGGCGGAGAGCTCGGGCGCGAGTGGGGTGGAATACCGAGTGGTCGTAGACAACCGCGAATACCAGCGAACCCTGGCCCAGCTGCAGTTTCTGTTCGGTCAGGCGGCCCGCCACGGCCACGGGGTCAGTTTGTTGCTGTAACTTCGGGGTGTCATGCGCAAGGAGTACGGGCGGGCGCTGCGCGAGCTCTTCGATACCGGCCTCGGGAAGGTGGCGCCGGAGTACGAGCGCGTCTCGATCTCTTCTCCCTACCTGAGCCCGCCCGAGCGCACGTATCGCTTCGTCGCCAGCGAGACCCTGCACTGCTGGATTCTCCTGTGCCCGCATCCGTCGGGGCACGAAGCCTTCACCGTCGAGGTGGGGTGGTCGCGGGAGGGGCGCTTTCCCGCCCTGTCCGTGCGGCCCTCGCCGGTGCTGGATCCCGCGGCCGCCGAGGACCAGCGCGAGTGCGTCCTGCGGGTCCCCTGGCTGCGCGACGGCGGGGATGCGTGGTGGGAGCTCCCGAACCCGGCGGTCTCGCGTCCGGGCGACACGGCCGCCCTGCAGGAGAGCCTCGAGCCCATGGCGCCCGAGCGGGCCGAGGCCCTCGTCGGGCCGTTGGTCGACGACGCACTGGAAGCGCTCGCCACGGCCGGTCTCCCGTACCTGGCGCGCAGCATCGCGCGCGCGGCCGCGACCCGCGAGCCCGCGCCGGCCTTCGACGATCTGGACTCGTGAACCGGGGCGCGGGTTCCCAGCGCCGCCGACTGCAGCAAACCACGATGCCAAGACGAAGCCGCCAATCTGCAGTACACCTAGGCGTCCCCGTTGGAGAGCTCCGGTGTCGTTGACACTCGATCATCTGAATCTCTACGTCGCCAGTGTTCCGAAGAGCGCGGCGTTCTACGACGCGGTCCTGTCGCCCCAGGGCTATCGACGCGTGCGCGACTTCGGTGACGTCGCCGTCGGCTACGGAACCGGCGACTACTCCATCTTCGCGGTGGTGCGGCAGGCGCCGCCGATCCAACCCGTTCACGTGGCCTTTCGGGTGGCGAGTCGCGCCGAGGTGGAGGCCTTCTACGCAGACGCCATGGCGGCCGGAGCGAACGACAACGGTGGCCCCGGTCTCCGGCCGCACTATCACGCGCACTACTACGCGGCCTTCGTCCTCGACCCGGACGGCCACAACCTGGAAGTCGTCTGTCACCGGGATCCGTCGGAGCCGCGCTGAACGGCGCCGTCGTGGGGTACAGTCGGACGCGTTCCACGTCGTAGCGTCTGTCCACGAGGTTCGATGTGTCGCTGCCGTTTGGCGTTCCCGAGGCGATCCTGGTGCTGGCGATCGCCACCGCGGGGGCGGCGGTTCAGTCCGCTGCGGGCTTCGGGCTCGCGCTGGTCTCGGCCCCGGTCCTGTTGCTGGTCCACGCGCCGCTCGTCCCGGGGCCGCTCTTGGCCTCCAGTCTCGTGCTGACGGGCTTGATGGCCCACCGCGATCGGGCGCACATCGATCTGGGCGGCATGGCCACGGCGCTGCTGGGCCGCATCGGCGGCACGGCGCTCGCGGCGTTGTTTCTCGTCTGGGCTTCGCCCGACGTGTTCGACCTCGTCTTCGCCGCCATGGTGTTGGCCGCCGTGGTGCTCAGCCTGGCGGGCCTTCGCGTTCGCCCCACGACGGGGACCACCGCAGTGGCCGGAGCGCTGGCGGGGCTCATGGGCACGATCTCTTCGATCGGGGGGCCGCCCATGGCGCTCCTCTATCAGGGCGAAGGGGCCGCCCGGCTGCGCGGCACGCTCGCCGGCTTCTTCGTGATCGGCACGCTGCTCTCCTTGGCGGCGTTGGCCGCCGTCGGAAGGTTCGGCTGGGTGGAACTGGGGCTGTCGCTGTTCCTGGTTCCACCCATGGCCCTGGGCTTCGCGCTGTCCGCACCGCTTCGGAACCGCATCTCCGACACTTCCATCCGGCCGCTGGTCCTGATGCTCTCCACCGCAACGGCGCTCGGCGTGCTGGCTCGCGCCTGGTGACGCCGGGAGGACGGGGCGTGATACGCTGAACGTCCCGGCGGCCGCCAGAGCGGTTTCGGTCGCCGCGACGGGACACGGGGCTCGGCGAATGAAGCACTGTGCCAACCCGGGGTGCCCCGCGCAGAGCGACGACGGCACGACGGTTGAGTACCAGGACTCGGTCCTGCACTGCGGCCACTGTGCCGCGCTCCTTCAACCGGGTCCTGCGCCGGAGCCGCCCGCGGTCGAATGGACGGACTTGGTGCGCGTTCGCGCCTTCAGCGAGCCCCACTCCGCTTTCGCCGCGCAGTCCGCGCTGCGCGCGGAGGGCATCGAATCGTTTCTCGCCAACGCCCATCTGGCGGGGCTGGCGTGGCCCTACGGTGTGGTGGCGGGCGGCGTCCAGCTGCAGGTGCGCGCGGAGGATGCGGAGCGCGCGCGTGCGATCCTGTCGGTGTTCGGCGACCTGGCCGCCGAAGCCGCCAGCCTCTCGAGCGAGCCTCTGTCGGCCGCCTGTCCCCGCTGTGGCGTGGCCGGGCCGACGCCGGTTCGGCGGCGCGGTTGGTGGGCGTCGCTGCTGGGGTTGCTGGGCGCGCCGCCGCCGGCCGTGGCGTCGGTGGGCTTGCGCTGCCGCGCGTGTGGCTTGGAGTACCAGGATTGACCCGGGCTCCGCACGCCGTGGGGCGCCGCGCTCAGGCCGCCGCCTATCTCTACCAGCGCGACCTCGCCTACGTCCAGCACGCGGGTTTCGGCGGCGTCGCCCGCGGTGCGGCGCCGGGGCTGCTGGCCACTCTCGGCGGGGGCGGCACGCCGTCCGGCCTGGTGGTCGACCTCGGCTGCGGCGATGGCACCTGGCTGCGAGCCCTTTCCGACGCCGGCTACGACGCGCTCGGGGTCGACGCGTCGCCCGAGTTGCTGCAGATCGCGCGCCGCACCGCTCCGGCCGCCCGCTTGGAGCGAGCCAACGTGCGCAGCTTCCGCTGGCCCGCGTGTGCGGCCGCGACGGCGATCGGCGAGGTGTTGAGCTATCGCTCCCCCGGCTGCGCGGGGAACTCGGGGCTGGCGCCCTTCTTTCGGCGCGCCTTTCGCGCCCTCGAGCCGGGAGGTCGGCTGATCTTCGATCTGCTCGTACCTCCGCGGGGCCACTCGTTCGCGCAGCGCGGCTGGCGCGCCGGAGACGACTGGGCCGTCCTGGTGGACGTCCAGGAGGACCGAGAGCGTTCGCGTTTGACGCGCGACATCACGGTATTCCGCCGCCGCGGCGCGTCCTATCGGCGCAGCCACGAGCGCCACCGCGCCGCCATCGACGATCGCCAGACGATCGCGCGCGAGCTGCGAGAGGCGGGGTTTCGCGTGCGCGTCTCGCGGCGCTACGGCGCGTTCGAGCTGCTGCCCGGCCGGCTCGCCTTCTTCGCCCGCAAACCCGGGTGAGAGAAGCGGCGGGCGGGCGGTGGTAGAGTCGAGCTGGAGAGCACGGAGGAGGCGCCATGAAGGCCACTTGGAACGGTCAGACGCTGGCCGAGAGCGATGCGACGATCGTCGTCGAGGGCAACCACTACTTCCCGCGCGAGTCGCTCGCGAGCGAGCATTTCGCCGCCAGCGACAAGACCACGATCTGCTCTTGGAAGGGAGAGGCCACCTACTTTCGCGTGCGCGTCGGTGACGCGGAGAACCGCGACGCGGCCTGGACCTACGTGGACCCGAAGCCCGCGGCAGCCGAGATCAAGGACTACGTGGCTTTCTGGCGCGGCGTCGAGGTAAGTGAGTAGACGGGTTTCCCTCGCCGGCGGGTCGGGCTAGGGCTCGGGAATGTCGCGGTCCAACACGGTCTTGCGCCCGTCGCGGGCGGCGGCCTCGATGGCCTCGTCGCAGGCGCGGCGCACGATGGCCGACAGCGGGCCGAGTACCCGTTCCGAAGTGTTGAAGCCGGAGCGAGCGCGTACGTAGTCCTTCAGCCGACTCGCCACGATCAGTACCTCTTCGGGGACCGGCGTGTTTGAGGTGGCGGGCGCGGGCTTCGCCTGGGGCCGGACCACGCGGCGGACACCGGTCTTGGTGCTCTTGGTCGGTGCGGGCGCGGCCGTCTCGCGCTGGCCGGGCGCGGTGCGTTCCTCCGCCCAGGCCTCGCGGTGGTTGGCGCCGGGCAGGTGCACCTCCCAGCACGAGACCGAGCAGAAGGCCAATCCCGTTCGCTTGCGATTGCAGGTGGACACGCTGCACACGAAGTAGGTGGCGCGCAGCGGGATCGGTTCCTTGCAGGCGTTGCAGCGGCGCCAGTGCGGGTCGCTCGTCACTCGCTTCTCCGTGGTTGGAGACACAGCGTAGCCCCCTGCGCCGGAACGGGCAGGGCTCCGGCGCGAGGGCATCTGCGACGTTGCGCGCGGAAGAGGCCCGCGTGCGCGTTCTGCGGATCGGGGGCCGGTCTTCATGGGGCGCACGCTGGCGACGGACCGCTGCGCTCGCGCCATCGGGTATCGCTCCTGAACTGCGGGTCGCACTGGGCACGCCTTGCAGACCGCGACGATCCCGAGGCGGTCGCCCGCGGCGTCGGCAACGACGCGTTCGATTGGGTGACCGACACCAGTGGCTACACGCCGCGCCAGGCGGAGATCGCACTCGACGCGTTGCGGGGCGCTTCGACCGCCGGCTCCTTCTCAGCAGCGCGGCGACTCTGCCGATCGCGAGCTTGGACGCCGCCCCGTTGGACCGGCGGGTCGAGGAATCGCTCCTGACCCGTCTCGGGTAAACGGTCCCCCGAGCCTCCGAGACAGAACCGTGAGGGGGCTCGCCCTCAGGAGAAGCCCGGTCGAGCGCGCGCGATCGCATCCGATAAGCCTTGGCATGACCATGCGACGCCCGCGGATTCTGCCGGAAGCCCCCATCGACACCTGGTGCCAGTGGGCCGTCGAGGCTTCGGAGCGCCACCAAGGCGACTTGCCCGTCTTCCCGCTGGTGGCGGTCAAGCTGCTGGAGCTGCTGGAGGGCAATCGCGACGCGGCCGTCAGCGAGGTCGAGAAGTTGGTGCGGCAGGACCCCTCGCTCTTGTCGCAGATCCTCGACGTGGCGAACTCGGCGCTCTTCGCCAGCGCGATGCCGGTGGAGACGGCCGCTGACGCCATCATGCGCTTGGGGCTCGACGAGGCAGCCGACATCGTCTTGGCGGCAGCCGCGGCGAGCATCTACAACGTGGACAACCGGCTCGAGTACCAGATCTTCGCCGACACCTGGAAGCAGGTTTGGCGCGGCGCTCTCGGCGGCGCCTACGTGGGTCGCTACCTGTGTCGAGAGCTCAAGTGCGGCGACGCCCACCGGGCGTTCTTGGCTGGCCTCTTCCGCGACGTGGGGACCATGCTGCTCTTGAAGCTGATCGCCCGCGGCGTGGTCCAGGGCGAGCTCTTGCGCCCGCCGGCGAGCGATCGCGTGGCGGAGATGGCCTCGATTCTGGGCGGGAACCTGGGCGCCGGGTACCTACGGCGCAGCCGACTTCCCGACTTCGTGGTGGAGGTGGCCGAGAGTCGATTCTCCCCCGTCGCCGCGCTCGTCTCCGACGACGTCCACATCGTGCGCATCGCGGACGGCTTCTGCGACAAGCTCGGCATCGGCCCCTTCCCGACCTTCGAACTCGGGCCGCTGGCGGAAGACAGCCTGGCGGCGCTGGACGTCGACGAGTCCCAGCTGGAGCAGCTGGAGGTGCAGGCCGAGAGCCTGGTCGAACAGGTGGTCGAGCTGTTCTGACCCACGCGTGCGGGCCCGTCGCCGAACGGCCGGCCTCTAGCCGAGACGCGGACTTGTGGAGCCCCGTGCACCCCGCCCGCGAACCGTCCTGGCGCCCCGACGCATCCAATCGCGGGTGTGGGGCGAACCAGAACGGGAAACCCGGAGCCTCGGGGGAGGAGTGATGGATCGAGAGAAGTACGTCCTCGCGGGCTTGAACGTCGCCGGTGGCCTGGCGGTTCTCGGCAGCTACGCGTTGGCCTTCGCCATGACGCCCGCCATTCGCGACGGGCTCTGGGGCGGCGTGCCGGATCCGCTACGGCCCCTCTACACGGTCTGCATGTTCTCGGCCGCTGCCGGGTACTTTCCCTTCACGGCGCTCTTCGTGTTTTGCATCAGCGGCGACGAGCTGGAGGCGTACACGCGCGTACGGCTGCGCTGGATCACGGTGCTCTACGCGCTGGTGTTGATTCCATCGGCGATGTGGCTGCCGCTTACGGCGTGGCTGATCGAGTCGCCGAGCGGTCCGCTTTTCGCGCTGATTCGGCTGGTCCTGGCCGTCGTGGCCGTGGGCTCCACCGGTCTCCTGGTGACGCTGTGGCTCTTGGCGTGGCGGCGCGGCGGTTGGCTCGTGTGGGCGGGGGCGCTCGGCAGCGTGCCGTTCTGGATTCAGACGGCCGTCCTCGACGCCCTCGTCTGGCCGGCCTACTACCGGGGGTAGCCGGGGCGCGTGGTAACTTCTCACCGCGGACGAATTCGTACCGCTGGTGAAGCGAATGCCCCCGGAAGACCCCGTGACGGGCGGACCGAACCCGCGCAGCCGTCGCGGCCCGGCCGCCGACTGCGAGCTGAGTCCCCTCCCCCCCGGCTTCGAGGCCGCGGCGGCGGACGTCCTGGTCGAAGCCTTCGCGTCCGATCCGACGCTGGCGTGGTGCTTCGATGCGGCCGCGCCCGGCTACCTCGATCGGCTGCGCAGCTACGCGACGGTCGGGCATCGTTGGCACGTGGCGCAGGGACATCCCGTGCAGGGCGCGTTTTGCGACGCAGAGCTGGTGGGCGTTCTGTACGCCGTGTCGCCCCACGTCGAGCCGGCCGCAGAAGCCGTGCGCGAGCTGGAGGCAGCGCTGGCGGCCGAGTGCGGCGCGGAGGGAGCCGGGCGCTTCGCGCGCTACAACCAGGCCGTGGAAGCGGTCGCCGTTCCCGAGCCCGCCCACGGCATCGCGCTCGTGGGGGTCCGTCGCGCGCATCAGGGGCGCGCCGTCGGCAGCCGCTTGGTCACCTGGACCGTCGACTGGGCTGGTGCAGACGGCTCGTCGCGCGGCGTCGTGCTGGACACGGGCAACCCGAGAAACCTCCCCTTCTACGAGCGCCACGGATTCGAGCGGCGGGGCGAGGTGCGCGTCGACGGCCTGCGCGAGTACGTTTTATTTCGGCCGAGCTAGCCTCTCGCATGCAAACGACGCTCGACGAACGCGACGGAGTGGCCATGTCCGACGAACGGGTGGAGCAGACGGACCACGGGTCGGTGCGGGTGATTGCGCTCGCGCGTCCACCGGTCAACGCCATCGAATTGGAACTCGTGACGGCCGTGGCGGCTGCTGTGGAGGCCGCCGCGAAAGACGCCGCCTGCGGTGCCGTGGTCTTGACGGGCGCACCCGGGGTCTTCTCGGCCGGGATCGATACGCGGGTCGTCCCGGACTACACCGTCGAAGATCGGGCCTCGATGCTGCGGGGGATCAATCGCATGGTCGCGGCGCTGTACGGCTTGCCCAAGCCGCTGGTGACGGCCGTCTCGGGGCACGCGTTGGGCGGGGGCTTCGTGCTGGCCCTGACGGGGGACGCCCGCTTTGCCGCGGCCGGTGAGTTTCGCCTGGGGTTGACCGAGGTGGACGCGGGCATTCCCTTCCCGGCCGGTCCCCTCGAGGTGGTGCGGGCCGAGGTTCCAGCGCCGCGGCGGCTGGTGTTGGGCAGCGGCGTCTACGCGCCGGACGCTGCAGAGCTGGCGGATTTGTTGGACCGGGTGGTTCCCGCCGAGTCGCTGCTGGCGGAGGCAGTGGAAGAGGCGCGGCTTCGGTCCGAGAAGTCGGCCTACGCGGCCGTGAAGGCTCAGCTGCGAGAACCGGTGCAGGCGCGCTTGCGCCGCATCGTCGAGGAGGACGCCGAGCCCCTGCTGGCGCACTGGATCTGAGCTGACGGCTCGGATCGACCGCCGCTGCAGGCCGATCCGTCACACGTTCGCGTGTCTCCCGGTGACGGTCGCCACGTCGGGGTTCCCCGGGGTGGCGTTTCTCACACATCGGTTTCGCCAATTATCGGTGACCGCGCCGTCGCCGTCGCTGCGTGGCACCCTGGAATTCCTTTCTCTACTCTCCTGACTGCCTAGGAACAGCCCCCGCCCCGATTTCCTTCCGAGTCCCATCTCAGTTCGTAAGTCGGTATGAGGCCCGTTTCGAAGGCAACGCGCGAGCACGGGGCTTGCGTTGTTCGAAGGGCAAGTGCCGCAGAACGGAGTCGTCTCCAGAGCGGACTCGCCAGCAGGCTCGAAGTCATTCGGGCACGGGGTATACGAGCGTGAAGAAGATCTATGTCGGAAACCTTCCCTGGAGTGCTACCGAGGGCGAACTGCGGGACCTGTTCTCGTCGTACGGGACTGTGCACTCCGCTGCAGTGATTACCGATCGCGAGACCGGTCGCTCGCGCGGTTTCGGCTTCATCGAGATGGATGCAGCCGACGCCGACCAGGCGATCAACAAGCTCAACGGTCACGAGATGGGAGGGCGTCCGCTCCGGGTGAACGAGGCGCAAGAGCGCCGTCGCATGGGCGGCGGCGGAGGTGGCGGCGGCGGCGGCCGCGGCCGCTGGTAGCTTCCCCGGGCCCCGCCGCGAGGCGGGGCCCTTTTTCGTTCGATCCCTTTCCGTTGTCGCAACTCTCCCCACTGTCTCCGTATCGGATTCGAGCCGCCGAGCCCCAGCACGTCGCGCCACTGCCGGCGATCGAACGGGCGGCGGCGGCACTGTTCGACGCGGCAGATCTGCCGCCCGCGCTGGCGCAGGAAACCACTCCCGAATCCGACTTCGCCGCGGCCCAGCGCGAGGGCCGGCTCTGGGTGGCATTGAACGCCGCCGAAGAGCCGGTTGGATTCGCGTTGGCGCGAATCCTGGACGGCGTGGCCCATCTCGAAGAGCTGGACGTATCGCCGGATCACGGCCGACGCGGCCTGGGTGCGAAGCTCGCCGCGCGCGTGATCGAGTGGGGCCGGCGCCAGGGCCTGCGGGCCGTCACGCTCTCGACCTTCGCCCACCTGCCGTGGAACGGCCCGTTCTACGAGCGGCTGGGCTTCCGCCCGTTGGCCGCCCACGAACTCTCGCCGGCGCTTCGCGGCCTGCTGCGGCACGAGGCCGAGATCGGTTTCGATCCCGCCAAACGCGTGGCCATGCGGCTCGAACTGTCCTCGCCGTCGGGAACCGGCGGCTAGCGCTCGAGTGCTCGCCAGCGGGCCTCGGCCGTGGTCAGCACGGCCCCGTCCTCGCTCGCAATCTCTCCCTCGACGAAGAAGTCGCGGCCCTCGCGTCGCAGCAGCCGTCCGCGCAGGTGCAGCCGGGTCTCGGTGGGGGCGGGTCGGCGGTAGCGCAGGTTGAAGTCGACGGTGACGATCGAGAGGTTGCGATCGTCGAGGGCCCCGTGGACGGCCATGCCGAGGATCTCGTCCAAGAGCGTGGCTTGGATGCCCCCGTGAACGACGCCCGGCGCACCGGCGTGGTGGGCGGGCGCCGTGTAGAAGCTCTCGACCGCGCCTTCTCCGCAGGGCCGAAACGCCAGTTTGAGGCCGTGCGGGTTGCGATGTCCGCACCCGAAGCAGTGAGCGTCCGGCCCGTCGTGAACGATCCAGTCCGGCGCGGGGGTCCTCTCCACTCGAGACTCCTGCAGGCGGGCGCGTGGGGCTCTAGTGCGGGGCTGCGTCGCGGCGTCGGCCGCGCCAGCGCGAGAAGCGCGAGGCCGCATCGCGGCCCGCCAGCACGGCGCCCAGCCAGAACGTCACTTCGGCTCCGCCGAAGAGCGCGGTGGCGAGGCCGGCCTTCTCGGGCGTCTCCAGGGACAGAAAGGGCACGACGGGGAGCGGCAGCCACAGCACGAAGGAGAGCGCCATCAGTCCGTACCCGAGCGCGGGCACCGAGCGGAAGCGCGGCTCCACGGCCGCCTCCGACCGCATCGAGGAGGAAGCGGCGGGCGGGGTTGCGCGCTGGGGAGGGGTTCGCGTCGAACTCGGCTGCACTTGGGCTCCCACACTACGCGAGCGAGCGGGCCGACAGTATCGTGTCCCGAACTTTTCTGCAGGCCGGGTTCCGGGCTTCCCCGGAGGGCCGCGAAGCGGGGATATGTCCAAGCTCTCGAAGCCCCGCGCCGTGCTCTTCGATCTCGACGGTACGCTGACGGACCGAACGGCCAGTGTCCGGTCCTATGCGAACGTGTTCTCGGAGCACTTCGGGGCGCGGCTCCAGGGCGGCGAGGTCGCCCGCCTCGCGTCCGTTCTCGTGGACTGTGATCACGGCGGCTACAACCCGCGCCGGGCCCACGACGTCATCGCCCGGCTGGCTTGGATCGATCCGCCCGCCGCGGCCGAGGTGGCGGCGCACTGGGAGCGGGCCTCTTCCGAAGCCGTGGTGGCGCGCCGGGGTCTCGGCGAAATGCTGGCCGGGCTGTCGCGGCAGGGGCTGACGCTGGGCGTCGTCACCAACGGGCCCTCCGACGGCCAGCGGCGCAAGCTGGCGCGACTCGAAACGGCAGACGCCTGGGATGCGATCGTCATCTCGGAGGAGGTGGGCTTCGAGAAGCCGGATCCGCGCATCTTCGAAGCGGCGCTGCGCCAGTTGGGGGCGCCGGCAGCCGCGACCTGGTTCGTGGGCGACCACCCCGAGAACGACATCGCGGGCGCGGAGGCCTGCGGCCTCACGGCGTTCTGGATCCAGGCCGCCGTCGCTTGGCCCGCGGAGCGTCCGCCGGCTCGCGATCGGCTGGAGGGCCTGCCGGAGCTGGCGGCTCGGCTGGCGGCCTGCGCGTGACTCCCATCAGTCGGAGGCGCCGGTCGGAGGGCGGCGGAGGGGCCGCCAGGCGTACTTGACGTCGGGCTCGCGCTCCGGCGCGGGACTGGTCCCGAACGCGATGGCCCGAAAACCGTGGCGCTCGTAGAAGCGGCGCGCCGCCTGGTTGCGCTGGAACGTGTAGAGCGTGAGGCCGGCGGGGGAGAGCTCTTTGGCGCGGGCCAAGAGCCCCGACCCGACACCGCGTCCTTGAAAGCGGGGGTCCACGTAGAGCTGGTCGATGAACTGGTCTTCGAGCGCCAAGAGCCCCACCAACTGTCCGTCGAGTTCCGCCACCAGGACCTGGCAGCGCGGGCACACGACTTCGCGGAAATAGCGCCGGTTGTCCTCGAGAGAGTACGACTGTTCCGTCGTCAGGTACGGGTAGGCGCGCCGCTTGCTCCGGTGCCAGAGCTCGGCGATGACGTCGTGCTCACCCTCGCGCATGAACCGCAGCACCCAGTCCGTACCCATGGCCCGCCCAGTGTGACGACGCGCGTGGCGTCCAGCAACGGGGCTTTTCCTGGGTGCCGGGCGGCCTCCGGCCCCGTCCGTGATAGCCTTCTGCCAGCGGCGCGGGCGCGCGATTGCCCGCTGCGGAGAGGGGAACCGGCATGAATTTCTTCCTGGCGAAGTACGCAGACCACACCTACGCGGCCATGCGCATCGTGGTCGGCCTCCTGTTCCTGTGGCACGGCACCCAGAAGCTGTTCGGCTTTCCGGCGCCCGCCCCCGAAGCGCCGGCTCTCGTGATCTACGTGGCGGGCGGGATCGAGCTGGTGGGTGGCGTGCTGGTCGCGCTGGGGTTCTTCACCAGCTGGGCGGCCTTCCTCTGCAGCGGCCTGATGGCGGCCGCCTACTGGATGGCCCACGGCACCCAGGCGCTCTTCCCGCTCCTGAACGGGGGCGAGCTGGCGGCGCTCTACTGCTTCGTCTTCCTGTTCCTGTCCGCCAAGGGATCCGGCATCTGGAGCGTGGACGCGGCCCGCGGCGCCTGAGCGGGTGCGGGCGGCCAGCGGGGCGGGGATGCTCGCGCGTCGCTTCTGGCTTTGCGGCGTCCTGCTCGCAACAGGGCTGCCCGCGCCCGGGGCGGCCTTCGACGCCGACGCGGTGATCGCGCGCGTTCGCGCGCTGCCCGCCCGCGAGCTCGCGCCGGAGCTGCCGGCGACGCCGCTCGGCGAGTGGCTGCGCGCGACGGCGGCGCCGGCCCGCGTCGAGTGGGAGACCAACGACTGCGGCGAGCAGTCGGGAGACGGCCGGGTTCCCCAAGTCGTGCCGATCTGCGCCGAGGCCGGGTGGCGCACGGCCCGGGACGTTCGCGTTGGCTTCGTGGTGATGCTGGGTCCCGAAGCCGCGGGCGAGCCGACGCTCTTCTCGCTCTATCTGCTGGACAGCGAGCGCGTTCGCCTGTTCCGAGACGTCTCCGCCTGGCGCGCTGCGATGGCCGCCGCACCGTAGCGGCTTCTGCCTGGGTCTGGCGCGGTGTCACGCAACATGGGACTCTTCGCGCATGCTCCGGATCTGGACCTTCGCTCTCGCCTGCACCTTCTTCGCGGCCACGGCGGCGGCGCACGGCCCGACCGTGCGCGTGAGCAACCGGCGCGTCACCCCGCCGACGCTCACCATCTTCGTGGGCGACACCGTCCACTTCCACAACGCGAACGCGGGGACCGGTACGTGCACCGTCGTGGCGGACGACGGCTCGTTCGAGAGCCCGACGCTGGCGCGGGCCGCCGGTTGGCACCACAAGTTCCCGGAAGCCGGTGTCTATCCGTTCACGGTCCGCGAGTTTCCGGGCACGCGCGGGACCATCAAGGTCGTCCCGCGGCCGGAATCCGAGGGAGGTTGAGCGGTCGCCATGTCGAACGCCGAGAGCCGCGAACGGGCGCGTGAGCTGAACGAGTTCGCGCGCGAGCGACATCCCGGGTTGGTGGGCGTCGAGATCCTCTCCAGCACTGCGGACGAGGTCGTCGGTCGCCTGGACGTCACCGCGCCGCTGGTCGCCGGCACCGGCTTTCTGTGGGCGCCCGTCGTGATCACGCTGGCGGACTGGCTGTGCGCGAGCGGCATGGGTCCCAACCTGCCCGAGGGAGCGAGCTTCACGACGCTGGAGATCAAGACGAACTTCCTCGGCACCGTGCGCGAGGGCGGGGCCATCCGCGGACGCGCTCGGCCGGTGCACCGCGGCCGCACCACCCACGTCTGGGACGTGGAAGTGAGCGACGAGGCCAGCGAGCGCGTCATCGCCCTGTTTCGCTGCACCCAGCTCGTCTTGATGCCCCGGTCCGGCCCGTGAACTCCGCCGGCGCCACCGGAGAGCTGGCGACTCTGCTGGACGGTCGGCCGGAACTCTTCGTCCAGCAGCGCAAGGAGTGGGTCGAGATCCTGATCGACTGGGAGACCCACAACCAGTACGCCGTGATGGACGCGGAGGGAAGCGAGGTCGGGCGCCTGGTCGAAGCGAAGGACGGAGTCGGCGGCTTTCTGCGGCGCACCTTTCTGGGATCCCATCGTTCGCTTCGGATCGGCGTGCTGGACGGCGGCGGTCGGCTTCTCGCCGAGTTCACGCGTCCGTTCTTCTGGTTCTTCTCGACGCTCTCCGTGGTTCTCGAGGGCCGTCCCCGGGGCTGCGTTCGCCGCCGCTTCGGCGTGGTCCATCGCGTCTATGATCTGGAGGACGAGCACGGGCGCGTCTTCGGCCGCATCCGGAGTCCTCGCTGGCGCATCTGGACGTTTCGCGTCTACGACGAACACGGGCTCCACTGCGCCACCATCTCCAAGAAATGGGGCGGCGGGCTGCGCGAGATCTTCAGCGACGCGGACACGTTTCGCATCGACTTCGGCAGCAGCCGCTTCTCGGTCGAGCAGCGCGCGGTGCTGTTGGCGGCGGCCATCTGCATCGACTTCGACTTCTTCGAGAACAACCAGGGGAGCGGCGGCTTCTCCATCGGGGATTGAGGCATGCCCGAGGACATCGCGGTGGCTCCGGGGACTTCGCTGCGCCGACCGACGTTGGACCACGCATCGGCTCTTTTCGGCGTGGTCGACCGCGAGCGGGGCCGGCTGCGCGAGTGGCTCCCGTGGGTGGACGCCTCGGCCACGGTGGACGACACCCGGGCATTCCTGACCCGCGTGATCGAGCAGGAAGCGAAGCGCGAATCGTGGACCCGCCTCGTCTGGCGGGACGACGGACCGGTGGGAGTGGTGGCCTTTCACGAGTTCAAGTCGGCCAATCGCGCGGGTGAGATCGGATACTGGCTGTCCGAGGTCTGCGTGGGTCAGGGAATCATGACGGCGGCCTGCCGCGTGCTCATTCGAGAGGGGTTCGGGACCTTCGGGCTGCATCGCATCGAGATCGGCGCTGCGACCGAGAACCGTCGCAGCCGCGCGATCCCGCAGCGGTTGGGCTTCCGCGAGGAAGGGGTCCGACGGGATGCGGAATGGCTCTACGATCACTACGTCGACCTCGTTGTCTACGGCCTGTTGGCGACCGACCCAGCGGCCGTCTCGCTCCTGCGGGAGCCCCTGTCCCGCTAGCTCCAATCCGTCACCAGGAGGCTCCGTTGTTCATCGCCATGAATCGCTTTCGCATCGCCCGCGGGCGGGAAGAGGATTTCGAGACGCTCTGGCGCCAGCGCGAATCACGCCTCGACGAGGTCCCCGGGTTTCGGGAGTTCCACCTGCTGCGGGGGCCCGAAGACGACGAGGCGACGCTCTACGCGTCCCACACCGTGTGGGATTCGCGCTCGGCCTTCGAGGCCTGGACCGAATCGGAGAACTTCCGCCAGGCCCACGCGCAGGCGCGGGCCCCCAGTGGCACGTACCTCGGGCACCCTCGCTTCGAGGGCTTCGAGGTGGTTCTCTAGCCGTCGTGCGGAGGGCCGACGGCACGACACCTCGGGAGGTGCTGGACTTCTGGTTCGCGGATGCGCTCGATACTCCCGCGGCCGCCGGAGCGCGTGTCCCCGTGTGGTTCGACGTCGACCCCGACTTCGACGCGGCGGTGCGGGCGCGCTTCGCCGACCTCCACGCGGCCGCCGCGCACCGGTCGTTGCCGGCGTACGAGCGCTCGAGCGACGGCCTGCTGGCGCTGGTGATTCTGCTGGACCAGTTGTCCCGCAACCTCTACCGGGGCGAGTCCCGGGCCTTTGCGACCGACGGGCTGGCGCTCGGCCTGGCCCGCGGCGCCATCGCCGACGGTGTCGATCGCGAGCGGCACCCCCTCGAGCAGATGTTCCTGTGGCTTCCCTTCGAGCATTCCGAGTCGCTCGATGACCAGGAGCGTTCGGTGGCCGGGGTCGAAGCTCTGGCCGTACGGGTCGAGCCGGAGTGGCAGCCCCTCTTCGCGTCGTTCGCGCGCTACGCCCGCGAGCACCGCGATCTGGTGGCCCGCTTCGGCCGGTTTCCCCACCGCAACCGCGTGCTGGGGCGCGAGTCGACACCCGACGAACGGGCCTTCCTGGCAGGCGGCGGGACTTCCTTCGGGCAGTGACGGCGGACTAGCGCGGAGACATGCCGGCGGCCCGGTAGACCGCATCGATGGTCCGCATGTTCCCGATGGCGTCCTTGCCGCCGGTCGGAAGCTCGCCGCCGTCGAGGACCACGTCCGTGAAGGCGCCGAGCTGGTACGTGTAGGTCGTGTCGCCCTCGACGGCCTGGGCGGACTCGCCGTCTCGCGTGCGCACGCGCAGTTCGTTGCCGAGGTGGGGCGCCAGCGGGTTGGTGACGCGCATCTCGCCCGCGCTGCCGCGCACGTGCAGCCACGCCTCGCGCGTGGTGTCGGCCTTCATGGAGCAGTGGACGCGCCCCCGCGCGCCGTCCGGAAACCGCAGATCAGCCTGCATGCAGGCGTCGACCCCGGGCGTTCTCTCTTCGGCTTCGGCCCAGCGCACTTCCGGCTCCGATTGGCAGATGGCCCGGAGCCAGTGGATGGGGTAGCAGCCGAGGTCCATGGTGGCGCCGCCGGCCAACGAGGCCTGCCAGCGAATGTCACCGCGGTTCGGGACGGGCACGTTGAAGCCCGCATCCAGCTCTTCGACCCGGCCGAGCATGCCGCTCTGGCACACCGAGATGAAGCGGTGGGCGAGCGGGTGGTAGCGGTAGTGGAAGGCCTCGGCCACGACGCGGCCGGCCCGCTCGGCTTCCGCGACCATGCGCTCGGCCTGGTCCGCGTTGGCGGCGAACGGCTTCTCGCACAACACGTGCTTGCCCGCGCGCAGCGCCTCGACCGTCCACTCGAAGTGGGAGCTGGCCGGCAGGGCGTTGTAGACCGCGTCGACGTCGGGGTGGCGGACCAGCGCGCCGTAGTTGGGCGCCGTCCAGCTGATGGAGTGCTGGCGGGCGAAGGCCGTCGCGCGCTCTCGGCTCCGCGACGCCACACCCACCACCACGGCACGGGGTTCGGATGCGCAGGGCGTAATCAAGGCGGGAGCCGCGATCCGCGCCGCACCGAGGATTCCGAAACGCAGCGCGCGGCGCGTCACTGAGTGAGCGCCTCCTTCGGGTCGTGAAACTTCCCGGCGGTTCGCCGCCGCACGCAGCGCAGCGGTCCCAGCAGCGCGCGAGCTTGCGCAGTTCTATGGCACGGAGCGCGCGATCGTCGAGCCATCCGCCTCCCCCGAACGCAGCCGCAGACTACCCCAACACCGACTCGGTTTGGGTGGTTTCACGGCCCGGCCCCGGGTTCCCGGCAGCGTGCGCGCGCTTCGCGCAGACAGGCGGCGTGGAGATCGAGCGGTCCCCGGTGCTCGCCGCGCACGGATTCGCAGCGCTCCACCGCCCGTCGCTCACAGGGGCTGCGACCGTCACAGTCGCAGAACGAAGCGAGCACGACGCAAGACGCCAACCGGAAGACGGCAGCACTCGCCAGGAGTCGCACGGGCTTCGGCATTCGGGGAGCCTAGCCGGGCGCGCTACCGTGGGCCGATGGCCGCAATCGAGAGGGGCAGCCGTGTTTCCGTTGCGTGATGAGAACCCCACGGTTCGAACCGCCTTCGCCACCCTGGCCTTCATCGGGCTCAACGTGGCCAGTTGGGTGTGGCTGCAGGGCTTGGGCAGCGCCGCGCCCCTCACGGCATCCGTGTGCGAGTTCGGACTGATCCCCGGCGCCGTGCTGGGCCTCGGATCCGAGCTGGCGCTGGCGTCCTCGCCCTGTGCCGCTGCGGGAGGGGGCGGTTCGTGGGCCACGCTGCTGACTTCCATGTTCATGCACGGCGGTTGGTTCCACATCCTGGGCAACCTGTGGTTTCTCTGGGTGTTCGGCGACAACGTCGAGGACGCCATGGGGCCGGCGCGGTTCGTGGCGTTCTATCTGCTGTGCGGTCTGGCGGCGGCCGGGGCGCAGATGCTCAGTCATCCCGGCTCGCTGATTCCCATGGTGGGGGCATCGGGGGCGATCGGAGGCGTGATGGGAGGCTACGCGCGTCTCTATCCGAGGGCGCGCGTGCAGACCCTGCTGGTGCTGGGCTTCTACGTCACGATGGTGTCGCTGCCCGCGTGGGGCATGCTCGGGTACTGGTTCGCGCTCCAGGTCTTGGGCGGCCTGCCGAGCTTGGTCGAGGCGCAGGGGGCCGGGGTGGCCTTCTGGGCGCACGTGGGAGGCTTCGCCGCCGGACTCGCCCTGGTGGGTCCGTTCTCACGGACGGACTACCTGGCCGAGCATCGCGCGCAGCAAGCCCGCGCCCTGCCCCGGCTGCGCCGGCGTTCCGGCGGCTAGCGCCGCTTGCGCTTCTTCTTGCTGGGAGGGGAGAGGCGGTGCAGCAGGGGATCTTCGGGGTCCGAGTGGACGTCGACGATCTCGCCGTCCCTCACCCGGGCAACCAGGCGCTTGCTCTCGGTTTGATCGAGCCACATGTGCTTCACGATCTCGATGTCCACCAGGTAGCCCTGCCAGGCCACGCCGCCGCCCTGGATGAGCCCCTTGCTCATGTATCCCTTTTGTGGCTTCTCGAAGCGGTACTCCGCGTCCTCCGGAAAACTCATGAAGCGAATGAGATGGCGCTTCACCAGCTTGGCGTAGTTGCGCGGATAGCGTCCGTAGTCGGTGCTGGTGGGCTCCTCGTATCGGACTGACGGGACGGGCACGCTGGTGATGCCGTCCTTCATGGCCCGCAGCACCCGGCGGGTTCGCGAGGGGGAAGCGTCGGCCTGCTGGGCCGGGGCGGCCTCCGTCCCGCCGCTCGATGCACAGCCGAGGGCGCCGAGGCTCGCGGCCGCGGCAACCAGGCCCACCGCGGTGCAGACGACGACGAGACGCGATGCCATGAACTCTCCTGACTTCGTTGGCCCTCACGGCTATCGGCCAACGCGACGCGACTCCTGAGTTTGCTTCCACGCGCAACTCATCTGCAGCTGTTCGGTGCCGAGCCGGCGCACGCAGGCGAAACGACATCTGTTACCGTCCTGACAAACGACCGATGGGGTGAGGGATGGCTGAGCTACGCGACGTCACCGATACGGACTTCGAGTCCATCGTCTTGGCACCGGGTGCGGCACTGGTGGATTTCTGGGGTGAGGCGTGTCCGGCCTGTCGCCAGATCTCGCCGATCCTGCACGCGCTCGTCGACGAGTACGGCGACCGGGTTGCCATCGTGAAGATGAACGCCCACGAGAACGTGGCGACCGCGTCCCGATTCGGAATCCGGTCGATGCCGACGGTGTTGGCGTTCTCGGACGGAAACGTCGTCGGCCAACTCCAGGGAGCGCGTCCCAAGAGCGACTTCGAGGCACTGATCGAGAAGATCTTGTGAGGCCTCGGGCCGAAGGCGGGCTCGCCTCGACACACAGCCCGTTGCCGTATCGATGAGAGCGAATCCGTGAAGAACTCGGAGCGGCCGGATCGGATCGACGGAACCTCGTTCCGGATGACCGTCCCCGCGTTCCTGTGGCTGGGCGGTCTTGGAGCCGCGCCGCCCGTCGGCGCCGTGCTCCTCTACCTCGTTCTGCTCTACGGGGTTTCCCACTGGGAGCCGCTTCTGATGCTGGTCCTGGTGCCCTCGCTCGTGCTGCTCCCACCCATCGTGTTGTGGTACTCGCGCTTTCCCGCCATGGGAGTCGGGCCCGACGGCGTTTTCGGTCGCGATGTCTGGGGTCGGCTGCGGTTTTCGTCGTGGGAGGCGGCGGAAGCGGCTCTGCCCCGTCGCTTGTTCGGACTCGCCATGATTCGGGCGCCGGCCGCAGACTCGGCGTCGTCCGTGGCGTCCGTGTGGATGCCTCGCTACGTCACCGATCCCGCCGGATTGGAGCTCGCGCTCGCGGTACACGCGCCGAGCAATCATCCGCTGCGGACCCACTGGGACGTCCCCGAGGAGGCGCCCCCCACGGTTGCAGACCGCGCGTCGCGGGCCAGTGCGATCTGGATCGTGGCGTACGCGCTTCACGGCATGCTCTACACCTGGTCCGCGCTGGCCAGCGCCGCGCCCTACTGGCGCCGCCGTGAGAACCCCGTGTGGGAGAATCCCGCGTTCAGCGCGGTGCTCCTGCGGCTCGACGTCTTCGAGACGTGGCTGCCGCTTGCGGCCGTGGTCGTAGGCGTCGTGGCCTTGGCGCGTCGTGCGAACTGGACGCCGCCCGTCTGCGCCCTCATCAACTTCGTACTGACCCTCTACGCGGTGGCTCCCAGCGTGATTACTTCGTTCACGGCGCGAGAGGATTGGCCGGTTCCGACCTCGGTGTGGGTCTTCTGCGCCCTGGCCACCCTGGCTTCGCTGGTGGTCGCCTCGCGGTCTCTGGCACCCCCTTTGCCGGCTGCGGGTGCCACGTCTCCAGAGCGAGACTGAGCGTCTTCAGTCGATCCGAGCGCACGCCGATACACGGGCCATGAGCGATCTGGCTACCCAGCTCTCTCAGGTCGTGATCTTCCAGGGTCTCGACCGGGCTCAGCTGCAGTCGATCCTGCACGTGGCGGGGATGGAGCAGTTCGAGCCCGAGGCGGGCATCTTCCAAGAGGGCGATCCCGGCTCCGAGCTCTATCTCATCCTGGACGGCAAGGTGCGGATCTCGCGGAAGCTTCCGACCGGTGGCGAGGAGGCGCTGGCCATTCTGGGGGAAGGGCAGGCTTTCGGCGAAATGGCGGTCATCGACGACGACCTGGTGCGCTCGGCCACCGCCGTGGCGCACGAGCCGTGCTTCATGATCGTCATCCAGAAGGATCCGTTCCAGGCGCTGCTCCACAAGGACCAGGCGCTCGCGTGCACGGTGCTGTGGAACGTGGTGAAGCTGCAGTCCCAGCGGCTGCGCGACACCAACGACAAGATGGTCTTTCTCTCCACGACCGGCATGTTCTAGCGGCGTGGTAGCCTGCGCGCATGACGCGCATCTCCGTCGAGCTGGTGCCGCGTTCCGAGGCCGCCATCGCGGCCGACTTGGAACTGCTGACGCGGGACTTCCCCGAACTCGAGACGGTCAACATCCCCGACCTGCTTCGCTTCCCACTCCGCAGCTTCGACGCCTGCGCGCTGGCGAAGACGCGGCTGCCGCACGCGATCCCGCACCTGCGCGCCATGGACTTCGACCCGGAGCGCCCCTTCCCGCTGGCCGAGGTGTTCGCGCGCGAGGGGTTCGACGAAGTGATCGTGGTGCAGGGGGACGCACCGCAGGATCTGGCGCGGCGCGTCTTCCCCACCCGCAGTAGCGACCTGGTTCGGATCATCAAGCGCGACTGTCCGGGCGCGACCGTCTACACCGCGTTCGACCCGTATCGCTCGGGGCTCCGCGCCGAGCTGGAGCACGCGCGGGCGAAGCTCGACGCCGGGGCGGACGGCTTTTTCACCCAGCCCTTCTTCGACCTGCGCTGGATGGAGATCTGCGCCGAGGTGCTGGCCGGCTGCCGAGTCTACTGGGGGATCTCGCCCGTGCTCGGCGCGCGGACGCGCCGCTACTGGGAGACCAAGAACCGGGCTTGGTTCCCCGGTGACTTCGAGTCGACTTGGGAGTGGAATGCGGCGTTCGGCGCGCGCGCGCTCGCGTGGGCTCGCGAGCGCGGCGACGGGGTCTACTTCATGCCCATCCGCGCCGACCTCGGCCGCTACCTGCGAGGCGTCCTCGGCCCCTGATCCCGCGGGGCTGCGATTGGATCGGGTTGCAACACACGGTTGCACTGTGGCGAAGCTAGGGCGAAACGGGTGGCGTCTGGATCGCGAAAGGAGGACACTTTCTTCCCTCATGCCCCGGCCGCCAGCGCGATCGGGACCCGCGCAACAACGCTGTCACGTTCGCGCGCCACAAGGACACGTACGAGGATCCCACCCGGGCTGGACGGGGCCGGTACCGGGGATGGCTCCAATTTTTTCGTAGGAAAGACTGATGACGACGAACAACGCCAAGCTGCAGAAGTGGGTCGATGAGGTCGCGGCGATGACGCAGCCCGCCCGGATTCACTGGTGCGACGGGTCGCCGGCCGAGCGGCAGGAGCTCTGCGACCTCATGGTCGCAAGCGGCACGGCCCGGAAGCTCAACGAAGAGAAGCGCCCCGGCAGCTACTACGTTCTTTCCGACCCCGCCGACGTGGCCCGCGTCGAGGACCGCACCTACATCTGCTCCGAGCAGGAGATCGACGCCGGCCCCAACAACAACTGGCGCGATCCGGCCGAGATGCGGCAGACCCTGAAGGGCTTGTTCCAGGGCTGCATGAAGGGCCGCACGATGTACGTCGTCCCCTTCAGCATGGGTCCGATCGGCTCGCCCATCGCCCACATCGGCGTCGAGATCACAGATTCGCCCTATGTGGCCATGAGCATGCAGGTGATGACGCGGGTGGGAGATCGCGTGCTCGAGACGCTGGGGGCCGACGGCGAGTTCGTCCCCTGCCTCCACTCCGTCGGTGCTCCGCTGGCCGAAGGCCAGGCGGACGTGTCCTGGCCGTGCAACGCCGACAACAAGTACATCGTGCACTTCCCGGAGACCCGCGAGATCTGGTCGTTCGGCTCCGGCTACGGCGGCAACGCGCTGCTCGGCAAGAAGTGCTTCGCGCTTCGCATCGCTTCGGCGATGGCACACGACGAAGGCTGGCTGGCCGAACACATGCTGATCCTGAAGCTCACCTCGCCCGAGGGCGAGGTGAAGTACGTGTGCGCGGCTTTCCCGAGCGCCTGCGGCAAGACCAACCTGGCCATGATGACGCCCACCATTCCCGGCTGGAAGGTCGAGACCATCGGCGACGACATCGCCTGGATGAAGTTCGGAGACGACGGCCGGCTCTACGCCATCAATCCCGAGGCGGGCTTCTTCGGCGTCGCGCCGGGCACGAGCATGAAGTCCAACCCGAACGCCATGTACAGCCTGGAGCGCAACGCGTTCTTCACCAACGTGGCGCTCACCGAGGACGGCGACGTGTGGTGGGAGGAGATGACGGACGAGCCGCCGGCGAATCTCACCGACTGGCACGGGAAGCCCTACGATCCCGCCAGCGGCAAGCCGGCCGCGCACCCGAACGCGCGCTTCACGGCTCCGGCCAGCCAGTGTCCCGTGATCGCGGACGAGTGGGAGGACCCGAAGGGCGTTCCCATCAGCGCCATCCTCTTCGGCGGCCGCCGGGCCACCGTGGTCCCGCTCGTGCACGAGGCGCGGGACTGGAACCACGGCACGTTCCTGGGATCCATCATCAGCAGCGAGAAGACGGCGGCCGCCGCGGGCAAGGTGGGCGAGCTGCGCCGCGACCCGATGGCCATGCTGCCGTTCTGCGGATACAACATGGCCGACTACTGGGGCCACTGGCTCAGCATCGGCGAGCGGGCCGGGGCCCAGCTGCCGGGCATCTACTACGTGAACTGGTTCCGCAAGAGCGACGGGGGCGACTTCCTGTGGCCGGGCTTCGGCGAGAATGGCCGCGTCTTGAAGTGGGTGTTCGAGCGCCGCGCGGGCACGGCCAAGGCCGTCGAGACGCCCATCGGCAACCTGCCCACCAAGGACGCCCTCGATCTGTCGGGACTCGACCTGTCCGACGAGGACTTGGCCGTCCTGCTGGGGGTGGACGTCGAGGGTTGGCTGGCCGAGGTGCCGCTGATCCGCGAGTACTACGCGAAGTTCGGCGAGCGGCTGCCCGCCAAGCTGGAGGCCGAGCTCGACGCGCTGGAGGCTCGCCTTTCGGCTGCGCGCTAGCTCTGCAGAGAAAACGGATTCGGACGGGCCCGGGCGCTTGCGCTCGGGCTCTTTCCGTTGGCGGCCGCCCGCCTGAGCTCCTCCGCTACGCTCGCGTGCCGAAGGCCGCCCGTGGGCGGGACCGCTCGGAGGCCGCATGACGCTCGATTTCTGGTTCGAGTTCGCCAGCACTTACTCGTACCTGACCGTCGCCCGCATCGAAGCGGTGGCGCGTGCGGCCGAGGTCTCCCTGCGCTGGCGCCCCTTCCTGCTGGGCCCGATCTTTCGCGAGCAGGGCTGGGACGACTCGCCCTTCAACCTGTATCCGGTGAAGGGGCGCTACATGTGGCGGGACATGGAGCGGCTCGCGGACGGCTACGGGCTGCCCTTCACGCGCCCCACGACCTTCCCGCGCAACGGTCTGCTGGCGGCGCGGGTCGCCTGCGCGGCCCTGCAGGAGAGCTGGCTGCCCGAGTTCGTACGCGGGATCTACCACGCGAACTTCGCCGAGGACCGGGACATCTCGGAGCCGGACGTCGTGGCCAGGGTCCTGGAAGGTGTTTCGCAGGCTCCACAGGAATGGCTGGAGCGCGCCGGGGCGGCGGCGACCAAGGCGCGCCTTCGCGAGCACACCCAGGAGGCGACCCGACTCGGGATCTTCGGCGCGCCCAGCTTCGCCGTGGGGGAAGAGATCTTCTGGGGAAACGACCGGCTGGGCGATGCGATCGCCTGGTGCCGGCTGGGCGGCGCGGGCTAGGAGTCTTGGGTCAGGCTCCTAGGCCCGACGGGCTTCGATTTCGTGTTACGCTTCTACGGGTCATCGTCGGGGAGGGGCGTATGAGCGAGCATCCCCACGCCGAGTTGGTGCGCGAGCTCTTGGCGGCGTTGCGGGCCGCGGACACCGATCGCGTCGAGGCTCTGCTGCCGGAGACGTGCGTCTGGCACGTCCCAGGGCGGGCGGGGAAGCTCGCGGGATCGCACCGCGGACGCGAAGCGATCGCGGCGCTGGCACGGCGGTTGCCGGACCTCTGCGACGGCGAGTTCGAGCGCCACCTGATCGACGTCCTGGCCAACGACCACAACGCCGTCGCTCTGTTGCGCGCCACCGGCGAGCGCGAGGGACGGCACCTGGACACGCCCATCTGCCTGCGCCTCCGGATCGAACAGGAGCAGGTGGTGGAAGTCTGGGAGTTCGCCTGGGACCTCTACCAACTGGACGAGTTCTGGTCCTGAAGCGCGGCGAGCCGCGCCGATCGCCAAAGTCCCCGCGCTACTCTCCCAGCCGCGGGCGAGGGAGAGTGAATGCGGAAATTGCGGGATCGAATTGCGGTCGTCACGGGGGCCTCCAGCGGCATCGGTCGGGCGCTGGCGACGGAGCTTGCGGCGCAGGGCTGTCACCTCGCCCTGGTGGACGTCGACGGCGCGGGTCTGCAAGGCGTGGCGGCCCAGGTGCGCGAGCTCGGCCGCGAGGCCTCGGAGCACGTGGTCGACGTGGCGGATCGAAGTGCCATGAGCGCCCTCCCGGAAGCCGTGGCATCGCGGCACGGTGGTGTCCACCTGTTGGTGAACAATGCGGGCGTGTCGGTGTCCGCGCGATTCGAAGACCACGACCTGGACGATTTCGAGTGGTTGGTCGGGATCAATTTCTGGGGGGTGGTCTACGGCTGCAAGTTCTTTCTCCCGCACCTGTTGGCCGCGGACGAGGGCCACATCGTCAACCTGTCGAGCATCTTCGGCATCGTCGGCATCCCGTCGCAGAGTTCCTACTGCGCCACGAAGTTCGCCGTTCGCGGCTTCAGCGAGTCACTGTGGACCGAGCTTCGGGACACCCCAGTCGGCGTCACCTCGGTCCATCCCGGCGGCATACGCACCAACATCGTGCGATCGAGTCGCATGTCCGCCGGCGCCGAGCGAGCCGAGATGGAGGCCGCGTTCGAGCGGTTCGGGGGAGCGCCCGAACAGGCGGCCCGGAAGATCATCCGCGCGGTTCGCCGGAACCGGCTGCGGCTGCGCATTCGCCCGGAATCGGTCGTCGGCGATTGGCTGAAGCGGCTGGCGCCGTCGGCGACGCAGCACCTGGTGGCGCTCGGTGCGCGCCGCTCGAGCCTGGTCCAATGAGCGAAGCCAGCCCGCCGGTCGCGGTGCATCCCGCGGCGACGGTCGTGCTGCTGCGAGACGGGTCGCGTGGCCCGGAGGTGCTCTACCTCCGGCGCAACACCCGGCTGGCCTTCCACGGGGGGGCCTGGGTCTTCCCGGGCGGCCGCATCGACCCGGAGGACCACCCGCCGGAGGCGGACGTCGACGCGATTGCCGCCGCGCGCAATGCGGCGGTCCGCGAAGCGCGCGAAGAAGCCGGAGTGACCTTGGAGCCGACCGCGTTGGTGCCGTTCGCCCGTTGGACCACGCCGGAATCGCAGCCCAGGCGCTTCCTCACCTGGTTTTTCGCCGCGCACATCGAGGGCCAGGAGGTGCAGGTGGACGGCGGTGAGATCCACGAGCACCGCTGGTCCACCCCCGCGGAGGCGTTGTCGGAGCAGCGGTCGGGCGCGTTCGAGCTGCCGCCTCCCACCTTCGTCACGACGCTCCGACTCGAGCCCTTCGCGACGGCGGCCGCGGCGCTCGACGCTCTCGGCGCCGGCACGCCGGACGTCTTCGAGCCGCGCATTCAACGCATCGAGAACGGGGCCTGTTCCCTCTACGCGGGAGACGCGGCCTACGAGAGTGGCGATCTCGAGCGTGCGGGCGCCCGGCATCGGCTCTGGATCCTGGCCGGGGGCTGGCGCTACGAGCGCTCGGCGTGAAGCGGGCGTTGCGGGTCCTGGGCGCGGTCGTGCTCCTGTCGGCGGGGATCGGCGTCGCGCTCGGCTGGAACGTCGAGCGCTTCTTGAACCGCGTCGAGCCGGTGCCTCTGCCCGTGGTTGGCGATGCGGCCCGCCGCCTGCACGACGCCACCACCGTGGTCGATCTCCACGCCGACTCGCTGCTGCTCGAGCGCGACCTGCTGAAGCGGGGGCGCGTCGGCCACGTCGACTTGCCGCGGCTCCAGGAAGGCGGAGTGGGTCTCCAGTTCCTGGGCGTCGTCACGCGCGCCCACGTCGGGACCAACCCGGTTCGCACCGATCCGAGCGGTCTCGACGCGCTCACGCTGCTCGGCTGGGCGCGGATGAACGGCTATGGCTGGAAGGGACCGCTGGCGCGAGCGCAGCTCCAGGCGGACTGGTGGGAGGCTTTTGCGGCGCGGTCCGAAGGCCGGCTGGTCCCCGTACGCGACCGCCGCGAGCTCGCCGCACTGCTGGCGCGCAGGCGGGGAGATCGCCGGATCGTGGGCACCGTGCTCGCCGTCGAGGGCGGGCACGTCCTCCAGGGCGAGCTGACCGCCGTGGACGCTCTCTACGCTCGCGGCTACCGCTCGATCGGGTTGACGCACTTCTTCGACAACGCGCTCGGCGGGTCCGCCCACGGCCTGGAGAAGGGAGGCCTCACCCCCTTCGGCCGCCGCGTGATCGAGCGCATGAGCGAACTCGGGATGATCGTGGACCTGGCCCACGCCTCGCCGAAGCTCTTCGACGACGCGCTCGATCACCTGCAGCGGCCGACCGTGATCTCGCACGGCGGGGTGCAGGGCACGTGCCCCGGGCCGCGCAACCTGTCCGACGACCAGGTGCGCCGGATCGCCGCCGGTGGTGGTGTCGTCGGCATCGGCTACTTCCCGCTGGCCGTCTGCGGCACGGAGCTTTCCCACATCGTGGCGGCGATTCGGCACGTCGTGGACCTGGTGGGCGACGAGCACGTCGCACTGGGGTCGGACTACGACGGCGCCACGACGGTCGGCTTCGACACCAGCCGCTTGCCCGCGCTCACCCAGGCCCTGTTGGACGCCGGGCTCGCCCCTTCGTCGGTCCGCAAGATCCTGGGTGAGAACGTGCTGCGGGTGCTGCGTCAGGTGCTCCCGGTCGAGACCGATCCCGCCGTCGGGAACCTCGCCGCTCCCGGCTCGAGCGCCACCCCGGCTGCGTTGGTCACGAACGAAACCATGTGGTAGAAGCCGGCCAGCACCAGCAGCTCGATCAGCTGCGCGGGCTCGTAGGCCTCTTCCAGCTCTCGCCACAGCGCGTCGTCGACGGTTGCGGTGTCGTGGAGCGCGTCCACCAGTCGGATCAGCCGGGCTTCGTTCGGGCCGAAGGCCGGGTCGTCCGCGGCTCCCAACAGGGTGGCGGCGACCTCCTCTTTCGCGAGGCCGACGCGCTCGGCGAAGAAGGTCACGTGCACTCCCCACTCGTACTCGGAACCACAGCGGGCGCAGGTTCGCAGGATCACGATCTCGCGCTCGCGCCGGGTGATGGAACCCCGGTCGAGCAGTGAGCCGCCTCGAAAGCGCGACAGTACGCGGGGGTTGTGGGCCAGGGTGCGGAACAGGCGCAGCGGCTCCATGCCCGGCGGCATGAAGCGGGCCAGCTCCGCGGCCAGCTCGGGCTCGAAAGGGGGTTCCAGAGGCTCGATGCGGGACGTCGTCACGGGGATTTCTCCTCTTGGGCGCGCGCGCACTGGCGGCGGACGCCCCGGGCGCTAGGTTGAGCATCGCTACATATTTCGTAGCGATGCTACCGAATTTGTAGCAAGGCAAAGAGGAGCCTGCCATGCCCGTGGTTTCGGGGCGCCGCGTGCGCGGATCTCGTACGGGACGACCGATCATGGTCCTGATGGACCTGCTGGGACGCCGCTGGGCACTGCGGATCCTGTGGGAGCTGCGCGACGGCCCGCTCACGTTTCGCGGTCTCCGGGAGCGCTGTGACCAGGTCTCGCCTACGGTCCTGAACCGGCGCCTGGCCGAGCTGCGGGAAGCCCGAATCGTGGCCCGCGGCGAGGGCGAGGGCTATCGGCTGACGCCGGACGGTGTGCAACTCGGGGGGGTGCTGATGGACCTGCAGGCGTTCGCGGACGAGTGGGAGGGCGTCCTCGAGTGACGGAGTCGGGCTTGGAGATCATGCGGGTGGACCTCGGGCGGCCCGAGCACGCCGAGGCCGTCCGCTCGCTCCTCGACGAGTACGCGCGAGATCCCATGGGCAACGGCGGGGCCCTGGCGGACGGCGTGCTCGACGCTGTCGTGCCGGCGCTGGCGGCGGAGCCCGCGGCCTTGATCTGGCTGGCGTATCGAGCGGGCGAACCGGTGGGCGTCGCCACGTGCTTTCGAGGCTTCTCCACGTTCGCCGCCAAGCCGCTCGTGAACGTGCACGACCTGGCGGTGCGCGCCAGCGAGCGCGGTCGCGGCGTGGGACGCGCACTGCTGGAGCGCGTCGAAGCCGAGGCGCGCTCACTCGGCTGCTGCAAAGTGACCCTGGAGGTGCGCGGCGACAACCAGCGCGCGCAGCACCTGTATCGGAATCTCGGATTCACGGGGCTCGAAGGGCCGTCCACCACGTTCTTCTGCACCAAGCCTCTGCTCTGAGCGGCAGAAATCGTCCTGTCTCGGCGGATTTGGCCGATTTTTGGGTTTGGAGCGACCCATCAAGTGGCGCTCTCGATCGGTCGAAGAAAGAAGCGGGTTCTCGAAACCTGCGAGGGACGTGTGGGCCGATTCTGGAGCAAGAAGGAACCCGAGAGCGGGCCGGCGCCGCGCGGCGCGGTTCGGGTTCGGCCCTCCCGGGAGCGGCCGATCCAGGTCCAGATCATGGGGCGCGGCTCGCTGGACGTGCTGAATGCGCGCGACATCAGCCTCACGGGCCTGTCCATCTACGTGTCCCACGGCTTCGACGGCTGCGATCTCGAAGGCGAGGTCCAGCTCGTGGTCACGCTGCCGGACACCAGCGCCTTCATCGCTCTCGGCGTGGTCCGACACCAGACGGTGCGCAGCGAAGAGCCGATGGGCTACTTCGGCGTCGAGTTCACCGAGCTTTCCGACCGCAACCGCGCTCGCATTCGCGATTACATTTCGGGACGGGCCGGTCACTAAGTCGAGACGGCTTTGAACCCAGACCGCGATAGGATCCTCCCATGCACGCTCGCGCCGCTGCCAGGGACCGCCGCTCGAGGACGCCGATCGGGCTTGGCCGTGGTGTGTGGCTCGGTCTGGCGGTGTTGGGGCTGGTCGGTGCCCGCTGCGGCCCCCCGCCTTTCGAACTCTGGGTGACGCTCCCCGATGCCCAGGGCCTCGAGGTCGGCAGCGAGGTGCAGTACGCCGGCATCGCGGTGGGGCAAGTGGAGGGGATGTCGATCCATCAACCCGAGCCGACGCGAGCGGGCGCGGTGCGCCTACTCGTGGCGATCGACGATCCCGCCCTGACCCTGAGACAGGGAGATCGCTTCCGCGTCGTCCCCGGTGGTCTCTTCAGCGATGCCCGGCTGCAGATCCTGCCCGGAGACGAGGAGGCGCTACCTCTGGAGCGAGGAGCCATCGTCGCCGGCGAGCCGCCCACGACGTTCGACCAGATGGCCGACGACCTGCGCGATCGGCTCAGCAAGTTGCTCGAGCCCGACGACGAGGACGACGCCGAGAGTCTGTTGGACCAGCTCATGAATGCGTTCGCTGGTGAGGAGGGAACGACCCCCGTGGAACCCACGCCGGAGCCGGGGCGATGATCGGCCGCCTGAGAAAGACGGTGATCCTGGGGCTGGCCCTCGGGTTGCTGGCCTGCGGCGCGGGCGACGAAACGCCCGAGGACGCGGTGCGCCGCACGCTTGCCGAAGCCGAGCGCTCCGCGGAGGCCAAGGCGCTCGGCGACTTTCTGGACTTCGTATCGGACGACTACGCCGACGCCCAGGGTCGCGACAAAGAGGCGCTGAAAGGCGTGGTGGCTTTCTACTTCCTGCGTCAGGGCCCCATACACGTGCTGTACCGCGTGGAGGAGCTGACGGTCTCCGCGGACGCCCGACGCGCGGACGTCACGCTGCTGGCCGGTCTGGCCAGCGGGCCGGTCTCCTCGCTGGAGGAGTTGGCCCGGCTTCGCGCCGATCTGCTGCGCTTCGACTTGGTCTTCGCCGACGCGGACTCCAACGGCGACTGGGTCGTCGTCTCGGCCGCCTGGGAGCGCGCGGCACCGGGAGACGTCGTCCGGTAAGCTGGCGGCACGCTGTGCGCGCGTCAGCACGGACGGAGGATTTCGCTTGGCAGGGCCGACTCCCGGGCACCCCACCGCCGGCACTCCAGAGGCACTGCCGAGCAGTGCCGGCGTCGTGGTGCCGGCCCCCGTCTGGCACGGCCTGACCCTGGCTGCGGCCCTGGGTCTCCAGACCGTGACGACCCTGCGACTTCCCGACTGGCCGTTCGTTCCGGTCCTGGGCCGGGCGCTGGTCCTCGCCGCCAGCGTGGCGAGTCTGTGGGCCGCGTTCGAGCTCTGGCGCGCCGGGACGACCCTGCGGCCCAATCGCCCGGACGAGGTCCTCGTGGCCCGGGGCCCTTATGCCCTGAGCCGAAATCCCATCTACTTGTCACTGACGCTCATCCAACTGGGCATCGCCTTTTGGACCTCGTCGGTGTGCCTGGTGGCGGGGGCGCTCGTCGCGCACGGGCTCGTCGCGCGCTACTGCGTGGCGCGGGAGGAGGCCTACCTATCGCTTCGCTTCGGCTCCGAGTACGCCCGCTACGTCTCCCGAGTTCCGCGTTGGCTCGGTCGGGGTCGCGTTGACGCCGACGGGGCCTAGGACGGCGATCCCGCCCGAGGTGCTGCGCGCTCGCGAGCGCTGGCGACGCCGCGCCCGCGAGCGCCCGGCCAGTGTCGTCGCGCCCGGGCCGGGGCAGGAATCCGTTTGGGACTACCCGCGCCCTCCGCGCCTCGAGCGCTCTTCCAAGCGGGTGCGCGTCGAGTGGGCCGGCCTCGCCATTGCCGATACGCAGCGCGCCTGGCGGGTGTGCGAGACGGCCAGCCCTCCCACGTACTACCTCCCGCTGGCGGACGTTCGGCGCGAATGCCTGGCGCCCCGCAGCGAGGAGAGCCTGTGCGAGTGGAAGGGCATCGCCCGCTACTGGGATCTGGTCCACGCGGGCCGGGTCTCTTCGCAGGCGGCATGGACCGTGCCCGAACCGTTCGAGGAGTTCGCCGTGCTGCGCGATCACGTGGCGTTCTATCCGGGTCGCGTCGACGCTTGCTGGCTGGACGAGCAGGGTGTGACGGCACAGCCCGGCTTCTTCTACGGCGGCTGGGTGACGCCCGACGTGACGGGTCCCTTCAAGGGAGAGCCGGGCACGGAGGCCTGGTAGGCCCGTGGCCACCGCTTTCACGCACGTCTTGGTCGGCGCCGGTCTCGCCGCCGGGGCACCGACCGGCGTTTCGCGTCTGCGCCTGGCGCTCTGGCTCGGGGCGGTCGCCGCGCTTCCCGATCTGGACGTCGCCGCTTTCTGGCTCGGCATCCCCTATGAGCACGCGCTGGGTCACCGCGGCTTCACGCATTCGCCCGCTTTCGCCGCAGGGCTCGGACTGATTCTGGCGTGGGTCGCATTTCCGCGCGTGCCGGGGGGGCTCGCGACGCGTCTGCGCCTGGCCGCGTTGTTGGCGGCGGCCACGGCCAGCCACGGACTCCTGGACGCCGCGACGAAGGGTGGCCTCGGGGTGGCGTTCGCCTGGCCCTTCGACGACGGCCGCTGGTTTTTGCCCTGGCGTCCGCTGGAGGTGTCGCCCGTCGATCCCCGTCGCTTCTTCGACAGCCGTGCGCTGGCGATTCTGGCCAACGAAGCGCGCTGGGTGTGGGCGCCGCTGGCACTCCTGCTGTTCGCGGGCTGGGCGGGCGGGCGCTTCCGCCGCCGCTCGTCGCTCGGGCCCCCGCGGCGCGAGGAACCCGAGCGGATCGAGCCGTACGGCGAGGACTAGAGCGCCGCGAGAATCGTCTCGGCGTTGCTGACGTCGAACTTCATGGGCTCCTCGACGTTCAGCAGCTCCACCACTCCGTCGTTCACGACTGCGGCGAAGCGCTGCGCGCGCACGCCCATGCCGAACTTCGAGGCGTCGAAGTCGAGTCCCAGGGCCTGCGTGAAGGCGGCGCTGCCGTCGGCGGCCATGATCACCTTGTCGCCCGAGTCCTGGTCCTTGCCCCAGGCGCCCATCACGAAGGCGTCGTTCACCGCCAGGCACACGATGGCGTCGACGCCCTTGGCCTTGATGGCCTCGGCGTTCTGCACGTATCCAGGCAGGTGCTGGGCCGAGCACAGCGGGGTGAAGGCCCCCGGCACGGCGAACAGCACGACCTTCTTGCCGCCGAAGATCTCGTCCGTGGTCTTGTCCTCGATGCCGTCGCCCGTCGCGATCTTGAGCGTGCCGTTGGGGATCTTGTCGCCGACTTGGATGGCCATGAGAAATTCTCCTCGTTCTGGTTGGAAGGGGTTCGTCTCGGTGGATGATGTTTCTGTGGACCGATGATTGGGGACACGCGGGCGACTGGCGCGCCCGCTTTCGGGAACACTAGCAGCTTGCCCGATCCCGCCAGCGGCCCGACCGCGGCCGCGCGCGGCTCGTGATAGCCTTTCCCG
>JAKSBN010000299.1 GCA_022361175.1 Pseudomonadota bacterium | reverse complement strand
CTTCGCCATCTCCTCGAAGTAGACGAGCTGCTGGATCGGCGTCGCGTCGCGGCCACCCAGCTCGGGCGGCCAGCCCGGCACCAGCCAGCCGGCGTCGAAGAGCCGGCGCTGCCACGCGCGCGCCCACGGCGGCATGTGCGCCGACGAGATCGAGGGCTCCCGGCGCATCTCGTCGAGGGCGGGCTGGTTCTCCTCGAGCCACGCACGGAGCTCGGCGCGGAAGGCCTCCGTGGCCTCGTCGTAGCGGAGCCTCACAGCGAGAGCTCCCGGGCCATGCGGGCGCGGTGCTCGCGCGCTCCGCCGAGGAGCGTGCCGGTCGTCCGCGCGCGCTTCACGTAGAGGTGCACGTCCGCCTCCCAGGTGAAGCCGATGCCGCCGTGGAGCTGCAGCATGGCCTGAGTGGTGCGCACGAAGGCGTCGCCGGTCACGGCCTTGGCGACGTGCGCGGCCTCGCGGGCCTGCGCCGGATCCTCCTCGGCCACCCAAGAGGCCCACTGGGCGGTCACGACAGCGCTCTGCACGTCGAGCAGGGCCTCGGCACAGCGGTGCTTGACCGCCTGGAACGAGCCGACGGGCCGCGCGAACTGCACGCGCTCGCCGACGTAGGCCACGGTCAAATCGAGCGCCCGCTTCGCGCCGCCCGCGCATTCGCACGCCAAGAGCGCCGTCGCCTGGGCCAACGCCAGCTCGAGGCCGGCCGCGGCCTCGCCCGGGGTTCCGACGACGTGGGCCGGCGTGTCGCGAAACGCGACGCGGCTCCAGCCGCGGGTTCCGTCCAGGGACTCGAGCGCGGTCACTTCCAGGCCCGCGGCGTCGCGCGGGACCGCCAACAACGTGAGGCCGTCGCGTCCGCGCGTGCCGGGCTGCCGCGCGACCACCAGGAACAGGTCGGCGGCCTCGGCGTCGGAGACCAGGGCCTTGGCGCCGGTCAGACGACAGTCACTGCCGTCGGAAGTCGCTTCCAGCGCGACGTCGGCGGGGTCCCACGAACCGCCGTCCTCCAAGAGCGCCAGCGTGGCGATCGACTCGCCGGACGCCAGGGACGGCAGCCAGCGGATGTGGTCGGCCTCGCCGCCCACGTGCAGCAGGGTCGGGGTGGCGAGGCAAGTGCTGGAGAAGAAGGGGCCGGCGTAGAGCACGCGGCCCAACTCCTCCGCGGCGATGCCCAGCTCCAGCAGTCCGAACCCCTGGCCGCCGTGGGCCTCGGGCACGGCCAGGCCCGGCAGTGCCAGCTCGCCCGCCATCTGCTTCCACAGGGTGGCGTCGTAGGACTCGGGGCTCTCCATCACGCGACGGGCCTCGGAGACCGGCGCGCGCTCGGCGAGGAAGCGGGCCAGCATCTCGCGGAATTCGTCCTGCTCCTCGCTGAAGGCGAAGTCCATCAGATGTTGCCGCGGCCGGCCCAGTAGGGATCGCGCAGCTTGCGCTTGTAGAGCTTGCCGTTGGGGTCGCGGGGCATGGCGTCGATGTAGTCGATGGACCGCGGCGTCTTCATCTTGGCGAGACGGCCCTCGAGAAAGGCGAAGATCTCGTCGCTGAGCGCCTCGCCGGGTTCCACGCCGTCGGCCGGCTCGACCACGGCCTTCACCTCCTCGCCCCAGTCGTCGTTGGGGATCCCGAAGACGGCGACGTCGGCGATCTTGGGGTGCTGCATCATCTCGGCCTCGATCTCGGCCGGGTAGAGGTTGGCGCCTCCGGAAATGATCATGTCGGTCTTGCGGTCGCGCAGGAAGAGGTAGCCGTCGTCGTTGAGCTCGCCCACGTCGCCGACGGTGAAGTAGTTGCCGATGCGGTTGGCCTTGGTCTTCTTGGTGTCGTCCTTGTACTCGAAGTCGGCCTGGCCGAGGAGCATGTACACGGTGCCCACCTGGTTCGGTCCCAGCTCGGCGCCGTCGTCGTCGTAGATCTTGACGTCGGCGTTGGCCCAGGGGCGGCCCACGGTCCCCGGGTACTGTCGCCACTCCTGCGGCGTCACCAGCGTTCCGCCGCCCTCGGTGGCGGCGTAGTACTCGTAGATGGCGTCGCCCCACCAGTCGAGCATGGCCCGCTTGGTCTCCACGGGGCAGGGCGCTGCGGCGTGGACCATGCACCGGAGCGACGACACGTCGTAGCGCGCGCGCACCTCCTCGGGCAGCGACAGCAGGCGGTGGAACTGGGTCGGCACCATGTGGCTCTGGGTGACGCGGTAGCGCTCGATGCGCTCCAGCATGCCCTCGGGCGTCCACTTGTCCATCAACACCACCGCGTGCCCCAGGTGGAGCGACGCGGAGGCGAAGACCAGGACGGCGGTGTGGTAGAGGGGCGAGCCGCAGATGTGGACGTTGTCGTCCTCGGGCTTCAGGCTGAACATCCCGAGAAAGCCCGTCATGAGCGACGCCACGGTGTCCGGGTCGAGCGGCGCCAGCGGCCGCTTCACGCCCTTGGGCTTGCCCGTCGTGCCCGAGGTGTAGTTCATGACGTTGCCGGCGCTGCGGTCGGCCGGTGCCGTCTCGGGCTGTCCCGCCGTGAGCTCGGCCAGCGGGCGGAAGCCCTCGACCGCCCCCAACGAGAAGCGCCGCTCCGCCGGCAGCTCGAGCTCCCGAGCGGCCCCCGCGCAGGCTTCCGCGAACGGCTCCGAGCCCACGAAGACCTTGGCCTCGCAGTCGGCCACGATGTAGGCGATCTCCGGGGCCGTCAGGTGGTTGTTGATGGGCGTCAGGTACAGGCCCGACTGGAAGGCGGCCAGGTAGAGCAGCAGGAACTCGGACGAGTTCGGCAGCACGGCGGCCACGCAGTCGCCCTTCTCGAGGCCGAGGGCCCGCAGACCGTGGCTCACCCGGTTGGCCTCCGCCAGGAGCTCGCCGCGGCTCCACTCGCGGCCGTCCGGGGCCACCAGGGCCAGGGTGTTGGGATTTCGCTCTGCAAACGCGTAGAAGCCGAGTTGCGACATCGGGGGGATCTCCTGGTTCGTCGGAGCCAGAATAGAACACGTTTCAGTCTCCGGCCGCAAGGGGGGCACGGAGGCGGGGACGCGGGAGAGGCGCTGCCCTAGGTCTCGGGGGTGAAGGAGACCCGCATTTCCTTGATGCCGTCGACGAAGTTGCCGCGGAGGCGTTTTACGGGGCCGGCGAGCTGGATGTCGGGGATGCGGGTGAGGATCTCGCGGAAGATGCACTCGAGGGTCATGCGGGCGAGGTTGGCGCCCAGGCAGTAGTGCTCGCCGATGCCGAAGCCCACGTGGGGATTCGGGTCCCGGGCCACGTCGAACTGGGTGGGGTTCTCGAAGACTTCCTCGTCGCGGTTCGCCGCCGGGTAGAACATCACTACCTTGTCGCCGGCACTGATGCGCTGGCCGCGGATCTCGGTGTCTTCGGTGGCGGTGCGCCGGAAGTGGATGACCGGCGGGTTGTAGCGGACGAACTCCTCGACGGCGGTGGGCAGCAGGCGGTCGAGGTTCTGGACGAGCTTGTCGCGCTGGTCCGGGTGTTCGCACAGGAGGCGCATGCCGTGGGTGGTGACCGTGCGCGTCGTCTCGTTGCCGGCCACGGAGAGCAGCACGGCGAAGTTGTTGAACTCCATCTCGGTCAGCTGCTCGCCGTCCACCGAGCCGTTGATGAGCTTCGAGATCAGCGTGTCGTCGGGGTTGGCCTTCTTCTGCTGCGCGATGGCGTTGGCGTACATCCACAGCTCCATGGCGGCCGCCTTGCCGTCGCTCGCCGAGTGCTGGAACTCGGGGTCGTCGAAGCCGATGAGCTTGTTGCTCCAGTCGAAGATCTTGTGCCGGTCTTCGACGGGGACGCCCATGAGTTCGCAGATCAGAATCAACGGGAGCTCGGACGCCAGGTCCTGCACGAAATCGCACTCGCCCTTGGTCGCCACCCGGTCGACCACGCCGCGCGCCTCCTGGCGGATGCGCGGCTCCAGCTCCTTCACCATCCGCGGCGTGAAGCCGCGCTGGACCAGCCGCCGGTACTTCACGTGCTGGGGCGGATCCATGTTGAGCAGCATGGCGCGCATCCCGGCCAGATCCTCCTCGGGGCGGTCCGGGAGGTTCGTGCCCCCCAGCCAGGAGGAGAAGAGCTTCGGGTGCTTGGAGATGTGGACCAGGTCGGCGTGCTTGGTGATGGCCCAGAAGCCCTTGCCATCGGTCTCCGGATGCCAGTGAACGGGATCCTCGCGCCGGAGCATGTCCAGGTACTCGAGCGGCACGCCGTCGTTGTAGTTCGCGATGTCACACAGGTCGAGGTCGCCGGGCTTCATGGGGGGCTCCTGCGGTTTCCGGCGGAATCAGCCGGGGTAGGCACCTGGGCCGAGCCGGGCTCGGTGCGCTAGAACGTGTTTCAGTATCGCACTCCCGCGGACCGCCGAGCAAGGCTGCACCGGTGCCGTCCGCGAGCTGGAGGTCACCGTGGAGCAAGCCGAACACTGTCTCGTCGAGCGCGAGGGCCATGTGGTCATCGTCACCTTGAATCGGCCGGAACGTCGCAACGCCTTGAGCGGGGAAATGCTCGTGGGCCTGTGGGACGCCTGGCAATTGATCGATCGCGACCCCGAGGTGCGTTGCGCCATCCTGACGGGGGCGGGCGGAACCTTCTGCTCCGGAGCGGACTTGAAGGCCATGGCTGCGGGCGACCAGAGCCCCCGGAGCCAGGCCGCCAAGCAGCGCATGGCGGAGGACCCCGATCTCCACTGGAAGGCCCTGCTGCGCCACCACCGGCTGAGAAAGCCCCTGATCGCCGCCGTGGAGGGCTACGCCGTGGCGGGGGGGACCGAGATTCTCCAGGCCACCGACATCCGCGTGGCGGCGGAGGACGCGGTCTTCGGGGTTGCCGAGGTGCGGCGCGGTCTGTTTCCCCTGGGCGGGTCGACGGTGCGGCTGCGACGCCAGATCCCCGAGACGCTGGCGGCGGAGCTGCTCCTGACCGGTCGGTTCGTGCCGGCGACCGAGGCGCGCGAGATCGGTTTGATCGGGCACGTGGTGCCCCCCGGCCAGGCGCTCGCCAAGGCCCGCGAGATCGCAGACGAGATCGCCGCCAACGGGCCGCTGGCCGTGCAGGCCGTGCTGCGTTCGCTGCGCGAGACCGAGGGCCTGTCGGAGGAGGCCGGCTTGGCGCGCGAGCTGGAGATCGGCGGGCCGATCTTCCAGACCCGCGACGCGCGCGAAGGCCCCCAGGCCTTCGCCGAGAAGCGTCCGGCGCAGTTCACGGGCGAGTAGGGCTCAGCGCGGTCTCGCGGCCCGGGCCAGCGGAAGTCGCAGCTCGAAACAGGCGCCGCCTTCGGGTCGATTGCGGGCTTCGATGCGCCCGCCGGCGCGCTCGACGAGCGCGCGCGCGATGGCGAGTCCCAGCCCGGCGTGGGGCAGCCCGTCGGCGTCGGGGCGGTAGCTGAAGAAGCGGTCGAAGAGCCGGTCCAGGTGCTCGGGTGGGATGCCGGGCCCGCGGTCCGACACCCGGATGCGGGCGGCGTCGCGCTCCCGCGCCAGCTCGATCTCGACCGAGTCCGGCTCCGGACTGAAGCCCGCCGCGTTCTCCAGCAGGTTCTCGAGCACCTGTGTGAGGCGTTCCGGATTGGCGTGGACGCGCAGGTCGCTGTCCGCCACCCGCAGGCGCGGCGGGCGGCCGCTGCGCAGCCGCTGGGCTTCGACGACGCCCTCCAGGAGCTCCGCCAGCGCCAGGGGCTCGCGGTCTTCGTCGTCGGTCTCGGCGTCGAGCCGCGAGATCTCGAGGACCGCGGTCAAGAGCCCTTCCATGCGGGCGATCTCGCGCTGCACCACGTCCAGGAAGCGCTTGCGCTCGTCCGGCGTCTCGGCCAGCGACAGCATCTCGCTGGCACTGCGAATCGAAGCCAGCGGGTTCTTGAACTCGTGGGAGACGTCGGCGGCGAACGCCTGCATGGCGCCCAAGTGTTCGTCGAGACGCCCGCGGAGGGTCTCGAGGGCGCGGGCCAGGTCACCGATCTCGTCGCGGCGATCGGAGATCTCGAAGCGGCCCTGCAGCCGGCCGCGGCGGTCGAGCAGCGCGTCGGCCTGGTTGCGCAAGCGCACCAGCGGGCCGGCGATCGTGCGCGACATCAACAGCGACAGAAGCACGGCGGCCGCCAGCGACGCCAGAAACACCTGGAAGACGCCGATGCGGACCTCGGTCAGCGCCTGCAGGATCCGGAACGTCGACTGCGAGATGAGGATCGCGCCCACCGGGCGCCCGGCGTCGACGACGGGGACGGCGCTGTAGAGCGTGACCGAGCGCTGGCCTCCCGACGAGATGCGGGTGGCGGCGCCGTAGCGGCCCGCCAGGGCGGCCCGGACTTCCCGACCGAGCACGGGCTGACCGGCGCGGTAGACGTCGGCGGTGCCGTGGGGCGCGTCGGGCGGGCCGAAGAGCAGGCGGTAGAACCGGAAGGGCAGGGCGCCCAGGCGGTAGAGCCAGGGTTCGTTGGGGTCGGCAGTCGTTGGCAGCTCGGCGTCGGGCTCGCGGCGCGGGCCCAAGAGGCTCGAGTCGGCCAGCACCGTGCCGCCGGGGGCGACGATGCGAATCCGCGCGCCCGAACGCTGCCCGAGCTCGACCAGCGTGCGCACGGCCTCCTCCTTGCGAAGCGCCCCGCGCCCCGAGAGCGCCGCGGCCAGGGCCTGCCCCTGCGCCACCATGGAGCGCTCCTGGTCGGCCAGCAGACGCTCTTCGTAGGTGTCGAGGAACAAGACGCCCGCCGCGGGCAGGAACACCAGGAGGGCGTTGAAGGCCAGGAGCCTGATGCGAAGCGGCGTGCGGGAGCGCGGCGAGCCGGTCAATCCGTTCCCGCGCGGTAGCGGTAGCCGAGGCCGTGCACGGTCTCGACCCGGCCGAAGCTGGCGTCGACGGTCTCGAACTTGCGTCGGATGCGCTTGATGTGGCTGTCGATGGTCCGCTCGCTGACGTACGCATCCAGCGGATAGCCGGCCTCCATCAGCTGCCGCCGCGTCTTCACGTGGCCGGGATGGCGCGCCAGGGCGCACAGGATCGAGAACTCCGTGACCGTGAGGGCGATCGGCGCCTCGTTCCAGGTGGCCGTGTAGCGCTGCAGGTCCAGCACCAGCTGGTCCACCTCCAAGAGCTCGGCCGCTTCGTCGCCGCCCGACGCGCCGAGCAGCGCCAGCCGCCGAAACAGGACCTTCACCCGGGCCGCCAGCTCGCGCGTGGAGAAGGGCTTGCACAGGTAGTCGTCGGCGCCGAGTTCGAGCCCCAGCACGCGGTCGAACTCCTCGTCCTTGGAGGTGAGGAAGATGATCGGGATGCGGTCGCTGGCCTGTCGCAGCCGCCGACACAATTCCAGGCCGTCCATGCGGGGCATCAGGATGTCCAGGATGGCGACATCCGGGAGGCTGCGCTCGAAGGCGTCCCAGGCCTCGACGCCGTCTCCATAGGCGTCGACCCGGTAGCCCTCGCGCTCGAGCGCGAAGCCCACGGTCTCGCGGATGTTCGGTTCGTCGTCCACGAGGGCGACGCGGCCTTGGCTTTCCCTCGCCATCGCGAGGAGCCTACCGCATCGCCCCGGCGCCCTGGGGCCTGCCTCGGAATCGCCACAACTCGCCTCGAGATCTCCCGACGAGGCCGGGCCTCCCGCCACGACGGTTCGCTTTTCTGGGGCGGTCCGTTGTTCGGACAACCGCCGCCGGGTCCCGCTATCGGGGTCATGCGGGGCTCGGCGGCGGCCCACACGGGAGACTTGCATGCAACGGACTGGCACGGGGCGGAGCTGGGTCGTGGGAATGCGCGGTTCCGCGCTCTTCGTGCTGGCTCTCGGCCTCCTGTGCGCGTGGTTGGACGCCGCCGCGGCTCCGCTGGAAGAAGTGGCCGGCGGCAGTCTGCTGTTTCGCGACGAGACGGGCAGCCCGAGCGTCGTGGCGCCCCAGCTCGAGACGGACGTGGAGATCCGCGTCACCGGCGTCGTCTCGCGGGTGCGCGTGCGCCAGCGCTTCGAGAACCCGAGCGATCGCTGGGTCGAGGGGATCTACGTGTTCCCGCTGCCGCCGGACGCCGCCGTCGACACGCTCCACATGGAGATCGGCGAACGCCGCATCGAGGGCCAGATCCAGGAGCGCGCGGCCGCCGTGGCCCGCTACACCGCCGCCAAGCGCGAGGGGCGGCAGGCCAGCCTCGTGGAGCAAGAACGGCCGAATCTCTTCACGACCTCGGTGGCCAACGTCGCCCCGCTCGAGTCCATCGTGGTGGAGATCGCCTACCAGGAGACGCTGCGGCTGCAGGACGAGGTGTTCGAACTTCGCCTGCCCCTGGTCGTGGGGACCCGCTACATCCCCGGGCAGCCCGCGGTCGAAGCCGGCGGCCAGGACGTGACGTTCGTGGGCTTCGAAGGCGACGGCTGGGCCCGCCGGACGCGGCTGGTTCCGGATGCGCACCGCATCACGCCGTTCCACGTGCACCCCGCGGACGGGCCGGTGAACCCCGTGCGCGTCGCGGTGGCGCTCGACCTGGGCTTCCCGGTGGCGGAGATCGAGAGTCCGTCGCACCGGGTGGCCGTCGAACGGGGAGGCGAAGGGGGTGCCCGCGTGTTGCTGAGCCAAGCCTTCTCGGACCGCGACTTCGTGCTGCGCTTTGCGCCCGATCCCGCGGTGGCCCCTCGAGCGGCGCTCTTCACCCAACCCCACGCCGACGAGCACTACGCCCTCCTGATGCTCATGCCGCCCGCGGATGGCGCCGCCCGAGCCCGCCGCCTGCAGCGGGAGACGATCTTCGTGATCGATACGTCCGGCTCCATGGGCGGGGCCTCCATCCGGCAGGCGCGCGACGCGCTGCGGATGGCGCTCGGCCGCCTGACGCCCCTCGACCGCTTCAACGTGATCGCCTTCGCCGATCGCCCGCTGGCGCTCTTCGACACCCCGGTGGCCGCCAACGCCCAGGCGCTCGAACGCGCCCGGGGCTTCGTGTCGCGGCTGGAGGCGAACGGCGGGACCGAGATGCAGGCGGCCCTCGAACGCGCGCTCGACAGCGAGCGCCCGGAAGACCCGAGCGTCGTGCGGCAGGTGCTCTTCATCACCGACGGCAGCGTCGGCAACGAGGCCCAGCTCTTCGGCACGATTCGCCAGCGGCTGGGCGACCGTCGGCTCTTCACCGTCGGCATCGGATCGGCTCCGAACGCGCACTTCATGCAGCGCGCCGCCCAGTTCGGCCGCGGCACCTACACGTTCATCGGGTCCGCAGCGGAAGTGGCCGAACACATGGGCGGGCTCTTCGCCAAGCTGGAGAGCCCCGTGCTGTCGCAGATCGAGGTCCACTGGCCCGATCCCGTCGAGCAGTGGCCGACGCGCATTCCCGATCTCTACGCGGGCGAGCCGATCGTGCTGACCGCGCGCGTGCCGCGGCTCCAGGGCGAGGTGCGGGTGACCGGCGTGCGGGGCGAGCGTCCCTTCTCGGTGCGTCTGCCCCTCGAGCCCGGTTCGGCCCGCAGCGGCATCGACAAGCTGTTCGCCCGGCGACAGATCGCGTCCCTGATGGACGGGCTGGTGGAGGGCGTGGATCCAGCCCGGGTGAAGCAGGACGTACTGGCCCTGGCGCTGAAACACCACCTGGTGTCGAAGTACACCAGCCTGGTGGCGGTGGACGTGACGCCCGTGCGGCCGGCCTCCGAAGGCCTGGCCCGCCGGGCCGTGCCTCACAACGTACCCGCCGGCTGGGACCCGTCGAAGCTGCCGGGCGTGCTGCCCCGGGGCGCCACGCCGGCCGCGCTGTGGTTCTGGAGTGGCGTGGGGAGCCTGGTGCTGGGCGCCCTCGTGTGGCGGCGGTCGCGGTCGGCGTGCTGAGCCGGCGTGTCCTCGCTCTCGCCTGCGTCTCGGCGGCGGTCTTCGCGTTCGGGCAGGCGGGCTGGATCCACGCCAAGGCGCAGCTGGCCCAGTGGCTGTTGGAGGACGCCTGGGACCGGTCGCGAGCCGGCGAGGCCCGGGCCGCGCCCTGGCCGTGGGCGGACACGTGGCCCGTGGCTCGGCTCGAGGCTCCTGGCCACGCGGTATCGCAGATCGTCCTGTCGGGGGCGACGGGGAGGACGCTGGCCTTCGGGCCGGGGCACCACGCCGGGAGCGCCACTCCGGGCGCTCCCGGCAACGTGGTGCTGGCGGGGCACCGCGACACCCACTTCGCCTTCCTGCGAGACGTGGCGCCCGGCGATCGCCTGGCGCTGGAAGCGCCCGACGGCCAGCGGCGGGACTACCGCGTGGTGGACCGCGGCATCGTGCACGAATCAAACCTGGCGCCCCTGGAAGACTGGGGCGTGGCCCGGCTCACGCTCATCACCTGCTACCCCTTCGACGCGGTGCACGCCGGGGGGCCTTGGCGCTTCGTCGTCGTGGCCCACGCCGCTGCGGCGGAAGGGGACGCGCCGAGCTAGAGCGGCTCGCTGCCCACGATCCACATGGCGAAGAACTGCGAGCCGCCCCCGTAGGCGTGGCCGAGGGCCTTTCGGGCGCCCGGCACCTGGTGCTCGCCCGCCAGGCCGCGCACCTGGTTCGACACCTCGGCGAAGCGAATCATGCCCGAAGCCCCGATCGGATTGGACGACAGGACGCCGCCCGACATGTTGATGGGCAGGTCGCCGTCCAGGGCGGTGACGCCGTCGTAGGTCATCTGCCAGCCCTTGTTGAGCTCGGAGAAGTGGAGGTTCTCCATCCACATGGGCTCGAACCAGCTGAAGGGCACGTACACCTCGGCGCAGTCGATCTCTTGACGCGGATCGCTGATGCCTGCCTTCTTGTAGAGAGAGCGCGCGCAGTCCATGCCGGCGCGCGGCATCACCTGATCGCGCCCGGCGAACATGGTGGGCTCCGAGCGCATCTCGGTGGCGTGGATCCAGGCCGCGGGCTTGCTGCTGCGCTTCGCCTGCTTCTCGTCGGCGATCACCAGGGCACAGGCGCCGTCCGAGGAAGGGCAGGTCTCGAGGAACCGGATCGGGTCCCACAGCATGGGCGAGGCGGCGATCTG
>JAKSBN010000503.1 GCA_022361175.1 Pseudomonadota bacterium | reverse complement strand
CGTGCGCGGGCTCGTCCAGCACCACGAGTTCGTGCATCCCGAAGATATGGCGCGGAAGATAGCACGCCCACACCACGACCCGACCTGCCTTCGCGTCGGCATCGATCTGCGCAAGGATGACGGTTTCCTCGCTGACCGTGAGCTCGTAGAGATCGGCGAATCCGTAGTCCCGGGCCCGGACCTTGTGGATGTTGGTGGACGCCCATCCGGGAGCGCCGACCCAGATCTCGCCCTTGCCGTCGCCGTTCCGGTCCGTGAGCTCCACGATCTCCGGACGGGTGAGGTCGTAGACCGACGCGAGAGCGTACTGGTCCATGGCCGCCTTCGTGGTGCAGAACGCGTCCATCGCGGCAAAGGTGGGCTGCGTCAGGGCGACGGTTCCCTTCTCGTCGACGTACTCGTCGACGAAGCCCTGGTTGTTCGGAAGCCAGACGTCGGGGTGGATGTCGACATCACCCCGGCCCTGGTCCATCGCCTTGAAGAACACCGGATGGGTGCCGGGCACGCACTCGACCCCCAGACCGAAATTGTCCTCGACGATCACCTTGAGCACATTGGTCATCACCTTGGCGTAGGCCCAGTTCGGCTGACCGATGACGATGTTCTCCGCCGCGTGAACGGCAGCGGTCGAGAACACGCAGACGACCGCCGTCAGGATGGTTGCAAGTCGCTTCGACATGGCTCCTCTCCTCTTCGCAGTGGCGCGATATCGCTATCGCTTGGTGGACGGAACGCTTCCCTGCACGATGCGGTCGAGCACCATCGCGCAGAACAGGATCGCGAGACCGGCGAGCACTCCCTTGCCCTCGTTGGCGTAGGCCAGTGCATCGAGCACCTCCTCTCCGAGGCCCTTGGCTCCGATGAGCGAGGCGATCACGACCATCGACAGGCACATGAGGATCGTCTGGTTGATGCCGGCCATGATGGACGGCATCGCCAGGGGAAGATCCACCTTGAGCAGCAACTGGGTGCGCGACGCGCCGTAGGCGAGCGCCGCCTCGCGCACCGCGGCGGGGACGCCGTTCAGGCCGAGTATCGTCAGCCGGACCACCGGCGGCATCCCGAACACCACCGTGGCCAGGATGCCCGGCGGCTTGCCGATGCCGAAGAACGCGATGACCGGTATCAGGTAGACGAACGACGGCATGGTCTGCATCAGGTCGAGGATCGGGCGCACCATCGCGTGGACGCGCGGGCTGCGTGCGCACCAGATCCCCAGCGGGATGCCCGCCACCAGGCAGAGCAGCGCCGCAGAGCCCAGCAGGGCCACCGTGGTCATGCGTCGCTCCCAGAATCCGAAAACCCCGAGGTACGCGAGCGAGGCCGCGGTGAACACCGCGACCCGAGCCCCCGCCATCCTGTACGCAAGGAGCACGATGACACCCATGACCACCGGCCACGGGGTGCCGACCAGCAGCGTCTCCATGCCGTCCAGAAGAAGGCGAATGCCGTTGGTGGTGCCGGTGAAGAGGCCCGCCCATGACTCCGTCATCCACTGGAACGCCTGATCGATGGCGGACTCCACCTTCCGGCGCCAAGCCCTGCTCGCGGGAAACATCGCGAGCCAGGCGGGAACGTCGCCCGACGAGAAGCGGTACGCGCTGAATCCGTAGACGGCGCCCAGGTAGAGCGCCATGGCGGCGATGGACGACACGCTCGCTACCCCACGCATGGACGAGCTCGGACGGGACCTGAAGTACCGCCTCGACAGCGCATGGTTCGCGACCAGTCCCTGCACGAGCTTCGCGGCCACGAGCAGCGCAACCCCCAGCACCACGAGCGCCGGCGCGGTTGCGGCGGCGCCCTCGGCGACGCGGAGAGCCTCCCGGCTTGCGGCCTCCAGCGCCAGCGCCGACTCGGTGAGGGCACCGGCGTTTCCCGCGCCCGCCGCCAACGCCTCCTCCGCCTCCTCACGCCTGGTGGCCGCGCTCTGCGCGAGTCGCCCCGCCCTGGCGAATTCGTCCGCCCCTAGGTCCGCGAACAGGCCTCGGCACAACTGCACGACCGCCAGGGTCTTCAGGATCAGGAACGGCCAGAACCACCCCCACAGCCGTCGCGCCGCGAGCCAGAGGGGCCCCAGAACGGCGGCCGCCGGATTGAGGGAGGTCACGTAGCCGGTCGCCCTGCCCAGTCGTTCGAACTCGCGCCGGTAGTAGCCCGCGCTGCTGCCGACGAAGGCCGCGATCCGCGCGTCGGACACGAGTCCGCCGACCGCGGGACTGGACGTTTCACGCATCGTGCTCTCCACCCTGAACACCTCCCATGAGCCTCGCCGCGGAGACCATGCCGATCGCGCCCGGCGGCGCTCCCGCGACGGGAATCCGCATCCGTCTCGAAGCATCGAAGTCGCTCCGGTCACGCATGCCGGCCACTCCTGATTCGCTCTGTCCGCATCACGCTTCGAATCGTTCGAGATCCTTCTCGACCTCACCCGACAGCCACTGGATGAACGAAAGCACGTTGTTGTTCGCCAGCCGGGCATCGGGCACCCGGACATGGAATGCGTACGTGCCCAGAGAAGCATCGAATGGGCATACGACAGCGCCGGTTTCGATCTCCTTCGCGAACAGCGCGGGGCAGATCAGGACGAATCCTTCTCCCGACAGCATCGCTTCGAAGCGCACGCTCTCGTCCTGGTAGTACTCGTAGAACCTGGGCTCCAGCCCCGGCACGCCGGCAACGCTCAACCACCCGCGCCACTGCGTGCCGCCGTCGCCGTGCAGCAGGCTGTGGTGAATCAGGTCCACCGGTCTCATGCGCTCCACGGGGTCATTGAGAACCGAAGGCGAACATGCGGGAGTCAGGCTCGCCTCCAGCAGAAGACGGTCGCCTGGCTCCCGATCGTCTTCGTGAAGCAGCAGTATCGCCACGTCGATACTGCTTTCCGAGAAGTCGGGCACTTCGTTGGAGTGGTAGAACTCCAGCACGAATGCGGGCCTGGTGCGCCAGAAGCCCGCGAGGCGCGGAGTGAGCCAGCGGGCGGCGAACTGAGGGGTGGCGGATACGCCCACGGACCCGGTCTTCGTGACCGACATGACGTTGGAGATCGCGCGGTCGATCAGGCCGAACGCCGCCTGCAGATCCTCGCGCAGCATCTCGCCCTCGCGGGTCAGCACCAGCTTTCCGTCCGACTTCTCCAGCAGCCTGGTGCCGAAATACCGCTCCAGGTTCCGAATCTGGTGGCTGACTGCCGAAGGCGTCACGTGCAGTTCCCTCGCGGCCCCGACCAGCGTGAGATGCCGGGTGACGACCTCG
>JAKSBN010000474.1 GCA_022361175.1 Pseudomonadota bacterium | reverse complement strand
GGCAAGGAGCTGATCGCCCGGGCGCTGCACTACAACAGCCGCCGCGCCGACCGCATGCTGGTGACCGTCAACTGCGGCGCCATCCCCGAGGAACTCCTCGAATCCGAGCTTTTCGGCCACGTGAAGGGCGCGTTCACCAACGCCGTCAGCCACCGCGAAGGCCGTTTCTCCGTGGCGAACGGAGGCACCATCTTCCTGGACGAGATCGGGGACATGAGCCCGAATCTCCAGGTCAAGCTCTTGCGCGTGCTGCAGGAGAAGACGTTCGAACCCGTCGGGTCCTCCAAGACCGTCAAGGTGGACGTCCGCGTGATCGCGGCCACCCACCAGAACCTCGAGCAGCTGATCCAGGAACGCCGCTTCCGGGAGGATCTCTACTACCGGTTGAACGTCCTGCCCATCGAGGTGCCGCCGCTGCGCGAGCGCCGCGAAGACATCCCGCTCTTGGTGCACCACTTCCTGGATGTGGCCAACCACGAGAAGGGAGGTCGCATCGACGCCATCAGCGATGCCGCGCTGCAGTGCATGGTGGACTACGAGTGGCCCGGCAACGTTCGGCAGCTCGAGAACGTGGTCGAGCGCATGGTCATCCTGCGGCGCGAAGGGGAGATCGACGTCGGCGACCTCCCCCCGAACCTGCGCCACCCGCAGCCCACCGAAACCACGGCTCCCCGCGTGCCGCCTTCGGGCCTGCCCTTCAACGACGTGGTGGACCGCTTCGAGACGGATCTCATCCTCCAGGCGCTCGAACACACCCATTGGAACAAGAACCGCGCCGCCCAGCTCCTCGGCCTCAACCGGACCACGCTGCTCGAGAAGATCAAGAAGAAGGGGCTCGACCCCAGTTCTTCGTAAAGACTGGGCGCACCGGCGTCGATGAGAACGGAAGCCGAAGCCCCTGGGTGGCTCCCGCGTGACGCTCCGCGTCCCGGGTGGGCGCAGTTCGTCGGTCGAGCGACGGTTTTGTAACTCGAAAGCTCGCGACTCGTCGGATCGCTGACGCTTCCGCACATCGCCCCCCGCTGCCGCCGCCCCAGGTGGCACCGCCTCTCCGCAGCGACTTGCGCACCCCGTCTCGAGATCGCACTCGAAAAATCCAATGAGATCGAGGCTTTGCGCAGGCACTCCGAGATGGGCGCGGCGCCGGACCGACTCATTCAGGTCTTTCCCGAAATGCAGCGCTCCGTTGGCATGCCCCCTGCTTTCCCCGCAGTGCGCACGCAATGGGTCGGCAGGCGCCGGCCCGATGTCGGGAACGCGACGTTCGATCGTCGGCAAGGGAGATGAAGCTGCATGGAGACCCTGCTCCGCGAGGCCAAGGAAAAGTACAACGAGATTCCCGCATCCCTGAAAGAACAGATCGTGCTCGAGCACACCCCGCTGATTCGGTACATCGTGAACCGAATCGCGGTCCGGCTGCCTTCCCACATCGACCTGGACGACCTGCACAACACGGGCGTCATCGGGCTGATGGACGCCATCGAGAAGTACGACCCGGACAAGAACTGCAAGTTCAAGACCTACGCCGAGTTCCGCATCAAGGGCGCCATCCTCGACCAGCTGCGCTCGCTCGACTGGGTGCCCCGCAGCGTGCGCCAGAAGAGCCGCAAGCTCGAGAAGGCCTACGGCGAAGTGGAGCAGCGCTTGGGTCGCTCGGCGTCGGAAGACGAGGTGGCGGATTCCCTGGGACTGCAGATCGAGAAGTTCCACGAGCTCCTGAACCAGGTTCGGGGCATCTCCCTGGTCAACCTGGAAGAAATCCGGGGCACCAACAGCGACGGCGATCGCGCCGGCACCTACGCCGACATCATCGAAGACGTCCACTCCGAGAATCCATTCGCATCGCTCAAGGTCCAGGAGAGCAAGGAAGTCATCGCCGACACCATCGGCCAGCTCCCGGAGAAGGAGCGACTCGTCATCTCGCTCTACTACTACGAAGATCTCAACATGAAAGAGATCGGCAACATCCTCGGCATCACCGAGTCCCGCGTTTGCCAGATCCACACCAAGTCCGTCCTCCGCCTCCGCTCCAAACTCAAAGGCCACGTCGACCGCGCCTAAACCACCTCCAAGGGATTTCTACGACGACGGGGACGCGCCCAAGCGCGTCCCCGTCGTCGCTTCCATCCCCGCACCGCCACCGAGAACGCCCAGCTCGCCCCAGAGCCTCGAGCCACACGTCTGGAGGGGCGGCGGGAACGCCCGCGCGGAAATAAAGCGCAGCAGAAAACGCCCCACCCTCCTCCGAATCCCGCAGATCCACCCCGCACCGACGGGCCACACGAGCCCCCGCGAGCCATGGAGCGCGGGCGTTCCCGCCGCCCCGAGTGCCGAGGCCTGCGGTTACCTGGAAATGAGACTGGTTCGAAGCCGAGTGCCCTCTACACCTCGGTCGGCGGCTCGTCTTCCTTGTCGTAGCGCACGAGGACCAGCGTCGTGTTGTCCTCGCCCCCGCGCGAATTCGCCAGCTCCACCAGCCGGTCGCACGAGAGCTGGGGATCGGGCTCCGCCGTCGCCAGATCGGCGATCTCCTCGTCGCGCACGTGGTTCGTCAGGCCGTCCGAGCACATGACGAACACGTCCCCCGCCACGGGCGACAGCTCGTTCAGATCGGGCTCCACCGCGCGCCGAACCCCGAGCGCACGCGTCAGCACGTGGCGATGGGGATGGGCCCGCGCCACGTCCTCGGTGATCTCGCGCCGGCGCAGCAGCTCGGCGACCAGCGAATGGTCGTCGGTCAGCTGTCGAATGCGACCGCCGCGGATCAAGTAGGCCCGGCTGTCGCCGACGTGGGCCAGCGCGGCGCGCCCACCGGCAGCCAGCAGGGTCACGAGGGTGGTGCCCATCCCCTGCAGCTCGGGCTGAATCTGAGCGGCGTTGTAGATCTCGCGGTTGGCGTAGGCCACCGCGTAGCGAAGCTTCTCGGCCAAGCTGACCGAGGCCCCCTCCAGCGTGCGAATGGCCGCCACGGCGGCTTCCGCCGCCAGCTGGCTCGCCACCTGACCGGCCGTGTGGCCGCCCATGCCGTCGGCAACCAGGTACAGACCCAGGTCCGGAGCCAGCGCATAGCGGTCTTCGTTGACGCGCCGGCGCAAGCCGACGTCCGTGCACGCGGCTGCCCGCAGAATCATCTCGCCACCGCCCTCCCGCTCGCTCCCCCGGGTAGACGAACGCCGCCAGGGACGTCCCTACGCAATTTCATCGGCCAGATCGGGCCTCGCCTTGATGACTTGGTGGCTTCTGGCCAGGGGGTGGCCCCGGCCCCGGAAAAAGCGTTCAATCCCGAAGGCTCAGGGGTCGATACTACGCACGAGCCACTGGTCTTGTGAGGGGGGCGCACGTCCCGAGTGCGCCCGTCCGGGGGGAAACATGTCGAAGACGATTCTTCTGGCCGACCCGAGCTTGGTGATCCAAAAGCTCGTGCGCGTTCACGTCGGCAGCGAAGGCGTCCAGCTGATCACCGTCGACAGCGCCGCCGAAGCGGCGGAGAAGGCCCGAGAGACCCAGCCCGCGCTGGTGATGACGGCCATCAAGCTGCCCGACGGCAACGGTTACGACGTGATCCAGCAGATCAAGGCGGAAATTCCCTCCGTGGCGTCGCTGCTGCTGATCGGTCCCCTCGAGCCGTTCGACGAGGCTCGCGCCCAGGAGGTGGGCGCCGACGCCCACATCACCAAGCCGTTCGAGGCCCAGGCCCTCGTGAACCTCGTGAGCGAGCTGCTCGAGCGCGCCGGAGGCGCGGGCGCACCCGCGGCCGCACCTGCCGCGGCCGCCGCACCTCAGCCCCAGGACGACGACTTCGACTTCTTCGACCAGGACTTGGACGCTCCCGCCGACGACGGCGAGGACGTGGAGCCCCTGGATCCCAACGCGCTGACCGACAGCGGCTTCGCCTTCGGCACCGACGACCCCATGGCTTCGTCCGCCGTCGATCTGGGCGACCCTCTCGACCTGGATCTCGCCGGGCCCGAGTCGGGCAACGACCGCACGGTGGCGATGATGCCCGAGGATCCGCCGCCGGCTGTGGGAGCCGACCCCTTGGCCCCGCCGCCGACGTCGCCCGCAGGCGACGGCTTCGACTTGGGGCTCGGCGACTCCCTGCCCAGCGACCCGCTGGGCGAGTCGCTGACCGTGGCGCCGGACCCGGCTCGCGCACAGGCCGAAGCCACCATCGTCGGCGGCGAGTTCGACCTGGATCCCTCGGCGACGCTGTTCTCCGACGACACCTTCGGGCGCTCGGAGACGGCCCCGCCCGGCGCTCTCGATCCCTCGTCTCCGTCCGGCCTGTCCAGCAGCAACGATCCGGCCGCCACCGTGCTGGCGGACGACCTCTTCAGCCCCAGCCCGACGCCGCCGGTCCCCGCCCCGGGCGAGGATCTCACCGTCGAGCCTCCGGCCGGGGACCCCGCCCCCTTCGACTTCGACTTGGACGGCCCGGATCCCGGCTCCACCGCCACCCAGATGGGAACGCCGGCCGACCCCGGCCAGTCCTCGGTCTTCGACGTCTCGCTGTCGGAGCTGGTGGAACCCGAGCCCCCGGCGGCGCCTGTTGCGGCGCCCAGCCCGCCCCCGGCGCCTCCCGTGGAGGAAGACGATCCGCTGGGGATCACGCCGCCGGGCGAAGGGGCGATGCCGCCCCTGGATCCCGACCCCTTGGCCATCACGCCGCCCGGGGCAGGCACGGCGGCGCCCGTCACGACGCCCGACGTCGATCTCGGCATCGAGCTGGATTCGCTGGCTCCGCCCGCCGCGGCCCCGGCCGCCCCGCCGGCCCAGGCCACGGCTTCCCCTGAGGGTGCTGCTCCGCTCTCGGACGACGTGCGCCAGGAGATCCACGACAAGCTGGAGAAGATCGCCTGGGAGGCCTTCAGCGACCTCTCCGAGGTCATCGTCCGGCAGGTGATCGAGAAGGTGGAGAAGGTCGCTTGGGAAGTGGTCCCGCAGATGGCCGAGACCCTCGTGCAGGAGGAGATCCGGCGCATGAAGGGCGAAGACCAGTAGTCGGGGCTTGAGGTAGACTCCACGGGTCAACCGGACCCGAGGATCTCGATCGGCGCCATTCGCACAGAATCCCCCCTGGGCCTTCCGGAGCCCCGCACCTGGATGCCGCTCGTGGAGCGCGCGTTGGCGGAGGACGTGGGCCCGGGCGACGTGACTTCGCGTCTGGCCGTCCCCGAGAGCGCGACCGGCACCGCGCAACTGGAGCTCCGCGCGCCGGCCGTGGTCTGTGGCCTGCCCATCGCCCGTGCGGTCTTCGACGCGGTGGACTCCCAGCTGGTCTTCACGCCGCGGGTCGCGGAGGGCGCGCGCACCGACGCTCCGGACATCGCAGCCACGGTCGCGGGCTCGCTGCGGAGCATCCTCGCGGCCGAGCGCACCGCCCTCAATTTCCTGGGTCGACTGATGGGCATCGCAACCACCACGCGGGGCTACGTCGAGGCCGTGGCCGGCACCGAAACCGCCATCGTGGACACGCGCAAGACCCTGCCCGGCTGGCGCGTGCTCGACAAGTACGCGTGCGCCGTGGGCGGCGCAGTGAACCACCGCCACGGCCTGTACGACGGCATCCTGCTGAAGGACAACCACTTGGCGGCAGCGGGCGGCGTCGAAGCCGCCGTCAAGGCGGCCGTGGCGGGCGCGCCCGCCGGGCTGCGCGTCCAGGTGGAGGTGGAGTCGCTCGCTCAGGCCGAGGCCGCTCTCGCCGCCGGCGCCGACTTCCTGCTGCTGGACAACCGGACTCCGGAAGAGCTCCGCGAATTCGTGGCGCGCTTCGGGAGCCGCGCAACGCTCGAAGCATCCGGCGGCATCACGCTCTCCAACGTGCGCGCCGTCGCCGACACCGGCGTTCACCGCGTCTCCATCGGCGCCCTCACCCACTCCGCGCCCGCCTGCGACGTGGCCCTCGAGATCTCGCCTGGAGGAGTACGCGCGTGAATGCGGGGCCGACGCGCGTGCTGGAGCTGCTGCGCGACGCGAACGGCCCGTGCTCGGGTGAACGGCTGTCGCAGGCCCTCGGCGTCTCGCGAGCGCAGGTCTGGAAACACGTCGAGTCGCTTCGCAAACGCGGCTACGAGGTGGACGGGACGCCGGGAGGAGGCTACCGCCTGGCGGGGAGTCCCGATCGCCTCTACCCCGAGGAGATCCAGAGCGGGCTCGGCACTCGCTGGCTCGCCCGCGAGCTCCACCACTTCGACTCCACGGACTCCACGAACCGGGTGGCCCTGGAGCTGGCGCGCGCCGGCGCCCCCCACGGCGCCACCGTCGTGGCCGAGCACCAGGACGCCGGCCGCGGTCGCCTGGGCCGCAGCTTCTTCTCCCCCGCCCACGTGAATCTCTACTCGTCGACCGTACTGCGGCCGGAGCTCACCACGGATCGGGCGCCCACCCTCATTCTGGCCGCCGCCGTCGCCGTTGCCGAGACGGTCGCCGCCACGGTGACCGACGGCTCCCGCGTCGAGATCAAGTGGCCCAACGACGTCCAAATCGCCGGTCGCAAGACCAGCGGCATCCTGGTAGAGCTGGCGGCCGAAGCCACACGCGTGTCTCACGCGGTGCTGGGAATCGGCGTCAACCTGAACGTCGACCCGAAGACCTTCCCGGACGAGTTCCGCGGGCGGGCCACCAGCCTGTGCGCCCACACCGACGGGCCGGTGGACCGAGCCGCCTTCGCGCGCGCCCTCTACACCCACCTGGAAGACGCCCTCGATCGCCACGCCGCCGGTGGCTTTGCCGCCCTGCGCGGGGAGTTCGAGGCGCGTTTCTGCATGACGGGGCGGGACGTCACCGTGGTCGAGACCGGCGGAGCGGAGCAGTCCGGCCGCGTGAAGGGCATCGCGGAGGACGGCGCGCTCCTGCTGGAGTCCGAAGCGGGAAGCGTCGTGCGGGTGGTCGCCGGCGACGTCACCCTGAAGAAGGGAGAAACGCCGTGAGCGAGCCCGTGCTGCTCGTCATCGACATCGGGAATTCGAACGTGTCGATCGGCATCTTCGACTACGTCGACGGCACCGGCGAGCTGGCGCAGCACTGGCGGCTGTCGACCCACCGCGAGCAGACCTCCGACGAGCTCGCCATCACCCTGCGCTCGCTGTTTCAGGGCGAGGACCGGCGCGTCGACGAGGTCACCGACGTCATCCTGTCGAGCGTGGTGCCCCCGCTGCTGCCGATCTGGGAGCGGGTCTCCACCAAGCTCTTCGACCGCGCGCCCCTGGTGGTCGGCCCCGGCATCCGCACCGGCATGCCCGTGCGCTACGAGAACCCGCGCGAGGTGGGCGCCGACCGGATCGTCAACGCGGTGGCCGCCTTCGACATGTACGGGGGCCCGATCGTGTGCGTCGACTTCGGCACGGCCACCACCTTCGACTGCGTGTCCAAGGACGGCGAGTACCTGGGCGGGGTGATCTTCCCGGGCATCCACATCTCCATGGAGGCGCTCTTCGAGCGCGCCTCCAAGCTCCACCGCGTCGAGATCGCGCGCCCCAAGACCGTGATCGGTCGCACGACGACGGGGGCGCTGCAGTCGGGGCTGCTCTACGGCTACGCGGGCCTCGTCGACGCCATGGTGGAACGGATCCGCGGTGAGCTGGCCGGTGAAGCCCGCTGCATCGCCACCGGCGGCCTGGCCGGACGCATTGCCAACGAGAGTTCGGCCATCGAACGCGTGGAGCCCTTCCTCACGCTGGAGGGGCTTCGCATCCTTTTCGAGAAGAATCGCTCGGAACGGGGGGAGGCCCCGCGAAAGGAGAGATAGGTCATGCAGAATGTGGAAGTGAAGGACACCCGCAACTTCGCCCTGATTGGTCACGCCGGCGACGGCAAGACCTCCTTGGGCGAGGCGCTCCTCCACACCGCCGGCGCCACTGCGACGCTCGGCAAGGTCGACGACGGCTCTTCGGTGCTGAACCACCTGCCCGAGGAGAACGACGGTCACCACACCCACACCATCTCTTCTCATCTCTACGCGTTCGACTGGTCGGGCAAGCACATCACGCTGGTGGACACGCCGGGCGACCCGAACTTCGCCGGCGACAGCCAGATCGCCGTCCAGGCGCTCGATGGCGCCGTGCTGCTGGTCTCGGCCGTGGACGGGGCCAAGGTCGGCACCGAAAAGATGTGGCGCACCGCCCGCGAGGCGGGCATCCCGGTCGTCGCCTTCGTCAACGGCGTCGACCGCGAGCGCGCCGACTTCGAGGCGGCGGTCGAGAGCCTGCGCGGCCTCGACGCCAACCCGGTGGTGCTGGCCATGCCCATGGGCACCAACTCCAACCTCTCGGGCGTCGTCGACCTGATCCGCATGAAGGCCGTCAACGACGAGGGCGAGTCGGACGTTCCGGCCGCGTGGAAGGAAGAAGCCGAGGCACAGCGCATGGCCCTGGTGGAGGCCGTCGCCGAGTGCGACGACGCCCTCCTGGAGCGGTACCTGGAAGAGGGAGCGCTCGACGACGACGCGGTCTTCGCCGGTCTCGCGGAAGGGGTCCGGACCGGTCAGCTGTTGCCGGTGCTCTGCGGTTCGGCCACCAGCGAGGTGGGCGTCCAGCTGGCCCTGCGCGAGTTCCTGGATCTCCTGCCCTCCCCCGCCGGCCACGAATTCACCGGCACGGATGTGGACGGGGGCGACGAGCACCCCGTGGCCCCCGACCCGAAGGCCCCCTTCTCGGCCGTCGTCTTCAAGACCCAGATCGACCGCTACGCCGGCACCATGTCCGTCCTGCGGGTGGTCTCGGGCACCGTCCACGCCGATACGTCCGTGCTGAACGCCACCACCGGCAACAAGACCCGGCTGGGGAAGCTGCTGCTCCTGCACGGGGCCAAGCACGAGGACGTGGCCGAGGCCGGGCCCGGGGACGTGATCGCCGTGGCCAAGCTCAAGAACGTCCACACGGGGAACGTGCTCACGGCCGAAAAGGGGGGCGTGCACCTGCCGGAGCCGACCATTCCGCAGGGTGTGCTTTCCTACGCCATCTCAGCGAAAACACAGGGGGACGAGGATAAAGTTTACGCCTCGCTCGGCCGACTCGTGGAAGAGGACCCGACACTGCATCTGGGGCGAGAGGCCTCCACCGGCGAGTTCTTGCTGACCGGGATGGGTGAGCTGCACATCCGGACGACCGTCCAGAAGCTGAAGCGGATGTTCGATGTGGAGGTGGAGCTCAAAACCCCCAAGGTCCCCTATCGGGAGACCATCGTCCGCAAGGTCGAGAACGTCGAGGGCAAGCTCAAGAAGCAGTCGGGCGGCAAGGGCATGTTTGGCGTGTGCTACCTGACCGTAGAGCCGCTCCCCCGCGGGAGCGGAATCGAGTTCGTCGACGAGATCGTGGGCGGAGCCATTCCCCGCGGCCTGATTCCGGCGGTCGAGAAGGGGGTGTCCGAGGCCTGCCAGCACGGCCCCCTCACCGGCAACCCGGTGGTGGACGTGCGGGTGCGGTGCATCGACGGCAAGCACCACTCGGTGGACTCGAACGAGATGGCCTTCAAGCTGGCGGGCTCGTTCGGCTTCAAGGCGGCGCTCGAGCAGGCCAAGCCGACCCTGCTGGAGCCGATCATGAACGTGGAGATCTCCGTGCCGGACGAGCACGTGGGCGACATCATGGGCGACGTGGCCGGCCGGCGCGGTCGGGTGCAGTCCAGTGAGGCCAAGGGCCACACAGCCGTCGTCGTGGCACAGATCCCCATGGCCGAGATGCTCGAGTACGCGAGCTCGCTCACCAGCCTGACGGGTGGCAAGGGCGCCTTCCACATGGAGTTCGCACACTACGACGAGGTGCCGGCCGCGGTACGCGAGAAGGTGATCGAGGAAGCGCGAAAGTCGGAGCGAACGGACGGCTAGACCCTTGCGGGTCTGCCAGGCCGTCTGCGCGACGGGGAGTTGACAGGCTCGTGGAGCAACAGCCCAAGAAGATCCGCCTGAAGCTTTCGCCTCAGGCCGAAAAGGTGGTGCGCAAGGACGCCCCGGTGGAGGTCCGGCGGATGGCCGCCGGCGGCGCCGTCCCCCTGCCCCCCGTCGAGCTGGCCACGGTCCTGTTCGTGCTGCTCCACGACCCGGAGTCCGAGGTCAAGGAGCGCGCCAAGCAGAGCCTGGAGGGCCTGCCCGAAGGCGTGCTCACGACGGTGCTCACGGGGCCGACGCACCCCTCGGTACTCTCCTACCTGGCGCGCTGCCACGAGGGCAACGAGGGCCACTGCGAGCGTTTGGCCCTCAACCCGCACACCGACGACGCCACGATCGCGTACCTCGCCACGCTGTCGCACCGGCGCGTGGTGGACATCGTCTCGCAGAACCAGGAACGTCTGGCCCGGTGCGACGACATCGTGGAGGCCCTCGGCGCCAATCCCCTCACCGGTCGCGCCGTCATCGAGCGAATCCTGACCTTCCTGGGCGTGTCCGAGTCGGCCGACGAGGAACCGAGCGACGAAGCCGTCTCGGACGAGGATGCCGAAGCCGCCCTGGCCGCGATCCTCGGGTCGGACATGGCGCACCTGGCCGCGGACCTGGCGCGGGAGAGCGACGACGAGTTCGACGACTCCGCCATCGAAGGCAACCTCTACAAGGCGCTGCAGACGATGACGGTGATGCAGAAGATCAAGCTGGCCCGCGGCGGCGGCTCGGAAGCCCGCGGCCTCCTGGTGCGCGACCGCAACAAGGTCGTCGCATCGGCGGCGATCAGCAATCCTCGCATCACCGACCAGGAGGTCATCGGCTTGGCCGCCTCGCGCGGCATCTCGGAGGAGGTCCTGCGCGTCATCGCGGGCAACCGGGAGTGGACCAAGAAGTACCAGGTGAAGCTCAGCCTGGCGACGAACCCCAAGGTGCCGCAGGCCACCGCCCTCCAGTTCCTGAACTACCTGCAGGACCGCGACTTGAAGAACGTCATGAAGAGCAAGGACGTACCCTCCGCCGTCTCGACCCACGCGCGCCGCATCTTGCAGAAGAAGGGAAAGGTCTGATGGCTGAGCTGAGCCCGGATGGCACCGAGGCCATCGCGCGGATCGTCTACTGGGGCGCCGAGGGCAGTGGGAAGACCACGAACCTGCGCACGATCCACGCCCGCATGAAGGCGAACAAGCGGGGCGAGCTGCGCGAAGTCCCCACCCGGCTCGACCCGACCATCCACTACGAGGCGCTCCCCATCGAGCTCGGTGAAGTCAACGGCATCCGCACGCGCATCCACCTGATCGCGGTGCCGGGCGCCCCCGAACAGCGCCCCACGCGCAAGCAGCTGCTCGACCAGGTGGACGGCGTCGTCCTGGTGGTGGACTCGCAGGCGGACCGCATCGACGCCAACCTGTCCGCGTTCGAAGAGCTGCGACAAGGGCTGGCGGCCTATGGTCGCTCGCTGGACTCGATCCCCGTGGTGATCCAGTACAACAAGCACGACCTGGAGGACTCGTTCGCGCTGGAGGAGCTTCACAAGAAGCTCCAGCTCGAGAGTGCTGCAGTATTCCAGTCCGTCGCCACCGAGTGGTCGGCCGTCCGCCAGACGCTGACGACGATTTCCAAGAACGTGGTCCGGGCCATGCGGACCGTCCCGGCCGCTCCTCCGCCGCCGCCCGCCCTGCCCGACCCGGTCCCGGTCTACGACCCGGACTCCCTGTCGAGCCGCGCAGAAGCGCCGCCCGAGCCCGTCCCGGCCGACCTGATGGAAGAGGCCATCCTGGCGGAGGCCGCGCAGCCGGTGGAGGCCCAGGCCCTGAACGCGCAGGCGATGGAGACCCAGCTGGCCCTCGACCGGCCCTGGGAGGACCTCGCCGGCGAAGCGGCGAAACCCACCTCCATGCGCCTGGACGGCGACCTGCGCATCGTCTCGGTCGGCCAGCCCGTCCTGGACCCGCCGCGCGGCCTCCGCGTGCCCGTGGTGCTCGGCAACTCCGACGGTCAGACCGCGTCGCTGGCGATCACGATCCAGCTCGATCCCCTGCTCGACCCGGAGACATGAGAAAGCGCGTCGCCATCTTCGGCGCCACGGAGGAGGCCCTGCGCCTGCTCCCGCTGTTGGCGGCGAACCCGGACATCGAGATCGCCCACATCTACGACCCCGAGAGCGCGGAGGCCCTGGCGCGCGCCCGCGCCCTCTCCCCCGAGATCGAGGCCGACCTGGCCGCCCGCCTGACGGCCGACCCCACGGCCTTCGCCGCGCGAACGCATCTGGCGGCGGTAATCGATGCAGGCGGCGAGGACGCCTTCGCCCACGAGTTTCCCTCGGCGGCCGCTGAACTCCAGGTCGTCTCCCCGCTGACGGCGCGACTTCTGTGGGGCTACGGCGCTGCGACGGAGGACCGCAAGAGCGAGCTGCTCCAGGCCCTGGCCGAGGTGGTCGAATCGGTCAACCTCACCGTCGACGCGGACGAACTCTTCGAGCGCATGCTGGAGATCGCCGTCGGTGTGACGGGCGCGGATCGCGGCTCGCTGATGCTGTTGGACCCCGAAACCGGCGAGCTCACCATTCGGGTGGCCAGCGGCATCGAGCGCGAGCTCTGGCCCAAGATCCGGGTCGCCCTGGGCGAAGGCATCGCCGGCCGGGTCGCTGCCGATGCGCGGCCGCTGCGCCTGCGAGGCAAGGCCGACCGCCAGGCCTTCGCGATCGTGCGCGAACGCCTGGATGTGGAATCGGCCCTGTGTGTTCCGCTGGTCCACCACGGCAACGTGCTGGGCGTCCTGAACGTCCACCACAGCACGCGACCCGACGCCTTCGGCGACGACGACCTGCGCTTCGTGGAGCAACTGGCGCACCTGGATGCCCGCATCATCGCGCGAGCCCAGGAACACGAGGCGTTGCGCGATCGGGCCACCCGCTACGAAGCCGTGCGCCAGGTCCGCGCGGTGCTGACCAGCCCCGACCCCCTGCCCCAACGACTCACGGCCTTGTGCCAATTCGTCGCTTCGCGGGTGGGCGGAGGCATCGCCACCCTCTACGCCAGCGACCGGGACGAAGGCGACCTCCGACTCACGGCCACCTCGCTCGAGGGCGGGGGCTTCGGCGGCGAGTACCGCGTCACGGCGGGCCAGGGCATCGACGGCCGGGCCGCCCGGGAGCGGGTGCCCCAGCTCCTGCGCCGCGAAGACGGCGCGCTGGCCTACGCCTCGCTGCCGCTCCTGGCGGGCGAACGTCTGGTGGGCGTGCTCTCGCTGCAGGCCGGTGGCGAGCCGCCGCGCGGGAGAGCGGCCGAAGAGTCCCTGCTCGAGATCGCCGCCGCCGTGGCCGAGGGCCTCGCGCAGGCCGAGCGCGAGGACCGCATGGCGACTCGGGCCAACCGCCTCTCGGCCATCAACGAGACGGGGATCCGCATGATCTCCACGACGGACCTGTCCGACGTCGTGCGCCTGGCTTCGTCCTCGGCGGCCATGGTCCTCGACGCCGACCACGCGGTGCTGCGGCTGCGGGACGAGCAGTCGGGGCGCTTCGTCATCCGGTCCTACTTCGGCGCCGCCGACGGCCGCGCCCAGGAGAAGCTCTTTCGCCTCGACAAGCGGGTTTCCGTCGACGTCCTGAAGCGCCGCAGCGCTCACCTGCTGCGCGACTTGGCGACCTACGCGCCGACCCGCGACGTGGCGGGTGAATTTCGCTCGGCCCTGGTGGCCCCGCTCCGACGCCAAGGCGCCCTGGTCGGAACCCTCGCTCTCTACGACAAGGTGAACCCCGAGCGCTTCGTCCCCGGTCGCTTCAGCGACGAGGACTTCCAGGTCTTCGCCAAGCTCGTCTCCTACGTCGAGCGCGCGGTGGACAACGCCCTCTTCCACCACCACTCCCGGCAACACCGGAACTTCGACGAGGAAACCGGGCTCCCCAACGAGAGCTACGTGATGAAGCGCATCCACCAGGAAGTGGCCCGCGCCCACGGCCGCGACCAGGCGCTGGCGGTGGCGACCTGTCGCATCGAGAACCTGGACGACATCACCCGGGCGAGCCACGGCTCTCAGGCCCATCGCGTCGTGCGCCGCACCGCCGACGCCCTGCGCGCCCACGTGCGCGACTTCGACGTGCTGGGACGCACCGCCGACGCCGAGTTCTGCATTCTGATGCCCGAGCCCGGCCCCCAGCCCGGCGAACGGGTGCTGGCGCTGGCCCGCGCCGTCGCCGACGACGTGGCCAAGGACGACGCCCTGAACGAGCCGGTGCGCGTGGTGCTGGCGTTCGGGCATGCCACCCACCCCGAGGAGGGCAGCGACCGGGAAGCGCTGCTCGAACGCGCCGCCGTGGCCCGGATCCGGATGGTCTAGGCGCGCTTCCCGACGGTGGAAACGCCGCGACTCGCCTATGATGGCGCGCATGCCCGATCCGCAACGCGCCGTCGTGGTGCTCCTCGACAGCCTGAACCGACACATGCTGGCCGCCTACGGCCAGGGCGAGTTCGACACCCCGAACCTGGACCGCCTGGCGGCCCGCGCCACCCGCTTCGATCGGCACTACGCCGGTTCGCTGCCCTGCATGCCGGCGCGCCACGACATCCTGTGCGGTGCGCTCGACTTCCTGTGGAAGCCCTGGGGCTCGATCGAAATCTGGGAAGAGCCCATTACGCGGCTGCTGCGGTCGGCCGACGTCACCACCATGCTGGTGGCCGACCACCCGCACCTGTTCGAGACCGGCGGCGAGAACTACCACACCGACTTCAGCGCCTGGGAGTACCTGCGTGGACACGAGGGCGACCCGTGGCGAACCCGGCCCGACCCCAGCTGGCTGGGTGCGCCGCTGTTCGGCCGCGCGCACATGCCGTACGACAACTCGCGCGGCTATTTCCGCGACGAGTCCGACTTCCCGGGGCCCCGCACCATGCAGGCGGCCACCGATTGGCTGCGCCGCGACGCCCCCCACCACGAGCGCTTCCTGCTCTTCGTCGACGAGTTCGATCCCCACGAGCCCTTCGACACGCCCGAGCCCTGGGCTTCGCGGTACGACCCCGACTGGGAGGGGCCCCATCTCATCTGGCCGCCCTACGCCACCCAGGCCGTCGCCAGCGGCGTGCTGAGCGAGCGCGAGGCGCGCCAGGTGCGAGCGTCGTACGGCGCCAAGCTCAGCATGATCGACCACTGGCTGGGCCGGGTCCTGGACGCCATGGATGCGGAAGGGCTGTGGGACGACACGGTCTTCATCCTGTGCACCGACCACGGGCACTACCTGGGCGAGAAGGACCTCTTCGGCAAACCGCGCTCCCCCGTCTTCGAGCCGTTGGGCCACACGCCGCTGCTGGTCGCCTGGCCTGGGGCGGGGGCCGGGATCTGCGACGCGCTGACCACCAGCGTGGATCTCTTCGCGACGCTGGCCGACCTCTTCCAGGTGGAGCCCCGACACCGCACCCACGGTCGCAGTCTGCTGCCGCTCTTGCGCGGCGAGACGGAGCGGGTCCGCGACCACGTCCTCACGGGCATTTGGGGGCGCGAGATCCACTGGACCGACGGCCGCACCAAGTACGCCTGCGCGCCCGCGGCCGAGAACGAGCCTCTCAGCATGTGGTCGAATCGCTGGTCCACCATGCCGATCCACGCGCTGCCCAAGCTCCGCCTGCCCCCGCCGGACGACCGGGCCTTCCTGGATCGCATGCCTGGTTCCAAAGTGCCCGTTCTGCGTCAGCCGTTTCAGGCGGGCGACATGCTGCCGTTCTGGGGCTACGGGCCCTTCTCCGGCAATCACCTGTTCGACCTGGCCAACGACCCCGATGAAGACGAGAACCAGGCTGGAACCCCCCTCGAAGACCGGGCCCGGGAGGCCCTTCGCGCGGCGCTCCTGGAGGTCGAGGCCCCCGCCGACCAGCTGGAGCGGCTGGACCTGACGTGAGGCGTCCCCCTGGGCCAACCGGCCCTCCAGCGGGACCCGGAAGCGGCCGATGAAGCTCGGGACCCACCGGGAGCCGCCATGGCCAGCGCCGAACGAGTTCGCTCACTCTGGGAACGCCTGGAGTCCTGGGGCCGGGACAACGCACCCTCCATGCTGGAGGAGCTTCAGCCGCCGGCCGACGCGGCGAGCCTGTCGGCGCTGGAGACCACGCTCGGGCGCCCGCTGCCCCCGGAGCTGCACGCCCTGCTCTGCCTTCACGACGGCGAAGACGGGCCGTCCTGGTGCAGCGCCTGGCCGGGGGGCGGCGAGCTCCTGCCCGCGCAGCAGATCGGCGAGTTGTGGGATCGCATGCTGCAGTTCGAGGACGATTCCTCCGCCGCCGAGACGGCCGAATTGCAGGCCGCGGGCGACATCCAGGTCGGCGGCCCCGTCCGCGTCGCCTCGTTTCGGCGCGGGTGGGTGCCCTTCATGGCGCTCAACGGCGGCGACGTCGTCTGGTACGTGGACGAGGACCCGGCACCGGGGGGAAACGTCGGCCAGGTGATCGAGGTGGACCTCGAGTGCGGACGCTGGAACGTTCAGGCGCCGTCGCTGGAGGCGTACCTGCGCGAGTTGGTGGAGGCGCTGGAGGGCGGGGCCTTCTCGGGCCGCGACGAGGACGGCCGCCCCACCCGCCTCGAAGAGGCCGAGAAGCCAGCCGCGGCGCGGGAAGCCCCGCGGCCCGAACCGCCGCCCGAGCCGGAGTCCTCCGCCGCCGCACCGCCGCGCGACCTGAACCGGGCGATCGAGAGCACCACGTCGTTCTGGGATCTGGAGCGGCTGCCCGTCGGCGCCGAGGCCGAAGTAGCGGGCGTGGTGCTCGGCAAGGCGCTCTGGCGCAACCGCTACGAGCTCTCGATCCGGGGCGGCGCCATCACCATCTGGGGCGGGCTCGGCCCCAAACGGGGACGACCCACGCGGCTGCGCGTGCGCGTCCGCGTGGCGGAGACCCACAACGGCGACACGCGCCGCTACGACGTGGTCTCGTTCGAGCCCCTCTCCTAGCGCTAGGGCTCAGCCGCCGGGCGGCATCTCGTCGAACTGCGGCAGGCCGTCGGCAATCTCGAACCAGGGAGCTTTCGAGGCGACGTAGATGTGCGCCATCGGCCGCGTGATGGGGTCGTCGTCGAGCGGGCCGGCGGGGATGAGCACAGCCGGCGCCTCCGCGAAGTCGCGCGGCACCGGCGACGCGCACTGGCCGCAGAACGAATTGCCGAAGAACGCCGCACCGGGCAGTTGAAATTCCTGAACCTCCTCGCGGCCGCGGAGCCAGCGAAACTGCCCGTGCTCGGCGAATACCTGCGTCGAGAACGCCGCGCCGCGGAGCTTGCGACAACGCGAGCAGTGGCAGTGCCCCATCCGCCAGGGCGGCTGGCTCTGCTCCCACGCGACCCCGCCGCACAGACAGCTGCCCGCGATGGCACCCGGGGTCGCCTCCGCCGGGCGGGGGGGTGCTTCGAGATTCGGATCGGGATAGCCCGGCGGCGCCGCATCGAAGGCCGGAAGCCCGTCGTTGATCTCGTCCCAGGCCGGCTTGGAGGCCGCGAAGATGTGCGCCTCGGCGCGCGCACCCGGATCCCCGTCGAGAAGCCCCATGGGCAGGAAGAGCAGCTCCCCCTCGGCGGAGCCCGGCACCTTCGAGCCGCAGGTGGGACAGAACGGGCGCTCGAGCGTCTTGGAGGAGGCGTAGCGGCTCTGCTCGCCCTCGCCCGACCGCCAGCGGAAACCCGCGGCCGGCGCGCCGGCATAGGTCGCAAACGCGGCCCCGTGCACCTTGCGGCAGAAGCTGCAGTGGCAGTGGCTCATGAACTTCAGCGGACCGTCCAGCTCGAATGCGAAGCGGCCGCAGAGACAGCTTCCCGTGACCATGCTCTTCTCCTGGCGATACGGGAGAAACTAGCCCACCCGAGCGAACCCACGGGATCCGCCTTCCGCTCGTCGCGACACTGCTGACAGTCTGCTGCCGGCGGAGCGCTACAACAGCGACGCCAACGGGCGGTAGGGAAGCTCCAGGGATTCCGCCACACCCCGGCACACGATCTCACCGCGCCACACGTTGGCCCCGAGCGCCAGCGAGGGGTCTTCGCGCACGGCCTCTTCGACGCCGAGCGCGGCGATGCGCTCCACGAAGGGCAGCGTGGTGTTGGTGAGAGCGAAGGTGGACGTCCGCGGCACGGCTCCGGGCATGTTGGCCACGCCGTAGTGCAGCACCCCGTGAACCTCGTAGGTGGGATCGGCGTGGGTGGTGGGGTGGATGGTCTCGATGCAGCCCCCCTGGTCCACGGCCACGTCCACGATGACGGAGCCCGCCTGCATCTGCGCCACCACGTCCTCGCTCACCAACACCGGCGCGCGGCGACCGCTCACGTAGACCGCCCCCACCAACAGGTCGGCGCTCGCGACCGAGCGGGCGATGTTGGTGGGATTCGAGTAGACGGTGTTGAGCTCGCCGTGGAAGAGATCGTAGACGTAGGTCAGCCGGCGCAGGTCCACGTCCAACACGTCCACCTCGGCGCCCAGGGCGTGGGCCACGCGCAGCGCGTTGATGCCCACGGTGCCCGCCCCGAGGATGGTGACCTTGCCGCGCAGCACGCCGGGCACGCCGCCCAGCAAGAGCCCCCGCCCGCCCTGGTCCTTCTGCAGCAGGTGCGCGCCGATCTGCGTCGCCAGGCGTCCCGCCACCTCGCTCATGGGCGCGAGGACGGGGAAGGCACCGTCGGGCGACTGGATGGTCTCGTAGCCGATCGCCATCACGCCCGCGGCGCGCAGCGCATCGGCCAGGGCGGGCGCGGCGGCCAGGTGGAGATAGGCGAAGAGCGTCTGGCCGGATCGAAGCCAAGCGACTTCTTCCGCGTTCGGCTCCTTCACCTTGACGACCAGTTGCGCGCCGAACGCCTCCTCGGCGTCCACGATCTGCGCTCCGGCCTTGCGATAGTCCTCGTCGCCGAACCCGCTGCCCCGGCCGGCCCCCGCCTCGACGCAGACCTCGTGGCCCGCGTCCACCAGCGCACGCACGCCGTCCGGGACGAGCCCCACCCGGAACTCGAGGTTCTTGCTCTCCTTGGGAACGCCGATGCGCATGCGAGGTCCTCTGCCCGAGACGCCTCGTCCAGTCGGGCCACGCGCTTGAGGGGCCGCTTGCTCTCGGGCCGCTCCGGAGTCTAGCCCCGGTAGGCCCGGATCAGGATGTCCGCGACCTCCGGCCGCATGATCCGCTGGTCGGGGCGTTCGCCGCCCTTCAGCTGCTCTCGCACCTTGGTCCCGCTGATGCTGTACGGCTTCTCGTCCGCGTGGTTCTCGGTCAGGTCCACGCGGCCCAGCGACTCGTAGAACGCCGCGAAGCCGATCTTGCAGGGCGCGATGGAGAGCGCTCCCGAGAGGGTCTCGAAGATCTCCTGGGCATCGAAGTCTCCCCAGATCGGGCTTCCGTCCTCGTAGGGGGCGTCGGCGTGCTTGCGTCCGATCACGATGTCGCTGAAGCCGTAGTTCTGGCGGTAGATCGCGTGCATGATCGCCTCGCTCGGCCCGCCGTAGAACATCTTGATGTCGAGCCCGATCAGCTCGAACACCTCGGAGATGTCGTAGCCCGCGCGCTGCCAGAGCGCCTCGTCCTTGTCGCCCTGCCCCAGCAATCGGTCGTCGTGGAGCTTGCGGTAGCAGCGCATGCGCACGGCGGCGGGCACGTCGTCGCCCTTGAGCTCGCCCACCAGCGGGTTCAGCACGACCCCCGTGTAGTGGCCGTCGCGGGTGAGGCGCTCCGCGCCCGCCACCAGCGCGTACTCGTGGGCCCGGTGCAGCGGGTTGCGCGTCTGGAACGCCAAGGCGCGCTCCCACTTGCGGTCGCGGATGAAGGCGCGCGTCATGCGCGGCGACAACATGTACTCGCCGTACTCGGCGTTCACGGGCTGCGGCAGGGCGCGAATGCGCCCGCCGAGGAGCTGACCGCGCGCGTCGCTCTCCACCATGCGGCCGCCGGGGTGGTCCATGCGCTCGGTTCCGTAGACCGCCTGCACGTAGCGCGGCTTGTCCCAGGCGTAGACCTCCGCGTCGTCGACGATGGCCACCACGTCGCCGGCCTCGGTGCGGATCGCGACGCTGGCCCCCGGCCGCACGGCGGCGGCCTCGGCGTCGGTCAGGGGGAAGGCCAACGGAATCCCCCAGGCGTAGCGCTCGCCCTTGGAGATCACGACGCCCTCGTTCAGGACCAGCTCCCAGGCCGTCTGGCCCATGGGTCCCTCCAGCGGCGACAGCGCACCGTCCGCCAGCCGGTAGACCGTGGACAGGTCGGCGGCGGTGACCTCGACGGCGGCCAGCGCCTTGGCCTCGTCCAGAAAGGCCGCCCGCTGGCTGAGCGGGACCACCCGGTCCACGGGCTGGTCGAGTCCGCCGTGCACCGGCACCAATTCGCTGTTCGTCGCTTCCGCCATGAGTGTCTCCGTTTCCTTCGTCCGATTGCGGGCCGGGATCCCACGTCGCGTGAGGGTGCGGTCCTCTCGCGCGCGTCCCGCCCTGTGTCGTTGGCTTCACCAGGCTGGCGCCGTGCCATCTCCCTGGTCGATCAGTACCCGTACCGCCGAGCCGTCCGTCCGGCGCACGAACAGGCGTTGCCCGCCCTCGACGTCGGCCACGTAGGCCACGAAACGCCCGTCGGGCGACACCGCTGGGAACTGCTCGTCGTAAATCCCGCTTCCCAGCGTGGCCCGGCCACTGCCGTCGGGTCGCACACGCCGCAGTCGCCAGCCGGAGCGAGTGCGGCCACTGTAGATCACCCAGTCACCATCCGGCGTGAAGGTGGGATCGCGTCCCGGGCCCAGCGACTTTTCCTGGCCGGTCTCGAGCGTGTGCGCGATCAACTCACTGCGGCCGCCGTGCCCCACGCGCACGTACACCAGCGTGCGCCCGTCGGGAGACCAGCTGGGAGAGTAGTCCGACGGGCCGTCCGTCAACACGCGGGGCGAAGCGCCGCCCGGCCCCGTCACCAGGATCCGCGAGACCAGATGCCCCGCCTCCCGCGCCAGCTCGGTGTACACCAGGCGATCGTTGGGGCCGTAGTCGCCCATACCGTGGATCGCGGGCCCACGGGTGACGGCTCGCACGTGCCCGCTCTCGCGCTCCCATTCGAAGAGCTGAGGGCGCGCGTCTCCGCGCACGGCCGCGAAGAGCAAGCGCTGGCGATCGTCGGACCAGGCCTGGGGCCGCGCCCCCGGTACGGCGAAGTCCACCACCTCCACTTCTCCCGTGGGAAGCCGCAACATCGCGAGCTTGCCGGCGAAGCGCTCGCGCTGGTTCTGCGGCAGCCGAAAGTAGCTGGGAAGCTGGTTCAGGTGCGCCACGCCACCGCGACGCCGAGCCGGCGCCTTCGCCTTGCCCGCCAGCTCGGCTCGGCGCCGAGATTCCTCCGGCGTGCGATACAGGACCGCGATGGACTGGTCGCCCAGGGCGTCCATCGAGATCGAAGAGCTCGCGCAGCCGCCGAGACCCAGGGCCGCGGCGAGTCCGAGGCAGACGACGGCCGTCCTCACGGTTCACCGGCCTCCACCGGCCGCCCCGTGAACGCTCCCGTGGCGGCATCGCGCTCGAAGAAACCCAGGGCCGCCACCTTGTGGTCCCAAATCGCCAGCACGATGTGCGCGGCGTCGGGAAACGGAAACAGGGCGTGCTCGGCGTAGGCGCGGTCCATGGTGGAGAAGTAGGCCCCGGCGTCCACGTGCGAGTGGTACACGGCGGTCACCCACTCCCCTCGCGTTTCGGCTTCGCTCTGGGCCTTCAAGTAGTCGATCTCGCTCATGTAGAAGGCGGCCCGACCGTCCCGGGGGTAGGTCATGGGATCGCTCTGGTGTCGCAGTGTCATCTCGTTTCGGCAGCGATGGACGCTCCGAAACCGGTGCAGCGCATTGCCCGTCACGAGGCCGCAGCACTCTTCGGGCTGGGTCTCCAACGCGTGGGCACACAGCTCGTTCAGAACGCGCCGTGCGATGCGGACACCCTCCGCGTCGGAGCTCACCTCGATGCGCCGTTTCACACAGCCCTCGGGGACGAGAGGGGCGGAGTGTATCGAAAGGGCGTTGCCCACGCCCCACCCGAGTCCCCGCGGGCCGACAGCAGGGGGCCGGACTAGATCTGGTAGGTGTAGGCGTCGCTGTCGGCCCGCTCGACGGCCTGTTGGGCTGCGCGCTGGCACAGCGCCTCGATGTGGACGTCTCCCAGGACGTCGGCGAAACGGTGTGCCAGATCGTCCCACAGGAAATTGGGACGGGTGGCCACGCACTCCCCGTCGCCGTCGGCGCGGGCCCGCTCGCCACAGTCGACGGGCCCTTCCACGGCTTCCACCACGTCGCGCAAGGTGATCTCGGCGGCCGGGCGCGCGAGCGTGTAGCCGCCACCCGGACCGCGCTTGGCCTTCACCAAGCCACCCCGGCGCAGCCGCTGAAAGATCTGCTCCAGATACCGCGCCGGAATCGCCTGCCGCTCGCCGATGACGCGCACCTGCACGGGCTGGCCGTGGCCGTTGTAGGCCAAGTCGAAGACGCCGCAGATGGCGTAGTGCACCTGAAGTGAGAGCCGCATGGCGGGCAGGATGCAGAACGCCAAAGCCCGTCGCCAGCCGACGGTGGCCGGTGCCCGGCTGCCGCTCGGCCATCCGGCGGACGAGACCCCGGGCGCGTCCGTGGGCGGCGACGGGCTACAGTCGCTGCGCGGATGGCAGGAGGGGCGCATGGACGCCATCGAATCGTACTGTCGCCGGGACGTAGCGTTGCTGCACGACCTGGGGGCCACTGCCGAGACCCACGGGCACCTGCGCTTGCGCACGCGGGCCGGCGAACGCGTGCGCCTCCCGGCACCGCGGAAGCGGGCCGAACCGCTGGAAGAGGCGCGCGAGGGCGCGCGTGCCTGTTCCGTCCCGCCGCGGCGCGGGGGCCGCCGGCCCACCCCGTCGTCCTACGCGGTCGAGCTGCCGCCGTGGCAGATCCAGTCGGGGTCACCCTCCCCATGAGCGCGGAGTCCACAGCGACGAACGGCCAGCGCCAGCTGCTCCGCTGGACCCACCGCCTGACGCTCGCCACCCTAGGAGCGTGTCTCGCCTTCGTGGCCCTGGCCACGCAAGGCGACGCCACTCCCACCCGCGAGCGGACGCTGGCGGCCCTCGCCCTGGCCGCCATCACGATCCTGGCCCGGCGCCTGGCCGCCCTGGCGGGGCCGTCCGCCGCGCTGCGGGTGGGACTGCTGCTGGGCTCGTTCGCCGCTGCCCTCGGCTTGGCGGCGTTGGGGGTCGGGATCGCGATGCAGGAAGAGGCCCGACAGACGGGGCTCTTGTTCGTGGCGGCCGCGGTGATCTTCGCGATCCGCCCTCCCCTGCGCGCCGACGGTCAGATCTCGTGAGCGTCGAGAGTCGCCACTGGCAGCGGGCCCGGCACTTCTTTCCCGATGCGGACCGCCACCTCCACTTCGACCACGCGGGCGGTGCTCCCACGTCCTCCCGCGTGGAAGAGACTCTCGTCCGCTACGCCGCCCAGGCCGCGCGACAACCTCCCGACGCCACCGCGGCGGCGGGGGCGGACGTCCGACAGCGGATCTCGAGCGCGCTCTCCGTCCTGCCCGAGGACGTGGCCTTCGTGTCCGGGGCCGCTTCGGCCTTGGTGCGGGGAGTGAACGCCCTCAAATGGAGCGCCGGCGACCGCGCCGTCTTCCTGGCGCCGGGCGCACCGCACTTGGCCGCCCTGGCCGATTCGCTGCGCCGCCGCGGCATCGAGGTCGAAACGCTGCGCACCCGCGGCCGAGCGCCCGAGCCCGACGCGCTCGCCGTGGCCCTGCGCGACCCGGCCGTGCGGCTGCTGGCCGCGCCCAGCGTGCACGCCAGCACGGGCGAACCCCTGCAGAGCCCCGAGCTCACCGCCGCGTGTCGCGAACACGCGGTGCTGCTGGCCCTCGACGCCAGCTTCAGCCTCGGCTTTCGGCCCCACCAACCGGGAAGCGAGGGCGTGGACCTGTTCGTGGCCGACGGCCACCGGGGGTTGTGCGCGCCCCCGGGCTGCGGCGTCGCCGTCACCAGCCCCGCCTTTCGCGCCGGTCTGGTGGAGTCGCCGGCGCCCGGCGACGCGAACCCGTTCGACGAAGTGGACCCGCGCGGCCCTGGCGTGGCCGCCCTCGGGACCGCCGTCGACCTCTGGTGCGAACTCGATCCCGCCGCCGTCGCGGCGCGCGTGATCGAGCACGTGGCCGCGCTCCGCAGCGGGCTCGTGGGCCAGGGCTTTGCCTGTCGCACCCAAAGCCCCCAGGCTCCCTTTCTCACGGTGGAGGTCCCGGACGGAGACGGAAACGCTGTGGCCGCCCGTCTGGCCCGTGCCGGCATCCGCGTCGCCGCACGGGGCCGCCACGTGCGGCTGTCGCCGCACGCCTACCAAGGCGCGCGCGACGTGCAGCACTTGTTGGAGGCTCTCTAGCCCGCCGCTTCGGACCCCAGCTCGATCAGCGACAGGGTGATCCAGCCCTTGGTCAGGTCCACCGCGTCGAGCCGGACCGTGAGCGCATCTCCCACGCCGAGGCGCGCCCGGCCGCGCGCGGCCCGCCAGGCCAGCCGCCGCTCGTCCAAGTTCCAGCGACCCCGCAGCGACCCCACCGGCAGGAGTCCATCGGCGAAGACGCCGTCGAGGGTGACGTACACCCCGTGGCGCGCCACGCCGCTGACCCTGCCCGCGAACGCCTCGCCCACGCGTCCGGACAAGAGTGCGCAGCGCTTCAGCTCGAGCATTTCGCGCTCGGCGGCCTGGGCCACCCGCTCGCGCCACGAGAGTCGCGTGCACAGGCGGCGGATGCGTTCGCACTCCGCCGCCGAGCTCGGCGCCCCGTGCGGATCCGCCAACTGCGCGCGCACCGCGCGGTGCACGAGCAGATCTGCGTAGCGCCGGATCGGCGAAGTGAAGTGCAGGTAAGCGTCGAAGCCCAGCGCGAAGTGCCCCCGGTTGTCGACGGCGTAGCGCGCCTGCCGCAGGCTGCGCAGCGCCAGCTGGTGAAGCACCGCCTCGGCCGGGTGGCCCTCGGCACGCGCCAGCGCCCGTTGCAGGGCCTTGGGCGCCGCCAGGTCGGCGGCCTCGGGATGCGAGCGCAGCCCGAGCTCGTGCAGCAGGCCTCCCAGATCCGCCAGGTTCTCCAGCGACGGCGGCTCGTGAATGCGGTAGGGAACGGCCCGCCCCGCCGCTTCGAGCCAGCGGGCCACGGCGCGGTTGGCGGCCAGCATGGCCTCCTCGACGGCGCGGTGCGCCACCGTCCGCACCGCCTGGCCGATCGCCTCGGGCCGCCCCGCCTCGTCCAGCACCACGTGGGCCTCGGGCAGCGCGAAGTCCAGCGAGCCCGCGCGAAAGCGACGCCGGCGGAGCCGCTCGGCCACCACCGCCAGTCGCCGGATCCCCTCCGTCACCTCCGCGCCGAGCCCCGGAATCTCCTCCCCTTCCATTACCCGGGCCGCGGTTTCGTAGTCGAGCCGGGCCGCGCAGCGCACGACCACCGGAGCGATGCGCTCCAGCCGCGCGCGACCGCGCCCGTCCACCTCCAGCTCGACGGCCAAGGCGCTGCGGTCGCAGTCCGGCAACAGCGAGCAGCGATCCGCCGACAGGCGCTCGGGCAGCATGGGGACCGCGCGATCCGGGAAGTAGACGCTGTTGCCCCGCCGCAGCGCTTCGACGTCCAGCGCCGACCCCGCCCGCACCCAGTGCGAGACGTCCGCGATGGCGACGCAGAGCCGCAGGCGGTCGCCTTCCCGCGGCTCGACCCAGACCGCGTCGTCGTGATCGCGCGCACTGGCCGGGTCGATGGTGACGAAGGGCCGCGACCGCCAATCCAGCCGCTCGACGGCGTCACGACTCGGCTCCGCGGCCTCGGCTTCCTGCAACGTCGCCTCGGGAAACTCCACCGGCAGGCGGCGGCGCCAGGCCACGGCGCGAAAGTCGGCCTCGGCTTCGCCGGGCTGGCCCAGGCGTTCCACCACGCGGACCCACGGCTCGGACGAGCGCTTGCGGCGCTCGACGGGGACCGCGGCCACCACTTCGCCCGCCGCCGTACCCCCGCGATCCCGCGCCGAGACCCGCAGCCGCCACTGGGCGTCGTCGCGGTACGGGATGAGGCTGCCGCCCCCGCGTCCCGGCTGGAAGATCCCCACCCACTCGTCGCGGTCGCCCGAGATCACCTGCAGCACGTCGCCGCGGCGCCCCCGGCCCTCGCGGTTCGGATCGATCAGCACACGGTCGCCCGCGCGCGCCCCGGCCCGCGTCTCCAGCCGCCAGCGCTCGCCCGCGTCGTCGAGTGCGAAGTTCCGGTCGCTCGAGACCGTGGCCTCCACCAAGCCGTCCCGGCGCGCCAACCGCACGCGCCGCCCCACCTTCTCGAGCACGCCTTCCGCCACCAGCGAAGCCACCTGCCGACGCAGCGTTCGCTGACTGCCGCGGCCCAAACCCAGTCGTCGCCCCAGGGCCGCCAGCGTGAACGCCGGGCGGCGCGGCCCCGCCAGCGCGGCTTCGATGCGGCTTCGGTCCAGGCTCGCCATGGGCCGCGAGCCTAGGAGACTGCGCACCCGGGCCCCAGCGCCATGAGAACGCGCCTTCATTGACGCCGAGCGCGCCGGGCCGTAGTCTCCCGCGCGGCTGCCCGGGTGGCGGAATTGGTAGACGCGCTAGACTCAGAATCTAGTGGTCGCAAGGCCGTGCTGGTTCGACTCCAGTCCCGGGCACCACCCACCACCCCCTGTCCCGCAGACCGCGGCCCCACGACGCTCCATCGCGTCCAATTCGGACTCACGCGTTCCTTCGGTCTCATGCCTTCCGATGGACCGGCCCATGGCCGAACACACCATTTCGTTCGTGCTCGCCGACGGGCCACCTCCCGCCGATGCGGCCCCCCGCAACCGGCAGGCCGCTGGAACCCCGGCGCTCGAGCCAAGGTGAGAGCGGCCGCCCCCGCCACTCCCTCGACGACAACGTTCTGTCCGGCTCCCGACCCCGCACGGGCTGGCCACGCCGTTCAATAGCCCGATAAGCCCAACCAATTCAATCACTTGCCGGCCTATCGACGGCCACCCAGCGGCCCCGATCGGCGGCCTCCGTGCGGCTTGACCGGGGGGCCGTCGTGCCTAGGCTTCTCGATCAAGTTCCGGCGCAACGGTCGGACGGAAGGGCGGACAGCCGGTGAGCGAAGAGACGATCCATGTGGTGGCCCCGGGCGACGAGTCCTTCGACGTTCCCACGACCCTGCCCGTGTTGCCCGTGCGCGACGTGGTCGTGTATCCGGGCGTCACCGTGCCGCTGGCCATCGGGCGCCCCGCATCGCTGGCGGCCCTCGAAGCCGCCGGTCAGGACGGCTTCATGCTGGTGGCCACCCAGCGGGACCCGGCCACCGAAGAGCCCGGGGTGGCCGATCTCTATCCCGTGGCCTCCATCGTGCGCGTGGTCCGCATCCTGGACGCCCGGCGAGACGGCAAGCAGGCCCTGGTGGTGGGCGTGGCCCGTTCGCGCTTCCACAGTCCGGTGGCGACCGAGCCCGCTCTGCGCGTGCGCATCGATCTGGTCACGGAACGCACGGTCGAGAGCAGCGAATCCGAGGCGGCCTGGCGCCGGGTGGTCATGCTCGCCCAGCGGGTCATCGACCTGCGCGACGACCTGCCCGACGAGTGGAAGACCTTCATCGGCGGCATCCCCAGCCCCGGCGTCCTGGCCGACCTGATCGCCTCCAACCTGCCGCTGCCACCCGAAGAGAAGGCGCGTCTCTTGGCGGAGGACGACGTGTTGGCCCGCTTGCGGCGGGTGGAGGGTCACCTGGACCGGGAAGTGACCATCGCCGAGACCCAGCAGGCGCTGCGTACCGAGTCCGAGGCGGGCGAGCAGGACCCGAAGCGGCGCGAGCACACCCTGCGCCAGCGCATGCGCGAGATCCAGCAGGAGATCGGCGAAGGCGACGCCGGCTTGGCCGAGGTGGACGAGCTGCGAGAACGCCTCGACGCCGCCAACCTGCCGGAAGAGGCCCGGGCCCAGGCCGAACGCGAGCTGAAGCGCCTCTCCGCCCTGCCCCAGCACGCGCCCGATCGCCATCTGATTCGCACCTACCTGGAGTGGATCCTGGATCTCCCGTTCTCCGTCGAGACCGAGGACCAGCTGGATCTCCACCACGCGCACGAGGTGCTGGAAGCCGACCACCACGGTCTCGACAAGGTCAAGGAGCGCATCCTCGAGTTCCTGGCCGTGCGCAAGCTGGCCCCGGACGCCAAGGCGCCCATCCTCTGCTTCGTCGGCCCGCCCGGCGTGGGCAAGACCTCGCTCGGTCGCTCCATCGCCCGCGCCATGGGGCGCAAGTTCGCCCGCGCATCGCTGGGAGGCGTGCGCGACGAAGCGGAGATTCGCGGTCACCGACGCACGTACGTCGGGGCCATGCCCGGCCGGATCCTCCAGAGCTTGAAACGGGCCGGCGCCCGCAACCCCATCTTCCTGCTGGACGAGGTGGACAAGCTCGGTGCCGACTTCCGGGGCGACCCGTCCTCGGCGCTGCTGGAGGTGCTCGACCCCGAGCAGAACCACACTTTCAGCGATCACTATCTGGAGGTGCCCTTCGACCTCTCCCGCGTGCTCTTCATCGCCACCGCCAACACCTTGTCGACCATCCCGCCGGCCCTGCTCGACCGCATGGAGGTGATCGAGCTGCCCGGCTACACGGGCCGCGACAAGGGAGTCATTGCGCGCGAGCACCTGCTGCCCAAGCAGCTGGAGGGCCACGGGCTGTCGGAGGAGCGGGTGACGGTCACGGACGCCGCCCTCGAGAAGGTCGTGGCCGAGTACACGCGCGAAGCGGGGGTGCGAAACCTCGAGCGCCGCATCGCCACGCTCATGCGCAAGGCCGCTCGGCGGGTCGCCGAGGAAGGCGCCGACACCCAAGTGGCGGTGGACGAAGCCTTCGTGGCCGACGCGTTGGGTGCCCCGCCGCACCTGCCCGAAACCGCCGAGCGCACGGAGATGCCCGGCGTGGTGGTGGGACTCGCCGCCACCGCGCACGGCGGCGACATCCTGTTCATCGAGGCGACGGTGGTGCGCGGCGGTAAGGGGATCCGCCTGCGGCTCACGGGCCAGCTGGGCGACGTCATGCGCGAGTCGGCGGAAGCCGCCCTCTCCTGGGTGCGCTCGCACGCCGCCGAGATCGGGCTGCCCGAAGAGCTGGGTCCCTGCGAGATCCACCTGCACGTCCCGGCCGGAGCCGTGCCCAAGGACGGGCCCTCGGCGGGCGTCACCCTGGTGTCGGCCATCGTCTCCGCGCTGTCGGGCCACCGGGCCCGCGGCCACGTGGCCCTGACCGGCGAGATCTCGCTGCGAGGCCGGGTGCTTCCGGTGGGCGGGATCAAGGACAAGGTGCTGGCGGCGTCCCGCGCCGGAATCGACACCGTGGTGCTGCCGCGGCGGAACGAGAAGGACTTGGTGGACGTGCCCGACGACGTGAAGGAGGGGCTCACGATCCATCTGGTCGACGCCGTCGACGACGTGCTGCCGCTCGTGATCGAGCCCGCGGTCGCGGCGTAGCGCGTCCCGGGCGCCGTGCGCGTCGCGCTCGTTCACGATTGGCTGACCGGCCTGCGCGGCGGCGAGCGGGTGCTGGACGAGCTCGCCCACTGGTTCCCCCGCGCCGACCTCTACACGCTGGTGCACGTCGCCGGAACCACCTCGCCGGCCATCGACGCCCTGTCCATCCGCACGAGCCCGCTGTCGCACCTGCCGGGGGCGGCCCGGCACTACCGCAAGTGGCTGCCCCTGTATCCCTGGGCCATTCGGCGCTTCCGACTGGAGGGCTACGACCTGGTGATCTCGACGCACCACGCCGTCGCCAAGGGAGTGCGCGTCGCGCCGGGCACCCCGCACCTCTGTTACTGCTTCACCCCCATGCGCTACGTGTGGGACCAAGCGGACGCCTACCTGGGGAACGGCTGGCGGCGGCGGCTGGCCAGCCCGCTGGTGGCCGCCCTGCGCCGCTTCGACGTGGCCACCAGCCACCCCGAAGCCGTCACTCGCTTCGTCGCCATCTCGCGCGGAGTGCGCGACCGCATCCGGCGCCACTACGGCCGCGAGAGCGGTCTCGTCCACCCGCCGGTGGACGTCGAACGCATTCGCCCGGACGGACGCCCGCCCGACGACTTCTATCTGCTGGTCGGGGGCTTCGTGCCGTACAAGCGCGAGGAGGTGGCCATCGAGGCGTTTCGGCGCCTGGGGCGCCGACTGGTGGTGGCCGGAGACGGGCCCGGCCGCGCGGCGCTGGAGCAGAGCGCGCCGGACAACGTGACGTTCACGGGCCGTCTGGCCGACGCCGAGCTGGCCCAGCTCTACGCGCGCTGCCGCGCGCTGGTGTATCCCCAGGACGAGGATTTCGGTCTGGTGGCGGTGGAGGCCCAGGCGGCGGGACGGCCGGTGCTGGCATTGGCGCGCGGCGGCGCCCTCGACACGGTGGTCCCGCTGTCGGAGGACGAGCCGGCGCCGACCGGCGTCTTCTTCGCCCATCAGACGCCGGAAGCCCTGGCGCAAGCGGTGGAGCGCTTCGAAAGCCACGCCGATCGGCTCGACCCGGTCGCGATTCGTCGCTGGGCAGAACGCTTTCATCCCAAGCGGTTCCGCCAGGAACTACAAGCAGAGATTCAAGGGTTGGTCCCAACCCCAGCCTTCGATTGACTTCCCGCCGCCGATTGCTCACTCTCCTCTCGCGCGGCCGAACCGCGCGGGAGGGGGGAGTGGAGAAGACCCGCGCGCCGAGAGTTCCCTTCCTCGACCTGCGAGCTCAATACGACACCCTGCGCGACGAGGTCGAGGAGGCCATCCGAGGCGTCCTCGAGAGTCAGCGCTTCATCCTGGGCCCCGAGGTGGAGGCCTTCGAGCGAGAGATCGCCGCGTACTCGGACGGCGTCTACGCGGTGGGGTGTGCCTCGGGCTCCGATGCCCTGTTGCTGGCCTTGATGGCGCTCGACGTGGGGCCCGGCGACCAGGTGCTGTGTCCGGCGTACACCTTCTTCGCCACCGCCGGCTCCATTTGGAGACTCGGCGCCGAGCCCGTGTTCGCCGACATCGACCCCGCCACCTACAACCTGGATCCGGCGTCGGCCCGCGAGCAGATCGCCCGCTGCACTCGGCTGAAGGCCATCATCCCCGTCCATCTCTTCGGCCAAGCGGCGGACATGCGGGCCTTCCAGGGGCTGGCCCGCGAAGCCGCGGTGCCCGTGATCGAGGACGCCGCCCAGGCGATCGGCGCGCGCGACGCCGCCGGCCAGCGCGTCGGAGCGCGGGACACCCTGGCCTGCCTGAGCTTCTTTCCGTCCAAGAACCTGGGCGGCACCGGCGACGGCGGCATGCTCCTGACCCGTCGCCGGGGCGTGGCCGAGCGCCTGACGGCGCTGCGCTCACACGGGGCCCTGTCCCGCGACGAACACGTCGAGGTGGGCCTCAACTCGCGCCTGGACGCGCTCCACGCCGCCGTGCTGCGCGTGAAGCTGCGGCACCTGGACCAGTGGACGAAACGCCGCCAGGAAAACGCTTCGTTCTACGACCAACACTTCGGCGCCGCCGGGGCGCAGCCGTCGTCGCAGCCCCTGGCCGCGGGCGGACTCCCGCTGCGGACGCCGGCCCCGGCCTCACCGCCGGCCGGGCACACCTACAACCAGTACGTGATCCGAGTTCCGGCCGAGCGGCGCGACTCACTGCGCGAGCATCTGGCGGACTGCGGCGTGGCCACCGCCGTCTACTACCCGAGTCCGCTGCACCTGCAGGATTGCTTCGCCTCGTTGGGGGGGCAGCCCGGCCAGTTCCCCGCCGCCGAGGCCGCCGCCTGCGAGACCATCGCGCTGCCGATCTATCCCGAGCTGACCCACGCGCAGCGGGACCACGTGGTGGCGAGCGTCCTGGCGGGGTTGCGAAGCGCCTAGCGCCGCCGGGCGTCGGAAACCGCGCGTCCACGTGGCGGCGGGTGGCGGAGTCAGGGGCCGACGACGATCCAGTCTTCGTTCGGCTCCGAGGTAGCGGGCGCGTCGGCCACGAAGATCCGCTCGTCCATGTTCCAGATCTCCATGCCGCCGTTGGCCCGGCGCCAGAGGATGTCCGTCAGGCCGTCGGCGTCGTAGTCGCCGACGCCCACCACGGACCAGCTGCGGGCGCGGCCGATCATCGGGCCTCCGCGAGCCGCCGTGCCGGAGTCCATCATCCAGACCTGCATCTCCAGGGTCCGGAAGTTTCGCCACAGCAGATCGTCGGTGCCGTCGCCGTCGAAGTCGGCGGAGGCCACGGGCACCCACTGGGTGTCGTACAGCGGGCGGAAGGTCTGTTGCCCCGTCACGGTCGTGCCGCGCATCTCCCACATCAGGTTCTTGCCGGTGAAGGCGTTGCGCCACAGGATGTCGGCCCGGCCGTCGCCGTTGTAGTCGCCGGCGCCCACGACCCGCCAGAACGTGTCATCCAGGTCGTTGAGGAGCTGCGAGCGCCGGATGCTGGCCCCCTCCATCAGCCACAGGGTCGTCTGGCCCGCGGTCGCGTCGCGCCAGAGCACGTCGGTGCGTCCGTCGCCGTCGAAGTCGGCGCAGCTGACCACGTCCCAGTTCTCCCCCGGATCGTCGGGGCCGTCCACGGCCTCGTCCAGTCCCTGGCCGTGGGTGAACCAGATGCGGGTCTGCCCCGTTTCGGCGTCGTGCAGCAGCACGTCGCCGCGCCCGTCGCGATCGAAGTCGCCGGCGCCCGCGATCGAGAAGCGGCCCAGGAACGGCAGCACGAAGCTGCCCACCCGGGTGCCGCCGTCCATCAGCCAGACCCGGGCCGAGCCCGTGCTGTCGTTGCGCCAGAGAACGTCGGTCTGTCCGTTGCCATCGAAGTCGACGCGGACGAGGTCTCGCCAGAAACCCGACAGCGGGTTCTCCACCACCGGCGGCACGGGGTTTCCGCCGCCACCACCACCGCCGCCCCCACCCGGAGGTTCAGGCGCCTCGACGAACCGAATCGGCTCGGAGGCCGCGGAGCGAGGGCCCAGGTTTCCGCTGGCGTCGAAGGCGGCGACCTGGAGCTGCACGGTGTCGCCGTAGGCGCCGCTCACCATCGCCTGGGTCCCGGCCACGGTGGTCGTGGCGGTGAAGCCGCCGCCGTTGCGGGAGACGAAGAGCTGGTATCCGACCACCGGCCCCGACGCGGCGCTCCAGCGCAGCTCCGCCGTGGTGCGCCCCACCACGTCGGCCGCCAGCGCCGGTGAAACCAAAAGCGCTGCCGGTGCCACTACCAAGAGGGCGAGAACAACCAGGCTCTGGCCGGTCCAACGGAACATGTGGCGCGGATCTCCTCCCATCCTTGGGGAGATTCTTCGTCGAGGGGTGCCCTTATTTCGTGAGGGCCGTCACATCCGCTGGAAAAATCGGAGGTTCCTCACGCATCTTGCGTGATTGCAAAAACCCACCGCGTCTGCTGGTGTGTTTTTGCCCCGCTGCTTGCGTAAAACTCGCGAAGGTCCCACACGAGAACGGGGCTCGGTCGAAATCGACCGAGCCCCGTTTCTCGTCGCGCGCGATGATCGTCGAACGTCAGTTCTGCACAGCGAACACGATGCGGTTGGACTGGGCGGGGTTCAGCACGGAGTTCGCCATGCTGGCAGCGCCCACCGTGCCATTGGAGACGTTGATGGTGCTGCCGTCCCGCGAACTGCGAACCTGGAAGTTGGCGGACGTCGGCGACACGTTCCGCACGCGGACCGCGTAGCTGCCGGGAATGATCGAGGTGCAGCGAATCTCTTCCCGGCCTCCGCTCGCGCTGCCCACGTCGTCGCCCTGGTGCACACAGCCCTCTCCGCCCTGGGTCACCGTCACTTCGACGCCCGTCGGCGTCACCAGCAGCAGATCCAGATCCTGCGAACCCGACCAGTCCAGCTGAACCGTCAAGTTGCCCTGAAAGCCCGCGTCGGAGACGAACTGCCCCTCCCAGCGGTGCTCGCCGGAGCAGCTCGTCGCGCTGTCGGTGTACTCCCAGCGCGTGGTCCCCGACAGCGTCGAGCCGTTGGGCGAGACGGAGACTTCGCCCGTGTGGGAGGTCTGACCTCCCCCCTCGCTCTGGCTGTACGCCAGCGCCAGCCGGCGCCCCGAGAGCGTGGCCTCGACGGGGGTGTCGTCGAGCAGGAAGGACACGGAGGTCCCGTTCTGGGTCATGTTGACGCCGGCGAAGCGCTCGAAGCCGCCCGCCAGCTCGCCGGGACAGTTCGTGGTGGGCTCGGTGATCTCGAGGTCCCAAACTCCGGCCACACTGGCCAGCTCCGCGGAGGCCCCGCCGCCGCCACCGCCACCGCTGCTGCTGTCGCCGCCGTAGTCGCCGCAGGCCGCGAGGCCGACGAGGGCCAGCAGGCCGATGGCCGCGCGCGCAATCCGAGCCGAAAGTATTGTCGAAGCGCCCATGTCACACCTCCACATGGGGTGGCCGTCACCAAAGGATGGCTCTCCATCGGGCCGCGCGAGCCGCGCTTCTGTGTCGGCCATCACATTACCGCCAGGAAGGCTTCAGTAGGCGTGGTCGTCGTCGAAACCGCGCCAGAGCGTGAGCAGCAGGATCTGGACGTCCAGGGCCAGCGACCAGTTCTGGATGTAGTAGATGTCGTGCTCCAGCCGTTCGTGAAGAGAGGTATTTCCCCTCCACCCGTGCACCTGCGCCCAGCCCGTCAGTCCCGCCTTCACCTTGTGGCGCAGCATGTAGCCCGGGATTTCGCGCCGGAACTGTTCGATGAACACGGGACGCTCGGGCCGCGGCCCCACCAGGCTCATCTCGCCTCGGAGCACGTTCACGAGCTGCGGCAGCTCGTCGAGATTGAAGCGCCGCAGCAGCGCACCCAGCCGCGTCCGGCGCGGATCGTCGGGCACGGTCCACACCGGGCCGGAAGTCGATTCGGCGTCGGGAGCCATGGTTCGGAACTTGAGCGTCTGGAAGACCTGCCCGTCGAGACCCATGCGCTCTTGCCGGTAGAGCACAGGCGCGCCCGCAGTGGCGCGGATCGCAAGCGCGATCACGGCCATCAAGGGGGACAGCACGACGAGGGCCAAGCCGCTGACCGCCACGTCGAAGATCCGCTTCTGCACCCCCGCCCAACCCACGAGCGGACTGTCCCGCAACCCGATGAGCGGCAGGCCGTCCATGTCCTCGATGGAACTTCGCAGCGTCATGACGTCCAGCAGATCGGGCGCCAGCTTCACGCTCACGAACTCGTCGTCCAGCTCGTTCAGGAGCTTCTCCAGGTGCTGCCATTCGTCGCGACGCAGCGCGAGGATCACCTGGTCCACCCGCGTCACGCCGCCCAGCGCGCCCTTCAAGCCTCCGTAGCCCGAGAGGACGGGCACGCCGCGGATCTCGCGGACCGCCTCCTCGGACAGGACGCCCTTCACGCGCAGGCCCGCCTCCGGGTGGGCGTGGATCCGGTCGACGATCTCGCCCGAAAGCCGCGCACCGCCGACGACGAGCACGTGGCGCTGGTTGTAGCCGCGTCGACGCAGCTCGCGCAGAGAGGCCCGAACGACCACGCGCAGGCTCACCACCGACAGCGTCGACAGCACGAAGAAGACGGCGATCACGCCGCGGGAGTAGAAATAGCTGCGGGCGAAGAACGTCGCGGCCGTCAGGAGCAACACGCCCGCAACGTTCGCGCGCGCGATGTCGACCGCTTCGCTCAAGAGCGAGCCGGTGCGACGCGGCGCGTAGAGCCCCCGACGCCGGTACAGCACCCACCACAGTCCTGCGATCACGGGCAGCGGCACCAAGTATTCGCCCAGCTCGGGAATGCCGAGCGGCGTGGGCCAGGCGGTGGCGAAGCGAATGTAGTAGGCCGCCACCCAGCTGCCGCTCACCAGGAGCAGATCCACACCCAGGATCGTGGAGCGGAAGATCTCGCTGTATCGGTACAACACGTGAGCGCTACGTCCCGACGTCGCGCAGCTCGAGGACCAGCGCCTCGCGACCGCGAGCCTCGACGCGATGCAACTCGCTCAGACCTTCGGCGACCGCCTCGCGCAGGCCGCGGTGCGCGTTCACCTTGGCTTGGTCGACGATCACATAACGCACGTTGCGACTCTCGAGATACGCCAACATCCCCCCTGGCGGATCCGACGGAAGCGGGACGAACGGTTCCCCCGCATAGTACGCGATGCGCATCTTGCCGGCAGCGACGGCACCCGAAGCGCGGTCCTGATCGCGCAGCCACTCGGCGGCCCGCCGCTCCGCCAGCCGCTCGCCGCGGCGCGCTTCGATCTGGCGCGGCAGCATCAGGATGGCCACCAGCGCCAAGCCCAGAGCCAGTGGCCGCCAACCCCTCAGTGAAAGCCCTGAGCGCCCCTCCAAGAGTCTCCCGAGCCAGGTGCCGAGCCACGCCGTCGCCAGCGCCACGTAGCCGAAGAGAGGAACCAGGGGCGGCAGCACGTGACGCCGGCTGAGATAGCCGCTCTGGGTCGCCAACGCGATCCAGACGAGGGCGTAGCCCGCGACCAGCATGCCCAGCAGCCATCCGCGCCGCGAAGGCCGGCCGCGGATCCGCACCAGCCCCAGCGCCAACAGCAGCCAGTAGGTGGTGCCGAGCCCCGCGCGCAAGGCGCCCACCAACTCGCTCGTCCGGACCGCAGGTGTGCCGCGCGCCGGCTCCCCCGCCCGCGGCAGCGACGGAACGACCCCCGGAATCGAAGACTCCCCCAGCTCAGGGGCCTTGTCCGTCACGCCGAGCCACACGGCGACGGACTTCTTGGGCGTCAGCATCCAGTGCCCGTGCTCCCAGCGAAGCGCCACCAGGTAGGGACCCGCCACGCTGGCGACGCCCAGGGCGACGAGCGCTCCCCACGCCGCCGTGCGACGCCAGGACCAGAGGCCTCGCAGCGCGAGGGCGCCCGCGTAGGCGCACCCGAGGAGCGCCACGCCAAGTCCCTCGGGCCGCGTCAGATAAGCCACTCCGGCGGCGAGGCCCGTGGCGAACGCCCAACCTCCCGGGTGTCGTTCGAGGGCGCGCCACAGACACCAGAACGCGGCCAGAAAGAGCGCCAGATACAGTCCGTCGCTCAGCACGTCCGCGCTGACCGAGATCGCCAGAGGGTGGATCGCCAGCAGCCCGGCCGCCAGCAGTCCGATGGCGGAACCGAACGCGTCGCGAACGAGCGCGTAGAGCAGGATCACCGAAACCCCGCCCGCCAGCACCGAGATCGCCAACGCCGCCCCTTCCACGGGCAGCCCCAACACGTGTCCCACGGCGACGAGTCCGGGGTAGAGCGGATGATAGGGATGGGCCAGCACGTCCCAGAGGCGCCCTTCGGCGAGCGCCTCTGCCAACCACAGGAACAGCGGGCCGTCGTTGGAGATCACGCCCAGACGGGCGGCGGACAGCGTGCGAATCAGCACGGCCAGCAGCGCGATTCCCGCCAACACACGCCCCGGATGCGTTACCTGAAGAGCGTCCGGGCCCGTGTCCGCCGCTGCCGTCCCCACCACTCCTCCTCGACGTGAGGGTCGCTCAGCCTCTCACGGCGCGGTCGATCGCCACCACCTGTCCGAGCAGGGCATCGACGGCTTCGGCGGTGAGCTGGCTCGGTCCGTCACAGGGAGCGCGGTCCGGGTCGTCGTGCGTCTCCAGGAAGAGCGCGTCGATTCCCACGGCCGCGGCGGCCCGTGCCAACGGCGCCACAAAGCGCCGGTCGCCGCCGGTCGAATGCTCGTCGGCGGACGGGTACTGGACCGCGTGGGTGGCGTCGAGGCACACCGGCGCGAACTCGCGCATCTGCACCAACCCGCGCATGTCGACCACCAAGTTGTGGTAGCCGAAGCTGGCCCCCCGCTCGGTGACGAAGGCCTCACTGCAGCCGAAGTGCGCCAGCTTGTCGACCACGTGGCGCGTGTCGGCGGGCGCCATGAACTGGGCTTTCTTCACGTTCACCGGCAGGCCCGTGTGGGCGCAGGCGGCGACCAGGTCCGTTTGGCGCACGAGAAAGGCCGGCAGCTGGAGACAGTCCACGACTTCGGCCGCTTGCTTGGCTTGGTGGGGTTCGTGGACGTCGGTCAGCACGGGCAGACCCGTCACCTCCTTCACGCGCGCCAACACCCGCAGCCCCTCGTCGAAGCCCGGCCCCCGGAACGAGCGCTGACTGGAACGGTTGGCCTTGTCGCAGGACGCCTTGAACACCAGCGGCAACCCGTGCCGGGCGCTCATCTCCTGAAGTCGCTCGGCACAGGCCAGCGCATCGGCCTCCGACTCGATCACGTTGCGGCCGGCGATCAACACCAGGGGTGCGCCGTCGCCCAGCGGTATGTCCGCGATCCGCATCGGTTTCCTCCCCGCCCGCCGCCGGGGCGTCAAACGCCCTCGCGGGCGTCTTCGTCGACGGCGGTGCACAGCTCCGACAAGAAGTCGGGCAGCGCCGCACTCACTCGATTCCAGTTGGGAATCTGGGGCGCACCCAGGGGATCGCGCACGAAGTCCAGTCCGGCGGCGCGCAGCGCGCGCGAGAACGTCTCCACCGCCACCTCTTCCTCGTGCCGATCGAAGTCGAGGCCGTTCAGCCGGGCGTCGTCGCTGTAGCGGGCGATGGCGTCCTGCGCCGTGCGCAGATAGGCCGCCATCAGCGTATTCAGGAAGCCGGCGTCGAACTCGACGCCGTAGCTCGCCAGGTTGCGGATCAGGGACGCCGCGATGTCCCGCACCATGCGGTGGAGGCCCCGACCGGGATCGCTCTCCGACAGGTCGCGGTGCTTGTGGTCGTAGTTCTCCACCAGCTCGACCTGGCAGATCCGTTTGAGCGAGCAGTTGCGATACACCTCCGCCAGCACCCCCACCTCGAGGCCCCAGTCCGCGGGCACGCGGTTGGCCCGAACGAGATCGGTGGTCATGGCGCACTCGCCGGCCAGCGGATAGCGAAACGCATCCAGATAATCGAGCAGCGGGTGCTGGCCCACCACCGACGTCATGGCGCGCAGGAACGGAGTCATGAACAGCCGCGTGGCCCGCCCGTAGAGCCGAGCCGCCACGCGGCTGTAGTAGCCCTTGGCGAACTCGTAGCCGAGGTTGGGGTTGGCGGTCGGGTAGCAGAGCCGGGCCAGGAGCTCGCGGTCGTAGTCGCGGATGTCGCAGTCGTGGACGGCCACCACGCGCGCTTCGTGCGTCCCCAGCACGTAGCCGTAGGACAGCCAGGTCGCGCGCCCCTTGCCGTCCGGACCGGGGTCGAGGCCCTCCTCGCGGAGGCGCTCGAACAGCTTCTCGATGCGGGGTCCGCGGTTCCAAATCAGCGTCGGCGGCGAACCGTCCTCGCAGCGGACGGGGGCGAAAACGTCCCGCATCTGGTCGAACTGCGCCCGATCGGCCGCGCCTGAGACGCTGACCACCACCTGGCGCAGATAGGGCACGCCGACCAGGGCCTCGATGATCCCCTTGAGGGCCGGCCCCTGGATCTCGCTGTAGAGACAGGGCAGCACCAGGGCGATGGGCCGCTCCTGGCAGTACGAGACCAGCTCGTTCTCCAGACGCTCGAGGTCGGGCGGCCCCAGCCGGTGGAGGGTCGTAATGGCCCCAGTCTGATGAAAATCAGCCATGGCCGCGTAGCTCACACCGCCTCGATGTCCCTGTCAAGCGGGAGTCGCGACTCGGAGCCTCGGGCTGGAGCAGGAGATCAGGCGCTGGCGGCAGAGCCGGCCGCCACTTCCTCGAGCAGGCGCATGGCCATGGGGTCGATCTCGATGAACTCGATGCCCACCTCTTGGGTGAGGGGGTCGGTGTCGGTGGCCCAGACGACGCGGCCCACCGCCACGACGGTGTGGTCGGCCACGTTGAAGGTCACCCGCAGCACGTCGCCCAGGTTCAACTCGCAACCGACCGCCTCGAAGGCGATGCCGCCGCTGGAGATATTGCGGCCGACGGCGAGGTGATCCTTGGCCTCGACGGGGGCGAAGGAGATCATCTGGTCGGTGGCAATGCGGTTGTACTTGCGTCGTTCGCTGGGATCGGGCTGCATCGCGCTCTCATCCGAACGAGGGAGGTCGCCCCTCGGCTGACACTCTGTTTCTCGGTCGGCGGCACCCAGTCCTTGAGGGAACCGGCGCGCCAGGGGCGGGGTGTCGGGCCGGCTAGCCCGGGGCGGGAAACAGTTCGAGCTGACCATCCCTTCCCCCCTCGGGGGAGAGGCTGGAGACCGTCAGGCCCACCAGCCGGACCGGGCGGCGCCCGGCCTGGGTGCGGTCCAGGAGGCGGGTGGCGGCGCCGTGCAGCGCGGCGGCGTCCCCCACGGCCTGCGGGAGGGTGCAGCTGCGGGTGGTGGTCTCCTGACCCTCGTACCGCACCTTCACCGCGACGCGGCGGGCGGCCAGCCCCTCGCGGCGAAGGCTCCCCTCGAGCCCCTGGGCCAGAACCTGGAGCCGCTCCCACAGGACGTCCAGGTCCAGCTGGGGTTCGGAGAAGGTGTGCTCCTGGCTGAGGGTTCGGGGGTGGCGCTCGGGTCGAAACGGCGCGGAATCGCGCCCCCGGGCCAGGTCCAGGATGCGCAGCCCGTGGTTTCCGAGCGCGGCTTCCAGCGCGGCGCCGTCCAGCGCCAACAGCTGCCCCACCCGCTCGACGCCGAGACCGCGCAGGGTGGATTCGGTGCGCTGCCCGACTCCCGGCAACCGCGCTACGGGGAGCGCGTCGAGAAAGGCGCCCTCCTCGCCCGCGGCAATCCTCCGCTGACCGTCCCAGCCGCATTCCTCCGCCGCCAGCTTCGCCAGGAACTTCACCGGAGCGATGCCGACGCGGAGCGGCAGGCCGAGCTCGTCTCGCACCCGCCGGCGCAGCGTCTCGGCCAAGCTCTCGGGCTCGCCGCGCGCCTCCAAGTAGCAGGCCTCGAGACCGGCGGTCTCGAGGCGGGCGGCTTCCTGGCGCAGGCACGCGCGCAACCGCTGCGCGACCTCCCGGTAGCGCTTCATGTCGGTGCGCACGGTGCGCGCGCGCGGGCAGCGCTGCAGCGCGTCCTGCATGGCCATGCCGGGCTCGACCCCGGCCAGGGCCGCCGCTTGGCTCGCCGACTGCACGCGTCCGCCCTTGCGAGGATGCCCCCCCACGATCAACGGGCGCTCGCTGCGCTCGGGGTCCGAGGCGCGCTCGATTTCGGCGTAGAAGCCGGGCACCTCGGCGTACAGAACCGCGCCGCTCACGGCGTCGGCTCCAACACGAGGGTGGCCACGGCCGACTCCTCCACGACCAGCGGGTGCGTGACCAACAGCCGCGGACGCCCGAGCTGCCACGGCTCGATGCCGTCTCCGTGATGCGGATGAAAAGGATGCTCGGATTGGCCGGGAGCCAACACGCTGAGCGCCTGATCCGGCGCTCCCAAGTCCACCACCAAGCGGTAGATCGACGCGGCGCGCACCTGGAACGGGTTCGCCGGGCTCCACTCGGCGTGCTGGGGCGTGCTGGCGTCGCCGCCCACCGGGAACGGACCGAAGACGTCCTGCCCCGCGCCGGCGGCCACGAAGGGCCCGAACGCCAACTGATGGACCCGGCCCCAGGTCCAGCGCTCCCGATTCGCCCCCAGTCGCACCGAGAGCGTGACCCACGCCTGGCGCAGGCTCTGGCGCACCGCGTCCCGGACGCGCGCGGGGTCCGCCCAGCCACCCCCACCGCCCCCGGCCTCGGCCGCCCGGAGGATGCGAATGGTGACGCTGGTGAGATCGGCGTGGGGCAGTGCTCGATAGCGGGCCAGGAGATCCTCGCCCAGAGGGCCCTCGAAGAGTTCGCGCGCGAGCTCGTCCAGCAGCACGTGGTAGGCGGTCGCTCCCGTGCTGCCGGTGCCCATCTGGCCGTTCCAGCGCTCGAGCAGGAAGACGATCTCCCGGGCCTGGGGGTCGAGTTCCTCGGGCGCCCCGGCCAAGGCCAACAGCGCGGGCAGCACGCGACGGGCGGCCTCCGAGTGCAGGTCGGTCTGGACCTCCACCATGTCCCGCGCCGAGACCGGCCCGCGCGCCACCCGCTCCTCGAGCGTGGCGTGCAGGCGACGGCCCCGGTCCCCGGCGCGCCACAGCCACTCGATGCGGCCTGTGGCCACCGGCGGAAGCGCCCCGTCCGCCACCACCAGGAAGTCGCCCTTGGGGCCGACCGTGGCCGCGGGCAGGTCGTCGAACGCGATCGCCCCTCGCCAACCGTAGGTGGGAGAACGGCCGGGCACGGGCACGAGGTCGCTGGGGAGGATCCGCTGGGGCAGCCAGCCCGCCATCTGCACGCCGGCCGCGCCCTCCGAGTCGGCGTAGACCACCGCGAAGACCGGCTCGTGGTGGCCGGCGAGCGCCTTCACGAGTTCTTCGGCCGATCGCGCCCGCGCCGCGCGCCGAAACGCGACGATGCCGTTCCCGGGGCGCGCACCCGTCCAGGCCAGCGCCAGGGGGGCGCGGCCGTCGTCCAACAGCGGGTTCAGCAGCGGCCCGTGCCGGGTCGCTCGAAACGTCCACGTCTGCTCGCCGAAGCCGCCGCCCGGCTGACGCACGCGGATCGTCTCGGTCCGCTCCGCCATGGGCCTCCAGCGGCGCCCATCGTGGTAGTCCTGGCCGCGCAGCGTCTCGCTGTAGAGGTCCGTCGTCACGGCGCGAGCGTGCACCGAGGCCCAGGCCACCTGGCGGTTGCGTCCGGTCCAGAAGACGGGAATCCCGGGCAGCGTCACGCCCACGCAGTCGAGGCGGCCCCCGCGCAGGTGGGCCTCGTAGTAGAGCGCCGGCGCGGTGGGCGCGGCGTGCAGGTCGACGGCCAGCAGGGGCGCGCCGCTGGGCGTCCGCCGCCCGGCCACCACAAAGGCCGTGCTGCCCGGGTGGATCGCCCGGAAACCGAGCGGTTCGACCGGACGGCGGGCCGTCCGGCCCAGGTCCGGCGGCTGCTGCCCGAGGTGCGGCCACGGCAGTCCGTCCAGGCTCTTGTCGCCGGGGAAGAACGGCCTCGCTCCCACGCCGCCGAGCCGCTCGATCAGGTCCTCCAGCACCAGGCTGGCCTCCGTGGAGTTGCCGAGCGACCAGGCGTGCAGCTTGCTGAGGGCGAGGCTGTCGGCCGGCGTCCAGGGCTCCGGCTCGAGGCCGGCGGCTTGGAGCCACTCGGGAGCCCGGGCGTCGCCGCTGGCGATCCGGTCGAGGCGGACGTTGACGCCCGCCGCATAGGACTCCAGGACGCGGCGCGTGGGACGATCGAGGCGCTTCGCCTCGGCGGCCGCCAGGCCGCCCAGATCGAGCAGCCGCGCCCAGCGATCCGCCGCCAACCCGGGCTCGCCGAGCACCTCGGCCGTGCGCCCGAGCGCCCGCCGCCGCAGCCACAGCATCTGGCCCAAGCGGTCCTGCGCGTGGGCCACGCCGAGGCCGAACCAGGCGTCCCGTTCCCGCTCCGCGAGCACGTGGGGCACGCCGCGATCGTCTCGGACGATCTCGACCGCGGCCTGGATGCCCTCCACCCGCAGCAGTCCCGAGGCCAACGGGAAGGCCTCGCGCGCCGCGCGCTCGGCCCCACAGCCCGCGACCACGAGCGTCAGGCCGGCCACGGCGGCGAAGCGAACCCCTGCACTCCGGGCGCTCACGGCTCCCCCCCTTCCAAGACCACCAGCGCCAGCGCGTGGGTGCGGGAACGGCTGACGCTCAGCCAAGCGCGCTCGGTTCCGCGCGCGCCGGCCAGCTCGTGGGCGCGACCGGACAGCCGCAGCACCCACTCGCCGGGCCCGTTCGCTCCCGGCATGGCTTCGATGTCGCGCCAGCGGACCCCGGCGGACCAGCCGGTGCCGATGGCCTTCATGGCCGCTTCCTTGGCCGCGAAGCGCAGCGCGAAGCGGGGGGCGGACCGACCGGGGCCCTCACACGCTTCGATCTCCGCCGGGGTGAAGACCCGGCCCGCGAAGCGGGCTCCTCGCTCGCTGAGGGCGCGCTCGATGCGCGCGATCTCGATCACGTCGACGCCGCTCCCGACGATCATCTCCCCCCCGGGTCCGAGCCGGGATCTTAGCGAGGCCGGAGCCCGCTCGGACCGCCCTCCCCCATCGGCAAATCGGAGCGATTGCGGAAGCTTGGCAGCCCCCGGCCGGACCGGTACATTGCCGCGTCTCGCGAACCATGGAGGATGGAGATGTCGGTCCGAGTAGGAATCAACGGTTTTGGGCGAATCGGACGGCTGGTCTTCCGGGCGGCCCTGGGCAAGGACATCGAGATCGTCGGAATCAACGATCTGACCGATGCCAAGACGCTGGCCCACCTCTTGAAGTACGACTCGATCCACGGGCATTTCCCGGGCGAGGTCGAGGCCGGCGACGGCGCCATCGTGGTGAACGGCAAGACGATTCCGATCTTGGCGGAACGCGATCCGGCGGATCTGCCCTGGAAGAAGCTGGGCGCCACGTTCGCGATCGAATCGACCGGGCTCTTCACCGCTCGCGACAAGGCCGCCAAGCATCTGGAAGCCGGCGCCGAGCGCGTCATCATCAGCGCCCCGGCCACCGACCCGGACATCACCATCGTTCTGGGGGTGAACGGCGACGACTACGATCCCGCCGTGCACAAGATCGTGTCCAACGCGTCGTGCACCACCAACTGCCTGGGCCCCGTGGCCAAGGTTCTGAACGACGAGTACGGCATTGAGAACGGCTGGATGACGACCATCCACGCCTACACCAACGACCAGAACACCCAGGACGGCCCGCACAAGGACCTGCGCCGCGCCCGCGCGGCGGCGATGTCCATGATCCCGACCAGCACGGGCGCGGCCCGGGCCATCGGCCTGGTGCTGCCCGAGCTCAAGGGCAAGCTCGACGGCTACGCCATGCGCGTTCCGACGGCGGACGTCTCGATCGTCGACCTGGCGGTGAAGCTCAAGCAGTCGACCGACGCCGAGGCCATCAACGCGGCTCTCAAGGCCGCGGCCGACGGGCCCATGAAGGGCATCCTGGGCTACTGCGAAGAACCGCTGGTGTCCGTCGACTTCATCGGCGACCCGCGCTCCTCCATCGTCGACGCCCCCAACACGAAGGTGATGGGCGGGGACTTCGCGAAGGTGCTCTCCTGGTACGACAACGAGGCCGGCTACTCGACCCGCGTCGTCGACCTCGTGCAGCACATGGCCCAGTAGCGACCCCGTGAGCGTCCAGGGGCTGGAGGGGCTGATCGCGGCCGGCGTCCGCGGCCAGCGCGTCTTCGTGCGCGCCGACCTGAACGTCCCCTTGTCCGGGGGACGGATCGGCGACGACACGCGCATCCGGGCCTCCCTCCCCAGCCTCCGCCGCCTGCTCGACGCCGGCGCCCGGGTGGTGCTGGCGTCGCACCTGGGACGGCCCAAGGGCGAGCGCCGACCCGAGCTCTCCCTGCGGCCCGTGGCCGAACGCCTGTCCCAGCTGCTGGAGCGCGGGGTGTCGTTCTGCGATCCCGCGGTAGGAGAAGCCGCGGAGGCCGCCAGCCGCGATCTGGCCGACGGCCAGCTGCTGCTGCTCGAGAACCTGCGCTTCTACCGCGGCGAGGAGAAGAACGACCCGTCCTTCGCAGAAGCCCTCGCCGCCCTCTGCGACGTCTACGTGAACGACGCCTTCGGCACGGCCCATCGCGCCCACGCCTCGACGGCCGGCATCGCGAAGCACGTCCGCCGGGTGGCGGCCGGCGATCTGCTGCAATCGGAGCTCTCGCACCTGCGCGTCGTGCTGGAGCCCAAAAGGCCGCTGCTCTGCCTGGTGGGCGGCGCCAAGGTGTCGGACAAGCTGGCGGTGCTGGAGGCGCTGGCACCGCGCGCGGACGTGCTCGCCATCGGCGGCGCCATGGCGTACACGTTCCTGGCGGCGCGGGGTGAGGCCGTGGGGACGTCGCTGGTGGAACACGACCGCTTGGACGACGCGCGGCGCGTGGAGGCGGCCGTGGCCGCGGCGGGACGACGGCTGCTGCTGCCCCTGGATCACGTGGTCGCGCGCGAATTCGCCGCCGATGCCGCGCATCAGGTGGTCACCCAGATTCCCGACGGCTTCATGGCCCTCGACATCGGCCCCGACACCGCCTCGCTCTACGCCCGGGAGGCCGCCCAGGCCGCCACCATCTTCTGGAACGGCCCGATGGGCGTGTTCGAAATGGAAGCCTTTGCCCGCGGCACCGAGGCGGTCGCCAAGGGCGTCGCCGACTCCAACGCGGTATCCGTGGTGGGCGGGGGAGATTCCCTCGCCGCCGTCAACAAGCTGGGCGTCGGCGCCGACATCACCCACCTCTCCACCGGCGGCGGCGCCTCGCTCGAGTACGTCCAAGGGCTCGAGCTTCCCGGCGTCGCTGCACTGGATCGCTAAATGCGCCGACCGATTCTCGCCGCCAACTGGAAAATGCAGAAGACCGCGGGCGAAGCCGTCGCCTTCGCCGAGGCGTTCCTGCCGCTGGTGTCGGATGCGAACGACGTCGACATCGTGGTGGCGCCGCCCTTCACGGGCCTCGATCGCCTGGGCCGCGCGCTGGCCGGCAGCGCCGTGGCGCTGGCCGCCCAGAACGTGAACCCCGAGGAGAAGGGGGCCTTCACCGGCGAGATCGCGCCGGGAATGCTCGCGGACCTGGGCTGCGCCTACACCATCGTCGGCCACAGCGAGCGCCGCGCGCT
>JAKSBN010000063.1 GCA_022361175.1 Pseudomonadota bacterium | reverse complement strand
GATCCTCGATGGGCGTCCCGCGTTCGAGCACGAGCACGCGGCGACCCGCAGCCGCCAGAGCCGCGGCCGCCGTTCCGCCGCCCATCCCGCTTCCGACCACCACGACGTCGAAGTCCACGACTCTCTCCGCGGCCGCTGTCGAGTGCCGCCCTCGGAATCATCGTCGAGCGGGCGTCGTGGCTCGTGTCGGCCGTGTGAAGAAGCCGCGCCTTCTGCGTGCAGCGGGCGACTTCGGCGACGCTCTGGAGGCGGATCGGTGACGGGAGAGAGGCGGCCTAGGACGGAGGGGGCGGCAGGCCCAGATCGATCGGCGTGCGATCGCCGTGGAGGACCAGTACCCGCTGCCCCCGACCCGAGAGGGTCATTCGATGCGCGACCCACGGCGTCGACGACGCCGGATCGAACCAGAACGCGTAGCGCGGCAGAAACGGGCGGATGGCCCAGGCGAGGGCCGACCCCAGGTTCAGTTCGGCTTCGACCTGCACGAGCCCCGTCGGCAGCGGTTTCGGTGCCGTGGCGCGCGCGGGGATCAGACGTCCTGCGGTGCACGCCAGCAGATCGAAGGCGAGCGGCTCCGCGCTCGCGAGCTGCGACGCCAACAGCAGTCCGAGCACGCCGTTGGCCACGCGGTCCTGCGGATCCAACGCGATCACGTGCCGGTCGGGCTGGCCGGGCTCGGGCGAGCCGCAACGGGCCGTGCGCTGGCGGTGGTCGATCACCATCCGACCGAGCGAGCGGCCGCGCGTGTCGAACGACTCCGCGGTCTGCACCACGGGGGCGAAGGCGAGGCCGTCGTTCGTCGGGAACAGCCGCGCGGTGAGCAGCAGGGCGCCCCCGCCCGCCACGGTGCTCACCAGCACGAGTTGACGCGAACCGTCCGACAGCTGCGTGTCGCTGACGTGCGCGCTGCCGATGGGACGGCCGTCTTCGTCGTAGGTGGCGGCGGGCACGGCACCGGCGGCAGGTCGCGGGGCAAGCCGCAGGGCCGATTCGGCGGCCGCGGGCGGCGGTGCGGCCAGGATCCAGAGCGCCAGCGCGACGCCGCCGCAGCGCGCGGCTTGGTGGCTTGTGGGCCCGTGCATTCCGAACTCCTTCGAGCCTACGTTTGCTCAAGTTGACCGAAAAGCCACGCGGATCCCACCGGCGCGTCACCCACTCGGACGATGTTCCCGGCCAACGCTACCCGACTGGGCGGAGCGCGCATGACATCGTCTCGGCGAGGCCCCGTGGACAATCCGGTTCGCGCGGGATTGGACGTTTCCGCCGCCCTTCTATTCTCGGCGGCCGCCCTGTATTTGTGGCGCCACTGCGGCTGGGAGGGGCCGCAGCGCGTGGCCCTGGTGACCCTGGCGGTGGGCCAGGTGGGCCTGTTCGGGGTCAGCGCGCTGTACCACGGGCTGTGCTGGAGCCCGGCGTGGAAGCGGCGCATGCAGCGGCTGGACCACGCCATGATCTACTTCAAGATCGCGGGCTGCGTCACTCCGCTGGCGCTGGCGGTGATCGATCACACCGCCTGGCCGTGGGTCTTGGCCGTGTGGACCATCGCGGCCGTGGGCATTGGCCAGAAGCTCTGGTTCCCCACCGTGCCGCCGCGGGCGTCGATTCCCGTGCAGGTCCTCCAGGGAGGCCTGGCCCTGCCGCTCCTGGTTGCGCTGGCCCAGCGCTTTCCGGGACCGACCGCCTGGCTCGCCTTGGCCGCCGGCGGCCTCTACGCGGTCGGCGCCGTGGTGTTCCTGACCGAACGCCCGCGGCTGTGGCCGCAGGTCTTCTCGTTTCACGAGCTGTTCCACGTGTTCCTGGTGGTGGCGGGCGGCTGCTACACCCAGCTGCTGTTGCAACTGGCCGGCCGCTGAGTGCCCGCTAGTCGTCCAGGCTGGCGACGAACTTCTCGGCGTTGATGCGCACGTCGTCCTCGCCGACCTGATCGAACGGGTTCTCCAGGTGATCCTGGATGTTGTCGAGCGACACCAGGATGACGCTGAAGAGAATCGGCATCGCGAACACCAGCCGGGGGTCGTAGTCGGAGGAGATGGCGGCGAAGTACGGGCCGTAGACGATCGGAAGCAGATAGATGAAGAGATGGCTGTACGCGCGCAGGGTTCGCGGCGTGCGGTACTGGTAGATGTGCTTCACCGTCTCGAAAGCGCCGATGGTCTTGCTGAGATACTGGTTGCAGCGCGAGACCTCTCCGCTCGCCAGGCCGGCGTCGCGAAACGAGCGGATCACCAGCGAGAGCTGGGAGAAGCTGGCGTAGACCCGGTGCTCCGCCGCCTCGGTTTTCTCGATCGGCTGCTGGAAGAACTCCCGGCACGCCTGAAAGAGCTCGAGAAGTCCCTCG
>JAKSBN010000341.1 GCA_022361175.1 Pseudomonadota bacterium | reverse complement strand
TCAGCCAGGCCGCGGCCTTCATCGCCACGTCGCTGGGCGCGCCGGGGCCCGAGGTGAACGGCCTCGTCACCTGGCTCGGGATCGACGAGCCTTTGCCGCCTTCCGTGCTGCCCGACAACGGTCCCGCACCGACGACCCTGCCGGGCGGGGTGTGGGGGGTCGAGACCGAGCCCACGGACGTCGACCGGCTCTTCCGCACCTTCTACGCCGGCGACACCAACTTCGTCGAGTGGTACTACCCGAGCTCCGGGCTCGGGGTGACGGCCGGCGCGGGGGGGCTCGACACCACCGCGTTGTCGGCGGATCCGCCGCTGGGCCGCGGCCGGCGCGACATCGCGAATCTCACCGAGGCCCAGAACATCGACGTGCCGGTGATCGCCTTCGGCGGCAGCAACGGGTTGACGCCCATCCCCGCCGCCTTTCTGGCGTTCGCAGAGACCCTGGCGCCCTGTGCCGCTCCCAGCTGCGACGGCTCGACGCCGCGCGTGGTGGACGCTTCCAACCCGAACCCCGCCTTTCCCACCTACGGCGGCGTGGCGGGGGGGTACGAAGTGCACATGAGCGTGGGCTACTCCCACGTCGACGTGCTGACGGCCCGCGATCAGCCCGGCAACAACGTGGTGGCGCCGCTAGTGGACTTCCTGGTGCGCAACCTTCAGTAGCTGCGATCTAGCGGCGCAGCCGAGATCTCACATCGGCTTCGGAGTCTCAACGTCGCGGGTGCGGCGAGGGGGCTCCGGCGAATGGCTCGCCGTGAACGCCGTACCTCGCTTCTCCGCTGAGCTGGAAGACGGCGAAGCCGCGTTCGGCCTCGGTGGGGGGCTGCGCTTTATTTCGCCTTCGCGCCCCTCGCCGCACCCGCTCGCGCCGTGCCAGGGTGCGGAAGAGGAGGCTGTCGAATCCCCTCTACCGAGCTGTGTCCGCCCGCGCGTGGCGAAAGAGCTTGCGGATCCGGTGGGGGTCAGCAGGCTCGCAGCGCGTGAGGGCGAGGTTGTCCTCGAGGTGGTCGGAGTCGCGCATTCCCACGACCGCCGTGGTGACGCCGGCCGAGCTGCGCGCGAACTGGAGGCAGCGCTGCGCGTCGCTGGTCGCCTCGGGGAAGCCGTCCACGACGAAGCGCGGCAGCCGGCCCAGGACTCGGCCCTGCAGCAGCGGCGCGCTCACGAGGACGGCGGTTCCGGTGTTGCGGACGAGCTCGAGAGCGGCCTGGCTGTGCCCGTCGGGCCCCAGCTGCGAGTCCAGCGCGGAAGCCTCGCCCATGGCCAGGCCGTAGGGCAGCTGCAGCATCCGCAGGTGGTGGTCGGCGCTGCCCACGTCGAGAGCCACTTCGAAGACCTGCACCAGCGACAGGTGAGCGCGCTCGCTGTGGGGCACCAGCAGCCCGTCCCAGGTGGCGATGCCGTAGGCGCCGATGGCTCGCTCCTGGACGGCCTTCTCCAACGTCTCGAAGACCTCGGCCAGGCGGCTGCGGAAGCCGTCGGTTCCGAGCTCGCGCAGATGGAGCTCGGGTTCCTCCACCAGGTAGTAGTCGAGCGTCTCGAGGCCCAGATTGCGGCGGCTGCGGTCGATCTGCGCGCGCGTGAACACCGGGTCGAGGGCGTTGCCGTGGACGACCTTGGCCGGGTCCAGGAGTCCCCGGTCGACGTAGTTCTCCTGGAAGTAGCGGCCGGCCTCGTAGCGGGTCTGCACCCACTCGGCGTCCGGGGCCAACTGGCCGCCCTTGGTGACGACCACGACCTCGTCGCGGGCGACGGTCTGCCCCTCGATGGCGCGGCGGAGCGCGGCGCCCACGGCCCGCTCGCTGGTCTGCATCCGGTCCGACAGGGCCGTGTCGAGGGTGTTGATGCCACCCTCGAGGCACTGCAGGGCCACCGAGCGGTACAGGAGATCGTCCACCCCACCCGGACTGCCCAGACGCGTTCCCAGGGCCAGCGAGGACAGCGTCAGATCGTCGGGACAGCGGAAGTGCCCGGGCCGGTCGGGGAATCGCGTGGCGTAGCGGGCCGTCCCCGCGCGCGTGGCGCAGCCCGGGATGAGATCCGCGTCTCGGTGGGCGCTCATGCGGGCCGAACGGTACCAGAGCCCGCAGCCCCGTTGCAGCTGGGAAATCCGCCTATACTTCCGCCCCCCAACGGTGTGGCGACGAAGGAGATGGGACGATGACGATCCAGGAGCTGTTTTCTCTCGAGGGCAAGGTGGCGTTGGTGACCGGAGGCTCCCGCGGCATCGGGCTGATGATCGCCCGCGGCTTCGTGGAGGCGGGCGCGCGCGTCTACATCTCCTCGCGCAAGGCCGACGTCTGCGAGGCGGCGGCGGCCGAGCTGTCGAAGTCCGGCACCTGCGTGGCGTTGGCCGCCGATCTCTCGACCCAGGCGGAGTGCGATCGGCTGGCGGCCGAGGTGTGCGAGCGCGAGCCGGCCCTGCACGTGCTGGTCAACAACGCCGGCGCCAACTGGGGCGCGCCCTACGCGGAGTACCCCGACTCGGCCTGGGACAAGGTCTTGGCCCTGAACGTCAAGTCGATCTTCCACCTGACGCGCGCGCTCACCCCGCGGCTCGTGGACGCCGCCACGCCCGAGGATCCGGCCCGGGTCATCAACATCGGTTCCATCGACGGCATCCAGGTCCCCTTGCTGGAGACCTATGCCTACTCGGCCAGCAAGGCGGCGGTTCACCACATGACCCGCGTCCTGGCCCGCAAGCTGGCGGGGAAGTCGATCACGGTCAACGCCGTGGCGCCGGGTCCCTTCGAGAGCAAGATGATGGAAGCCACGCTGGAGCAGTTCGGCGACTCGATCCGGGCCTCGTGTCCGCTGGGTCGGATCGGGGCGCCCGAAGACATGGCCGGCGTCGCCATCTACCTGGCTTCGCGGGCGGGCGCCTACGTGACCGGCACCGTGATTCCCGTCGACGGCGGCATCGCGACCACCCGGTGACCGCGCCCGAAGGAGCCTGGTCCTGCCGCGTGGAGCTGTTGGAGCCCGACGGGCCGCGGCTCGTGGACGACGAGGCCGAACTCCGCATCGGTCCGGACGGGGTCGTGCTTCACTACTTCGACGACCTGGGTCCCGCGGTCTTCGTCGGCGAAGTCGGTACCGGCCCGCCCTTTCGCCTGGTCTGCCGCTCGCGACCGTGCGTCGGCACGCTCGAGAGCGCAGGAGAGGGGGTCTTCGAGGGCGTCTGCGAGGACGTGGGCGAGGAGACGCCGTGGCGGATCACTCTGACGGGGAGTCCGGGCTGAGCGGCTCGGTCTGGTCGAGCAGGGCGCGCACGGTGCTGCAGAGCGTCAGGGCGTCGTAGGGCTTCGGCAGGAATCGAACGGCGGGGATCGCCGCCGCCTCGCTCTCGGCGTCGGGGTGCCCGCTCACCAGCAGCGCCGGGAGCTGCGGGCGCGCGGCCTTCAGCTCTCGCAGCACGCCCAGACCGCTGCGGCCCGGCATCGTCACGTCGAGGATGACCGCGGCGATTTCGTCGCTGTGGTCCTTGAAGCGGCGCAGCGCGGCTTCGCCGTCGCGGGCTTCGAGAACGCGGTATCCCGCGCTCTCGAGGGCGCGTCGGGCGAGTCGCCGCAGGGCCGGCTCGTCGTCGGCCACCAGGATGCACTCGTGGCCGCGCGGGCAGGGCGGGACGGCGTCCGGAGACTCGTCCCCCCTGGCCGTCGTCGCCGGCAGCAGAACGCGGAACGTGGTCCCCCGACCCGGCTCGCTGTCGACGTCGATCCGGCCCTGGTGCGCGCTGACCAGGCCATAGGCGATGGCCAGCCCGAGACCGGTGCCTCCGCCGACCTCCTTGGTGGTGAAGAACGGCTCGAAGATCCGCTGCAGATCCTTGGGCTCCATCCCGCAGCCGCTGTCCGCCACCTCGAACTCGACGAAGTCCCCCGCACCGTCGTCGGCCGGGCTGTGCTTTCGGGCCTTGACGGTCACGGAACCGCCCTCGGGCGTGGCGTCCCGGGCGTTCACGACCAGGTTCACCAGGATCTGCTGCACCTGGGTCGGATCGGCTTCGATGGGGGGGACGTCCTCGTCCCACGCGACCTCGAAAGCGATCGAGCTGGGGATCAGCGGCCGCAGCAGGTCGCGCACTTCCGCCAGCAGCGTCGGCACGGCCAAGGCGCGGGTCCGCTTCGGCGTCCGGCGCGAGAAGGCCAGCAGCGATCGCGTCAGCGCGGCGCAGTGGCTGGCGGCCCGCTCGAGATCTTCGAGCGCCCCGCGGAGGGAGTCGTCTTTCGCGGTGGCGTCGAGGGCCAATCGCGCGTTGCCCAGGATCGCCGTCAGCTGGTTGTTGAAGTCGTGGGCGATGCCGCCGGCCAGGCGTCCGAGCGTGTCGAGCTTCTGGGACTGGCGCAGCTCGGCCTCCAGCCGCTGCTCTTCGGTGACGTCGCGCGTGCACCAGACGCGGCCGAGGCTGCGTCCGTCCGGCGACAGCACGGGACTCGTGAACACCTTGAGTCGGCGCTCGTAGGGCTCCGTCAGCACCACGTCGAAGTCGGCCACGATGCGATCGCGTCGATCCATGCTCTTCAGTTGGTCGGCGGTCTCCTGGCCGCCCTCCAAACGCGGCACCACCCAGTCCAGGAGCTCGGCCAGCGGCTGGCCGATGAAGCGCTCCGGGTCGTCCAGGTCGAGGTGATCGGCTCCGATGTTGTTGATCATGGCGGTGCGCCGGTCGCGGTCCTCCAGCAATACCCCCACCGGCGAGGTTTCGAGCACGGCGCGCAGGGTGCGGCGCTCGCTGCGCAGCGCAGTCTGGTCCTCCGTGTGTTCCTCGAGCGTGCGCACCCGTTCGAGCGCCAGCGCCACTTCGTCGGCCACGGTTCGCAGCAGCGCACGGGAATCCTCGCCCAGCGCGTTGCGCGCGCGCATGCCGACCGCCAGCGCGCCCACCACGCGTCCGCGGGCCTGCAGCGGCAGGAGGGCGCCGGCGCCGAACCCGCCCGATCGGGCTCGGCTCGGGATGGCGCGTTCATCCGTCTCCAGGTCGTCCTGGAAGAGCTCGCGACCGGCGAGCAGGATCTCGCCCAGCTCGCTGTGGGCCGAGAAGGACTGGAAAGACAGGCCCCGGGTCTCGGAATGGCCCCATGCCGCCGCGCGCCGGAAGCGCTGCTCGGTCTTGTCCAGCAGCCAGAGCGCGCTCCCCCGGGCCTCCAAGGCCACGGCGACCAGCGGCAGCACCTCGCGCGCCAGGGCCTCGCGCCGGGTGTGGGCGCCGGAAGCCCGCGCCACGTCCCGCAGCAGCCGCAAGTCGCGCTCGCGGGCCGCTTGGGCCTGCCGTTCGCGCTCGCGAATGCGCGTCAGCACGGCCAGCAGCTGAATGCCGGCGCCGACGAGGGTCAGGCCGGCGGCTCCGAAGAGAATCCAGCGGTCGTCGGTGCGCAGCAGCCAAGTGGTGGCGGCCGCGCCCTCGATCACTGCGAAGCCGCCGTAGGAGAGGGCGAGAGCGCGCACGAGCCCCTTGTCCAGCGCTCGGGGCAGGCTGCGCCAGAGCGCAAACGCGGCCACGACGTAGGGCGGGACTTCCAGCGGCAGGCTGAGCGTCAGGGCCAGGTCGCGCTCGCCCAGCATGGCGGCGCCGGCGCGGGCGGCACAGGCGCAGAAGGCCAGCCGGAAGTACCAACTCGGGAGGGAGTGGTTCGCATAGGCCAGCGCACCCGCGCTCAGCAGGTACGGGAGCGCGGTGCCCAAGCCGAACGTGACGCCTCGGTACCAGGCCCGCTCCGGGTCGAGTCCCCCGACCAGCACGGCCGCGGCCAGGCACGACGACGCGAGGAACGCGCCCCAGCCCCAGGCCCAGTAGCGCAGGGCTTCGTCTCTCTCGATGCGCAGGAGCCAGCCAAAGGCCGCGGTCAGGACCAGCGCCAGGAAGCCGAGCAGCGCGATTTCGGTGGGCACCCCCCCCTCCGCTCGTCGAACGGTGCCAGCCTACCATCCGGGTTTTCCCCGGCCTAGAACGTTGACGGAACTCGGTCCCCCGAAGGGCCCCAGTGAGAGGCCGCCCGCCGCCGCCGGGATCGCCTATCTTCCGGCCCGCCCTCGCCCTGGGCGGCGGGGACAGCGAAGGGAGTGACCTTGGCCGACGAGCGGCTGATCGCGGTATTCGTGGACTTCGAGAACCTGGCCCTCGGCGTGCGGGACATGAAGTGGGGCGACTTCCAGATCCAGCTGGTGTTGAAGCGGCTGCTGGAGAAGGGCCGCATCGTCTACAAGCGCGCGTACTGTGACTGGAGTCACTACCGCAGCGCCGTGCGCGAATTCCACGGACACGGGATCGAGCTCGTGGACATCCCCCAGAGCAAGATGAGCGGCAAGAACAGCGCCGACATCCACATGGTCGTGGACGCGCTGGACCTCTGTTACTCGAAGGATCACATCGACACCTTCGCGCTCCTGACCGGCGACAGCGACTTCTCCCACTTGGTTTCGAAGCTCAAGGAGAACGAGAAGTCCGTCATCGGCTGCGGCGTGAAGAACTCCACCTCGGACCTGCTGCGCGACAACTGCGACGAGTTCATCTACTACGACGACCTGGTGCGCGTGGCCGAGACGAAAAAGCCCGCCCGCAAGACCGGCACCAAGAAAGTGGACAAGAAGCAGGAAGCGGTGGAGCAGGTGGTGGAGATCGTGCGCTCGCTCGAGTCCGACTACGACCCGCTCTGGGGCTCGATCGTCAAGCAGACGATTCGCCGCGTGCACCCCAGCTTCAACGAGGGCTACTACGGCTACCAGACTTTCTCCGACCTCCTGGAGGAGGCGGAGGAGGAGGGCTTTCTCGCCCTCGACTTCGACGACCGGCGAGGCAACTACAAGATTCGCCTCGTCGAAAAAGGCCGCAAATCTCGCCGACGCGACTGAGACGACGGCGCCACAAGGAGACCCCCAATGAAGATCGGAACCGTCAGCACAGTGGCCGGTGGCCCGCACGCCGAGCTCGACCGCTTCGTCGACGAGGCGAAGCGCGCCGAGAGCGCGGGCTTCTCGTTTCTCTCCGTGCCCAACATCTTCGGACACGACGCCATCACGACGCTGGCCATCGCGGGTCGCGAAACCGAGCGCATCGAGTTGGCCACGGGCGTCGTCCCGACGCCTCCCCGTCACCCCCACGCCCTGGCCCAGCAGGCCCTCACCGCAGGCGCGGCGTGCAACGGCCGCTTCACCCTGGGCATCGGCCTGTCCCACAAGCTGGTGATCGAGGACATGCTGGGGCTGTCCTACGGGAAGCCGGCGAAGCAGATGCGGGAGTACCTGGAGGTGCTGATGCCCATCCTGCGCGGCGAGCAGGCACAGGTGAAGGGCGACTTCTACAACGTGAACGCCGGCGTGCAGATCCCGGACGCGAAGCCGGTCCCGGTGCTGGTGGCCGCGCTCGGGCCGCTCATGCTGAAGGTCGCCGGCGAGCTGGCGGACGGCACGGCGACCTGGATGACCGGCGTCAAGACGTTGGGCGATCACACGGTCCCCCACATCACGAAGGCGGCGGCGGAGGCGGGCCGGCCGGCGCCGCGCATCCTGGCGTCGCTGCCGATCGCGATCACCAACGACCCGGCCAAGGCGATCGAGACGGCGAACCAGATGTTCGCCATCTACGGCACGCTGCCCTCCTACCGGGCGATGCTGGACCGCGAAGGCGCGGCGAACCCGGGCGACGTGGCCCTGGTGGGCGACGCCGAGACGGTTCGCGCCGGACTCGGGCGTCTGCGGGACGCCGGGGTGACGGACATGGCCGCCAGCGTCTTCCCCGCCGACGAGGGAGCCGTGGCCCGCACGCTGGACTTCCTGCGCGACGAGCTCTAGCGCGAGGACGGGGTGGCCAGGCCCTGGGTGCGTATTGCCGAAGCGGAGACCGCCGACGGCCGGCTCGAGCTGCGCCAGCGGGGCGCGGGTGACTTCCTGATCCTGCACGACGGCCGGGTCCTGATGAACAGCGCCCAGCGGCGCTCGGAAGAGGCGCTGGCCCGGGTCGCGTGCGAGCCGGTCGCCGGCCCGGCGCCACGGGTGCTGGTGGGTGGGCTCGGCATGGCGTGCACGCTGCGGGCCGCGCTCGACGCACTGCCCTCGGCTGCGCGGGTCCGGGTGGTCGAGAAGCACCCCGTGATCGTCGACTGGTGTCGCGGCCCCCTGGCGGAGCTGACGGAGCGGGCCGTCGAGGACGCGCGCGTGGAGCTCCAGGTGGGAGACGTGGCGCAGGCGGTGGCGCAGTCGCGGCCGCCCGACGCCCGCTTCGACGCCATCGTCCTCGACCTGAACGAAGGGCCCCACGCGCGCTCGGACGCCGTGGGCGATCCCTTCTACGGCAGCCGGGCGCTGGCCCACACGCGGGCGGCGCTGCGGCCGGGCGGTGTCTTTGCGGTCTGGTCCGAGGACCCCGACGCGGGCTTCGAGCGCCGGCTCGAGGCGGCGGGCTTTCGCGTCGAGCGGCTGCGTCCCGGGCGCGGCGGGCGCCGCCACGCCGTCTACCGCGCCCAGCTCGAAGCGGGGGCCTGACTACGGCGCGGGCTCGAGCTTCGGTTCCATCAGCTCGCTGGCCCAAGGGAAGTGGTCGAGCATCTGGTAGAGACCCGAAGGCCCGCTGGGATCGAGGTCGATGGCTTCGCCGAGCCGCGCGATCGGCTTGCGATGGGTGCGGCCCACCAAGTCGACCTTGCCCACCAGACGCGGCTCGCGCCACGGCGGCTGGGTGATCCGCGCGGCAACCGACACCTCCTCGATTCCGCCCACCCGGCGCAGGGTGGCCAACACGGCGGGGTCGTAGGTCGTCGCGTTCAGGTAAGACGCTTCCACGAAGGCGTCCAGCAGGGAGGTCAGGCGCTTTCGCGGCGAGTCCGCGTCGCGCGCCGCCTCGAGGCGCCGCCGGGCCGAGGCGGCGTAGCGGATCGACTTGCGGTACGGGAGGGGCACACGCCGGCGCAGCAGGATCCTGCGCTTGCCCCGCTCCGCCAGCCAGCGCCGGTAGCGGTCGAAGCGTTCCTGATCGAGTTCAGTCAGCTCCCGCAGGGTCTCCCAGTAGTCCGTGCGGGAAGAGGCCAGGAGCGTCTCGACGGCCGCGGGCGAGAAGCGAAGCTCCACCCCGGCGCGCAGGTGCCCCCAGCGCCCGTTGATCGTGTGTTCCGACGGTGTGAAGTCGATCAGGGGCTCGTCGCGTTCGGAGGCCAGTCCGTTGACGAAACTGAGGTGGCCCGCCAGCTCGGAGCTCCGCGTGTCGCGGTCCGTTGCGCTGTAGCGGGCCACGAGCGTGGGCGCGGCCGCTCCCTCCCCCACGCGCGGCGCGACTGCCTGGATGCGGAAGCGGTGGTCCTCGCCGTGGTCGAGGAAGACCCAGAACCCGGAGCCCCCCGCCTGGGCCTGCAAAAAGCGCTCGGTCTCGCCGTTGCCGTGGACCCGGACGTCGTCGGAGCGAGCGACCCGCGCGCGCCGAAACAGCCCGAGCAGATCGGTCCGGGTCCGCGTCTGACGGAAGTCGGATTCGATGTCGACGCCCACCAGGCGCTCTTCGACGTCACTGAAGTCACTGCGGCGGACCAGCGCGTCGATCGCGTTGGCGGCGGCCTCGGGGTCGGACTCCACCAACGGCGTCAGATCGTAGAAGCGGCCGCGCAGATCGCCGCCGCGGGCGGTCGCGGGCGCCAGCGGGATGCGCAGGCAGGCGGCCTTCACGGACGCCTGGGCGGTGATCTCGTTGAAGACGGAGCGGTCGCGATAGGCCCGCACCCGGCCG
>JAKSBN010000056.1 GCA_022361175.1 Pseudomonadota bacterium | reverse complement strand
TTGCCTGCTGCGCTTGATTTCGGGCGGGACCCCTGCCGGACCCAGGCTCGCCGGGTGCTGTGCGGAGGCGCGTGCCAGACCCGCGACGGATGCTCGGTGTTCTCGAGGGTGCCGGCTGGGGCGTCCCATGGGCCGGGGGCAGCCTCTTCGGCGCGCGGGGGCCGGTGATCCTGGGAACCGCCAGGGCGGCGCATTCCAGGCGGACTCGGATCGAAGCCAAGCGCTCGCCCAGCACAAGCGCCACGGCTCCCGAGCGACGAGAGGCTCCCCCGGCCCCCGGCACGGCGCTCCGAGCCGCCCTCCGTCCTCCCCCGAGCCCCGCGCTGTGACACAAGCCGCCGAGTTCGGTAGGTTTTTCCAATGCTCCGCAGGCTTCGCCCCGAACGACGACTCCCGGCCGCTGGTGGTCTGCACCACCCGCATCGGGGGGAGACCGCCCGGATCCATACCGGCGAGTCGTAGCGCGCGTGGCTGGAGCCGCGTCGCCGCGGCTCGCGCAACCCGAGACCGACCCCCAAAAGTCCCGTTGTTTCGCCCCTCTAGCCGCCGGCTCCGGCCCGCGGCGGAACGAGATCATGCCGAACTACCTCGACCGGATTCAGGACGCCGCCACCCGAGCCCGAGAGCTGGAAGAACAGCTGCTCGACCCGGACGTGGCCAAGCAGCCCGGCGCCTACGAGAAGCTCGCCAAGGAGCTGGGAGGCCTGCGGCCGCTGGTGGAGACCGGCGGGCGCTATCGGACCGTGCTGACCGAGCTGGAGGACGCGCGCGCCATGGCCGAGGACTCCGACCCCGAGCTGGCGGAGCTGGCGCGCGGCGAGGTGGAGCGGCTGGAGTCCGAGCGCGGCGAGCTGGAGGGCCAGCTCGCCGGCCTGCTGGCACCGCGCGATCCGCTGGACGAGAAGGACGTGATCTTGGAGATTCGCGCCGGCACCGGCGGTGAGGAGGCGGCGCTCTTCGCGGCCGATCTCTACCGCATGTACCTGCGCTACGCCGAGCTGCAGGGCTGGAAGGTGGAGCCCATGTCGTCGTCCGAGATGGGCAGCGGCGGCCTGAAGGAGGTCGTGGCCGGGGTCGCCGGCAAGGACGTCTTTCGCCGTCTCAAGTACGAGCGCGGGGTGCACCGCGTCCAGCGCGTGCCGACGACGGAATCGCAGGGGCGCATCCACACCTCGACGGTGACCGTGGCCGTGCTGCCGGAAGCCGAGGAAGTGGACGTGGCCATCGACCCGAACGACCTGCGGGTGGACGTCTACCGCTCGTCGGGGCCGGGCGGCCAGAGCGTCAACACCACCGATTCGGCGGTGCGCTTGACGCACGTGCCCACGGGCGTCGTGGTCCAGTATCAGGACGAGAAATCGCAGCACAAGAACAAGGCCAAGGCCATGAAGGTGCTGCGGGCCCGGCTGCTGGAGCACGAGCAGGAGCGCGCCGCCAGCGAGCGGGCCAGCGAGCGCCGGGCGCAGGTCGGCTCGGGCGAGCGCAGCGAGAAGATCCGCACCTACAACTTCCCCCAGAGCCGGGTCACCGACCACCGCGCGGGCGTGACGCTCCACAAGCTCGACCAGGTGCTGGAGGGCGAGTTGGACGAGCTGGTGGACGCCGTGCACAAGAGCGTCACCGCTGCGGGCGATCCCGATCGGGATGTGCCGTGAGCCGCTCGTGGACCGTGCTCGAGCTCTTGCGCTGGACCAGCGAGCACTTCGCGTCCAAGGGCATCGAGACGGCTCGCCTGGACGCCGAATGCCTGCTGGCCCACGCGCTCGGGACCACGCGGCTCAAGCTCTACGTGGAATTCGAGAAGCCCGTGTTGGAAGAGGAGCGGGCCCGCTTCCGAGAGCTGGTCCGGCGCCGGGCGGCCGAACGGGTGCCGGTCTCGCAGCTCCTGGGCGAGAAGGAGTTCTGGTCGCTTCCGTTCCAGGTGACGCCGGACGTGCTCACGCCCCGGCCGGACACGGAGACCCTGGTGGAGGCCGCCCTCGCCCTGGCCCCCGAGACGGAGGCGCCGCTGCGGATCCTGGATCTGGGAACCGGATCGGGTGCAATTGCCCTCAGTCTGGCCACAGAGAGGCCGAAGGCCCACGTTGTGGCCATTGATACTTCGGAGGCAGCACTTCAGATTGCAGCGCAAAATGCCGATCGCTTGCGGCTGAGTGACCGCGTGCGTTTCGCGGCTGGCGACCTGTTCGAGCCGGTCCGGGGCGAGGAATTCGATCTCGTGGTCTCGAATCCCCCCTACTTGGCCCGGGCGGAGGCCGCTGGCCTGCCGCCGGAGCTGGCGCACGAGCCGGAGGCCGCGCTCTTCGCGGGCGACGACGGCTTCGCGGTGCTGGCGCCCTTGGTGGACCAAGTGGGCGAGGTGCTCGCGCCGGGCGGAGCCTTCGCCGTCGAGGCGGGGTCGGAACAGGTGGAGGCGGTGGCGGAACGCTGCCGCCGCGTAGGTCTGGAAGCGGTCGAAGTGCGGCGCGACCTGGCCCGCCAACCGCGGGTCGTGGTGGCGCGACGAGGAGAGAGCTAGATGGATCGCATCGTCGTCGAAGGAGGTGCCCGCCTGGAAGGCTGCGTGGCGGCGTCCGGGTCGAAGAACTCGACGCTGGCCCTGATGGCCGCGGCGCTCCTGGCCGAGGGCGAGACCGTGCTCGAGCGCGTACCGCGCGTGCGCGACGTGCACCACATGCTCGAGCTCCTGCGGGCGCTGGGTGCGCGCGCCGAGTGGGACGCGGAGGACCCGACCCGCCTGCGCATCGACGCGGCCGAGCTCACGAACCCCGAGGCGCCCTACGAGCTGGTGCGCAAGATGCGGGCCTCGTTCATGGTGATGGGCCCGCTGCTCGCGCGCTGCGGGACGGCGCGGGTCTCGGAGCCGGGCGGCTGCGCCATCGGCGTGCGCCCGGTGGACCAGCATCTGAAGGGCCTGGAGGCGCTCGGCGGCAAGATCCGGCTGGACCACGGCGTCGTCGAGGCGGCCGGCGCACCGCTGGTGGGAACGCGCATCGCTTTCGACGTGGTGACCGTGAACGGCACCCAGAACGTCATGGCGGCCGCCACCCTGGCCCGGGGCGAGACGGTGCTGGAGAACGCCGCGCGCGAGCCCGAGGTGATCGAGCTGGCCCAGGTGCTGTGCCGCATGGGCGCCGAGATCCGCGGGGCCGGCAGCGATCGCATCGTGATCGAGGGCGTGCGTTCGCTGCGGGGCGTCACCCACCGCGTGGCCGCCGACCGCATCGAAGCGGGCACGCTGCTGACCGCCGGCTTGATTACACAGGGTGATGTCACGGTGACCGACGTGCAGCCCGAAGCCCTGGAAGCGGTGCTCGACAAGCTGCGCGAAACCGGCGCCCAGCTGGACGTCAAGAGCGACTCCGTGCGCGCGCGCGCCGGCGAGCGCCCAGCGCCGATTCGGGTGGTGACGGCGCCCTACCCGGGCTTCGCCACCGACATGCAGGCGCAGATGATGGCGCTGCTCTGCGTCGGGACGTCGTCCAGCGTCGTCACCGAGACCGTCTTCGAGAACCGTTTCATGCACGTGCCCGAGCTGGTCCGCATGGGAGCCGACATCGCGCTCGACGGCCGCTCCGCGCACGTGCGCGGCGTGCCGCGTCTGCTGGGAGCCCCCGTCATGGCGACCGATCTCCGCGCCTCCGCCGGCCTCCTGGTTGCAGGCCTGGCGGCGGATGGCGAGACGATCGTCAATCGCGTCTATCACATCGACCGAGGCTACGAGCGCATCGAGGAAAAGCTCTCGAGCCTGGGTGCCGTCATCCGCCGGGAGGGATGAACCATGGCCGCACGATCCACCACCAAGGGCCTCCTGAGAGTTCTCCGCACGGACGACTCGTCGTTCCAGACCGCCTGGAACAAGCTGTGCGACCGGCGCTCGGACAGCGTCGAGAACGTCGAGCGCGATGTGCGCAAGATCGTCGATCGCGTGCGCGACGGGGGCGACGCCGAGCTCTTGGCCTGCGTCAAGAAGTTCGACGGCGCCCGCCTGAAGAAGCTCGAGTTGAGCCGCGAGGAGTGGGACGCGGGCTGCGAGGCCATCGACCCGGCCGACCGCGCCGCGCTCGGCAAGGCCGCCATGCGGGTGCGCGAGTTCCACCGCAAGCGCATCCCCAGCAGCTGGGAAATGCGCGAAGAGGGCGGTGGCTTCATGGGCCACAAGGTGCGCCCGCTGGACCGCGTGGGCCTCTACGTCCCGGGCGGGAAGGCGAACTACCCGTCCAGCGTGATCATGAACGCCGTGCCGGCCTCGGTGGTCGAGGTGCCCGAGATCTGCATGGCGACGCCGCCCGAGCCGGACGGCAGCGTGCGGCCCGAGGTTCTGATGGCGGCCCGCGTGGCGGGCGTGCACCGCGTCTTCAAGATGGGCGGCGCCCACGCCGTGGCGGCACTGGCGTACGGGACCGACACCGTGCCGCGGGTCGACAAGATCGTGGGCCCCGGCAACGTCTACGTGGCGACGGCCAAGCGGCTCGTCTTCGGTCGGGTGGCCATCGACGGCGAGGCCGGCCCCACCGAGGTGGCCGTGGTGGCCGACAAGAGCGCCACGCCCGCTTGGCTGGCCGTGGATCTCATCTCCCAAGCCGAACACGACGAGTTGGCCCAGTCCGTCCTGATCACCCACGTGAAGTCCCACGTGAACCGCGTCCAGGACCAGGTGGTGCGGCAGCTCAAGACCCTGGCCCGGGGCAAGATCGCCAAGGAGTCCCTCTCGGCCCGCGGCGCCATCGTCGTGACGCGCAATCTCGAGGAGTCGATTACACTCGCCAACGAGTACGCGGCCGAGCACCTGGTGCTGGCCGTGGACGGGGCCGACGCGCTGCTCAAGCAGGTGAGCCACGCCGGCGCCGTCTTCTTGGGGCACTACACGCCCGTGGCCGTGGGAGACTACATCGCGGGGCCCAATCACGTGCTGCCGACCGGGGGCACGGCGCGGTTCTTCTCGCCGCTGGGCGTGGAGGACTTCCTGAAGCGCACCAGCTTCGTGCGCTTCGAGCCGCCGAAGCTCCGGGAACTGGGAGCCGACGTGATGCGGCTGGCGGAAGCGGAGGGCCTGACGGGCCACGGACTGTCCGTGGACCTGCGGCTGCAGAAGATTCGCCGAGTCCGGCGCGAGCGGGAAGCCGCCCGGGAGGCCGAGGCCGAGTTATGAGCGAGACCGGAGAGCGGCGCGCCGCCGTCGCGCGCAAGACGAAGGAAACGGACATCCGCATCCAGCTCGACCTGGACGGCAGCGGCCAGTACCAGGTCGCCACGGGGATTCCGTTCTTCGATCACATGCTGGAGTCGTTTGCCAAGCACGGCCTCTTCGACCTGGAGGTCCACGCGGAGGGCGACCTGCACGTGGATCTCCACCACACGGTGGAGGACGTCGGCATCGCGCTGGGCCAGGCCCTGCGCGAGGCGCTCGGGTCCGCGTCGGGGATCCGGCGCTTCGGCTTCTTTGTGCTGCCCATGGCCGAGGCCCGGGTGGACGTGGCCGTGGACGTCTCGAACCGCCCGTACCTGGCGTACCGGTTGGAGTTCGAGAACGACCGCATCGGCTCGTTCGACGCGAACCTGTGCGAGGACTTCCTGTACGCCTTCTCGCAGAACGCCGGCCTCGACCTGCACGTGGAGAAGCGCTACGGGCGCAGCCCGCACCACATCGTGGAAGCGGTCTTCAAGGGACTGGCGCGCGCGCTGCGCATCGCCGTCGAGATCGACCCGCGCGAGACCGGACTGCCCACGGTGAAGGGCGCACTCTAGGACGATCATGCCCCCGAAAGCCTCCCCCCGAATCGCCCTGGTGGACACCGGCGCCGGCAACCTGCGCAGTGTGGCCAAGGCCCTCGAGCGCTCTCTGCTGCGAGTCGACGTCACCGGAGATGCGGGCGCCATCGCGGACGCCGACGGCCTCGTGTTGCCCGGCGTGGGCGCCTTCGCTTCCGCGGCCCAGGCGCTGGCGGCCAAGGGGTTGGACGACGCGGTGAAGCGGGCGCTCGAGCGCGGTCGGCCCTATCTGGGCCTCTGCCTCGGGCTGCAGCTCCTGTTCGACGAGAGCGACGAGCACGGCCCGACGCCCGGCTTCGGAGTGCTGCGGGGACGTGTGGAGCGCTTCGCCGCGGCCGGACCCGATGGGCGCAAGCGCCGGGTGCCGCACATCGGCTGGAATACCGTCCGCTTCCGCGGACGCCACCCGATGCTGGCGCACCTGCCCGAGAGCGACGTCTTCTACTTCGTGCACGCCTATCACGCCGTCCCGGCGAACGCCGACGACGTCGCGGGCGTGGTCGACTACGAGGGTGACTTCGTGGCGGCGGTGGCGGGGCCGACGCTCTTCGCCGTGCAGTTCCACCCGGAGAAGAGCCAGCAGTCGGGCAAGCGGCTGCTGGACGCCTACGCGGCCTGGGTGCGGGAGGCGTGATGAGCTTCGAGCTGATTCCCGCCATCGACCTCTTGGCCGGGCGCGGCGTTCGCCTCACCCAGGGCCGCTACGACGAGGCCACGGTGTACGAGGCCGATCCGGCCGCCGCCGCCGCTCGCTTCGCGGCGGCCGGGGCCGGCCGCATTCACGTGGTGGATCTGGACGGGGCCAAGGCGGGCGGCCCGCGCAATACCGACGCGGTGCGCGCGATCGTGGCGGCGGTCGACGTGCCGGTGCAGCTGGGGGGTGGCATTCGTTCGCTCGCCCACGTGGAGGCGAGTCTCGAGGTGGGGGTCGACCGGGTGATCCTCGGCACCGTGGCCCTGCGCGATCCGGCGCTGGTGCGGGAAGCCGCCGCCCGCCACGCGGGCCGCATCGTGGTGGGCCTGGACGCGCGCGACGGGCGCGTGGCCGTGGAGGGCTGGCTCGAGACCAGCGACGCAGCCGTCGTCGACGTGGCCAAGCGCTTCGAAGACGCCGGCGTGGCCGCCATCGTCTACACCGACATCGCGCGCGACGGTACGCTCACGGGGCCCAACTTCGAGAGCACGGCCGCGCTGGCCGACGCCATCGCGATCCCGGTCATCCTCTCGGGTGGCGTCAGCAGCGACGACGACCTGGTCGCGGCGGCCGCCCTGGCGCCGCGCGGCGTCGCGGGCGCCATCGTGGGCCGCGCCCTCTACACGGGCGCCGTCGACCTGGCGCGGGCGCTGGAGAAGATCCGATGCTCTTGAAGCGCATCATCCCGTGCCTCGACGTGGACCAGGGCCGCGTCGTGAAGGGCGTCCAGTACGTCAATCACGTGGACGCCGGCGATCCCGTCGAGGTGGCCCGGATGTACGACGCCCAGGAGGCGGACGAGATCACGTTCTTGGACATCACCGCCAGCCACGAGGAGCGGCGCATCCTGTTCGACGTGGTGACCCGCACGGCGGAGTCGATCTTCATGCCGCTCACGGTGGGGGGTGGCGTGCGCTCGCTCCAGGACGTTCGCGATCTCCTGAACGCCGGCGCGGACAAAGTCTCGATCATGACCGCGACCGTCGCCGACCCGGAGCTGGTGGTCGAGGCGGCGGCGAAGATCGGCAGCGCCAACCTGGTGGTGGCGATCGACTCGCGCGCGCGCGAGGGACACGCGCTGGTGTCGAGCGACCGCAGCGAGGGCGGGCACGGCGACTACCCCGCGGCCCGCGCGCTGGCCGCCAAGGGCGATTCGCCGTGGGAGGTGGCGACCCACGGCGGCCGCCGTCCGACCGGCATCGACACCGTGGCCTGGGCCCAGTGCGTGGCCGAGGCCGGGGCGGGCGAGATCCTGCTGACCAGCATGGACCGCGATGGCACCAAGACGGGCTACGACCTCGGTCAGCTCCGGGCGGTGGCCGACGCGATTCCGATTCCGGTCATCGCTTCGGGTGGAGGCGGCAGTGCGCAGGACCTGGGCGACGCCCTGGACGAGGGGCCCGAGGGCGGCCACTGCCAGGCGGCGTTGGCGGCCTCCATCTTCCACTTCAAGGAAACCACGGTGGCCGAGGTGAAACGTGCACTTTTGGCCCGCGGCATCCCCGTGCGGCCTCCTCCCGACCTGGAAACCCCAGCAGCGCACTTGGTTGATGCGGCCGAACCCGTGCGCTAGCTTCCTCGGCTACTGACTTAACTACCGGAAAGTGTTGAAATTCTGGCGCTCTGGGCAAGAGACGTGCCGAGGGGATGCGGGCTTTGCGCCGGCTCTCGAGAACGTGCTTGCCGGCGATGAGATCGCACGCGGCGAAGGCCACACTGCAGACAGCAGTGGGATTTTCTCCGGAAAACGTTGCAATTTCAACCCAGTTTCGACACGGCCCGGATGGAAGTGCCACTCACTCACAAGGGGTTCGCGACAGCAGCCCCGGGGGCCCCGAAACACCGCAGCCCGGTGCCCCAGCAGGAGATCGAAGCGTCTATGCCCGTCGTCAAGGTGAAGGAAAACGAGTCGTTCGAACAGGCGATGAAGCGCTTCAAGAAGCAGTGTGAAAAGGCGGGGATCTTGACCGAACTCCGCCGCCGCGAGTTTCACGACAAGCCGAGCATCAAGAAGAAGAAGAAGGCCGCCGCGTCCCGCAAACGGGCCCTCAAGAAGCTCAAGCGGATGGCTCGGTAGCAGCGGCAAGGGGTGGCAGGGTTTGGGCCGAATCCCTGAAGCAACCATCCAAGAGATCCGGGATCGCCTGGACATCGCCGACCTGATCGGTCGGTACGTAGAGCTCAAGAAAGCCGGCCGGAACTGGAAGGGCCTCTGCCCCTTCCACCAAGAGAAAACTCCCTCCTTCAACGTCAATCCCGATCGCCAGATCTTCCACTGCTTTGGCTGCCAAGCGGGGGGAGACGTGATCGGGTTCTTGATGAAGCACGAGAACCTGAGCTTTCCCGAGGCCGCGCGCGCGCTGGCGCACGAGCTGGGGATCTCGGTTCCCGAGGCCGACGGCCGCGACCAGGGCGTCGTCGAGGCATTGGTGCGCGCCAACCAGGTGGCGCAGGAACTCTACCGGCGCTCGCTGGCCAGCGATGCCGGTGCGCACGCCCGCGCCTACCTGGAGGGCCGCGGGCTCGGGCCCGAGGATTGGGAGCGCTTCGGGATCGGCTTCGCCCCCGATCGCTGGGACGGCGTCGCCACGGCGCTGCGCCAGGCGGGGCTCTCGGGCGAAACGGGTGAAAAGGCCGGATTGCTGGCGCCCCGCGAACGCGGCGGCCATTACGACCGCCTGCGCGGGCGCGTTACGTTTCCCATCCACGACGTGCGCGGGCGCATCGTCGGCTTCGGGGGCCGGGCCCTGGGCGACGCGACGCCCAAGTACCTGAACACCCCCGAGACGCCGCTCTTCCACAAGCGGCAGGCGCTCTACGGTTTCCCCGCGGCGCTCGAGCCGGTGCGCCGGGCCGAGCGCGCCATCGTGTGCGAGGGCTACTTCGACCGCATCGCGCTGGCGCGCGCCGGCTTGGGCGAGGGGCTCGCCACTTGCGGCACCGCGCTGACGCCGGACCACGGCCGGCAGCTGCGCCGCCGCACGCGCCAAGTCGTGCTGCTCTTCGACGGCGATGCCGCCGGCCGCACCGCGGTGGAGCGCGCGCTGGAGGTGTTGCTGCCGGAGGGCCTGCGCGTGCGCGCCGTGGCCCTGCCGGCCGGGGAAGATCCCGACTCGTTCTTGCTGGCCCACGGCGCCACGGCCCTGGCCGAGCGGGTGGCCGAGGCCGAGGACGCCATCGCCGTGGTGCTGCGCGCGGCGCTCGCCGACGGTGCCGCCAGCCCCGGCGAGAAGGCCGACGCCGTGGCGCGCCTGGGTCCGCTGGTGGCGCGCGTGGCCGATCCGGTGGAACGCGCCGAGTACGAGCGCCGGTTGGCGGTGGCCATCGGCGTCGAGCTGGCCGCGGTGCGCGAAGCCATTCGCCGCTCGCGGGGCGGCGTCGCCACTCCGACGGTGGAGCTGCCCGAGGCCAGCGTACGGCGTCTCGATCCGCGCGAAGGCCTGCAGCTGCGACGCCTGGCTCGCGCGCTGCTGCGCGACCGCGCCGTGGCGGGCCAGCGCGAGCGCTTGGAGGCGCTCTTGCCGACGGGGCCCGAGCGCCAGGCCATCGCCGCGCTGGCGGAGCTGGCGGTCGAGCAGGGCGGCGAAGGCGCCCTGGACCTCCGGCCCCTGGAAGATCGACTGGAGAAGGCCTCCTTCGCCTTTCTCCTGTCGGCGGCGGCCGAGGAGGCCGAGGCCGACGAAGTGGACGCGGCGCACACGTTCGCCGCGGCCCTGCAGTGGTTCGAGCGACGGGAGCGTCGCGCGCGGCAGCGCGAGACGACCCGGCGCTTGCAAGATCTCGACGCGACCGACGCTCGCGCCCTCCTGGCCGACAAGCAACGTCAGCTGGAAGAGCGTCGCGCCGCGCAGAGAGCGGCAGCGGACGGTGGTCCGATGGCCGGATGAGACGGATCCGGGGCGGCCGTACTGGGACGGCCGTCGCGGAGAAGCGGTTGTGACATCGGTGATGAAGCAGGGACGTCGACTGTGGAGACGTCGACTGCAGACGCGGTGAAGCAGACTGGCTGAAGACGAGATGCAGACGGATGCAGACGAACTGGAAGGAGACCCCCCACATGGCCTCGAATGCGCCCACCAGCTCGCAGACCTCCAACGGAAAGACCACGCCCGCGACGCGCAAGAGCTCCGGCCAGCGCGGTCGCTCGCGCGCCAAGGCCGGCGACACGGACCCCGAGTCGCTCCGCACGCGGCCCGTGGTACGGGATCTCCTGGCCCGCGGACGGCGCAAGGGATATCTGACGCTGGCCGAGGTGAACGCGGATCTCCAGAAAGAAGCGCTCGACGCCGACCAGCTGGACGCCGTGATGGCCGTGCTCGGCGATGCCGACATCAACGTCGTCGACAGCGAGCGGCGCCTGCGCAAGCGCCGCCCCAGCGCGCCGCGCGTGCGCGAGCTGGACGGCGAGGACACCCACAGCAACGATCCGGTGCGGGTCTACCTGCGCGAGATGGGGCAGGTGTCGCTCTTGACCCGCGAAGGCGAGGTGGCCATCGCCAAGCGCATCGAGGCCGGCCTCCACGACCGCGAGGGCGCCGTCCTGGGCTGGCCCTACGGCACCGCCAAGCTGCTCGAGATCGCCGAGGCCGTGCGCAAGGACCGGGTCGAGCTGCGCGACGTCCTGGACGGGCTCGACGACGAAGAGCCCGAGTTCACTCCCGAGGAGCGGCGCAAGCAGCTGCTCGCGGTCATGACGCGGATCAAGCGGGCGGACACGGAGATCGCCCGCAAGCTCTCCTCCATCCGCAACCCGCGCACCAGCGAGGACACGTGCGAGCGCCTGCGGGCGGAGATCGAGGACAAGTACGACGAGCTGCTCCAAGAGCTCCGCAAGGCGCGCTTTGCCAAGAGCCTGGTGCAGAAGCTGCTGGACGAGTTCTCGGAGCTGGCCTGCTCCTTCAATCAGCTGGACGCCGCGGCCCGCTCGGTGACCAAGGCATACCGCGCCTCGCCAGCCGAGTTCGACGAGCTGGCGGTGCTCTCCACGCGCCGCAGCAAGCGCGGCAAGGAGGCGCTCGACCGCCTCGGCGGCGACGCGCTGGCCATCGAGGCCGCGCGCGGCGAGCTGGAAGAGGTGGCGCAGCAGCGCAGCAAGCTCGAGGGCGAGTGCCGCCTCGCGCGGGAAGACGTGGCGGCGCGCCGCGAACGCATGCTGGAGGCCACCGAGCGCGCTCACCAGGCCAAGAGCGAGCTGGTCGAGGCCAACCTGCGGCTGGTGGTGTCCATCGCCAAGAAGTACACGAACCGCGGGCTGCAGTTTCTGGATCTGATCCAGGAGGGCAACATCGGCCTCATGAAGGCCGTGGACAAGTTCGAGTACCAGCGCGGCTACAAGTTCTCCACCTACGCCACCTGGTGGATCCGCCAGGCCATCACCCGCGCCATCGCCGACCAGGCCCGCACCATCCGCATCCCCGTGCACATGATCGAGAC
>JAKSBN010000465.1 GCA_022361175.1 Pseudomonadota bacterium | reverse complement strand
CTTGCGAAGCCGGGCTCGATGTCGAAGCTCCAGACACAGTCCAGTTTGGAAAAAAGCTCGTTTCCGCTGTGACGAACGGAGACGTCTCGTTGGAGCGGGTCGACGATGCGGTCCAACGCGTCCTTCGCACTCTGTTTCAGGTGCTCGCTGCGCCGGACCCCGAAGAGTACTCCGCAGACGTCGTCGCTTGCGAAGAGCACGTCTCACTGGCCCGCGAAGCGGCGGCCAAGAGCATCGTGCTGCTCAAGAACGACGGCGAGTTGCCCTGGAGGGCTTCATCACTGGAGCGAATCCTGGTTCTAGGCGAACTTGCCGACACGGAGAATCTGGGCGACCGCGGGTCGAGCCGGGTCTACCCGCCCGATGCGACGGCTCCTCTAGACGGGCTTCTGGCAGCATGCGAAGGACTATGCGAGGTCGAGTTCGACACCGGAGCCGACCTAGATCGAGTGCGGGAACTCGCATCGAACGCAGACGCCGTCCTCGTCGTAGCGGGCTACACGCACAAGGATGAAGGGGAGTTCATCCCAGGTGGAATGTCAGCCGGCATCGATGCGGGAGAAAACGGTGCCATCGGTGGGGACCGTGTCGACCTTGGACTCCCGCAGGGTCAGATCTCCCTCATACAGGCGGCGGCCGAAGCCCACCCCAATGTCACCGTTGCCGTCATGTCCGGATCTGCAGTGATGATGGAAGCCTGGAAGGACTGCGTATCCGCGATCCTGATGATCTGGTACCCCGGAATGCGAGGTGGGGAAGCCCTCGCGGATGTACTGCTCGGCCACGTCAACCCATCCGGACGCTTGCCCTTCTCGATTCCTGTTCATACAAGCGACCTGCCGTTCTTCGATCGAGACGCCACGGAGATCACCTATGACCTCTGGCACGGATACACGAAGCTCGAGCGCGAAGAAGCCCCCGTGGCGTTTCCGTTCGGTTTCGGCCTCTCGTACACGACGTTCGACTTCAGCGATCCATCTGCATCCTACAGCGACGCTGACGACACGATCCATGTGAGCGTTGACGTCAAGAACACCGGAAAGCGAAGGGGGGAGACTGTGGTTCAGGTGTACGCCGGATGGTCGGAGCCGAACCCAAGACAACCACGAAAGCGCCTGTGCGGATTCAGCCGAGCCGAGCTCTCGTCAGGAGAGCGTCGCACGATCACTGTTGCCGTTCGACTCCGCGACCTCGCCTGGTTCGACTCCGAAGCGCATATCTGGACGCTGGGCACCCATGAGTGGCGTGTTTGGATCGGTAGCAGCAGCGCGGAGCGCGACTTGGTCGCGACTCCCCTTCACCTGCCCGATCGCACGTGGGACGTCCGGGAGCACTAGGATTCGCAGCGTCTCACCGCTTCTACCCAACAGCCGTCGAGACGTCAGTTGGGGAGCGCCGGTGCGCCGGCAGCTGCCCGAGTTGGGGCCGGCGCCCGGAGATCCGACGGCGTAGTGTCCCCCTTGGCGGAAACCCAGCCCGGACTAGACTCGCCTCGAAACGCCACCAGTGAGATCGAGATGAACGACGGATCCAACAAGGGGTCGACGTCCCGAAGCGGGCCGGTCCCGGTCACCCTGGTAACCGGATTCCTGGGGGCCGGGAAGACGACATTGCTCAACCATGTCCTCGACACGGCCGGTGAACGCCGCTTTGCGGTAGTCGAGAACGAGTTCGGTGACCTCGGTATCGATTCAGACCTGGTCGCGACGCCGGCGGAGGCGGTGTTTGCGCTGAACGAAGGCTGCGTGTGCTGCACCGTGCGCGACGATCTCGTCGAGCTGTTCGAGCAGCTCGCCGCGCGGGTGGAAGACTTCGACCACGTCCTCGTCGAGACGTCCGGACTCGCAGATCCGGGGCCGGTGATGAGGGTATTCGAGCTGGCTCGAATCCGTGCCGCATTCCGACTCGACGGGGTCGTCACGGTCGTCGACGCGCATCACGTCGAGAAAGACCTGGGGGATACCGAAACCTGCGCGGAGCAGATCACCTACGCGGACTTGTTGGTGTTGAACAAGACGGACCGGCTCAGCGAGACGCGATTGAGCTCGCTCGAAGCCCGTCTCGCACTCCTCAACCCGCTGGCTCGGCGGGTCAGGGCGGTGCAGGCCCGCGTGCCGGTCCGGGAGGTGGTGCAGCTGGGCGGACACGACTTCAGGGCGGAGGCTCCCCACGAGGAAGCGCGTCCCGACGTTCATTCCACGCATCGACACGACGAATCGATTGCCTCCGTTGCTGTGGAGGCAGCTGGAGACATCGATGTGGACAGGCTGGATCGCTGGTTGGGCTCGCTGGTTCGACGTCGCGACATCGAGTTGCTTCGGATGAAGGGGGTGTTGGCCGTGCCGGGCCAGGCCCGGCGGTTCGTGTTCCACGGGGTTCGAGCCGTGGTCGACGTGGTTCCCGGCCGGCCATGGGGAGAGGAGACTCGCACCAATCGAGCGGTGTTCATCGGCCGTGGGCTCGACGCGGCCATGCTGAGAAGCGGCTTCTTGGGCTGCGCTCGAGAGACGGATCCGCCTCGACCCCGAGCCGCAGCCGGGGGCGAATAGGGCACAGCCCCGGTCGTTGGGCGATGCGGCCCAACAGCGCTACCTCCCGCAGCACCTTCCTCGCGCTTAGAGGCGCTCCGCGTGCCAGCGCAGATGATCTTCGATGAAGGAGGCGACGAAGAAGTAGCTGTGGTCGTGTCCGGGCTGCCGGCGCAGCTCGAGGGGCACCCGGGCGGCCTTGCACGCGTCCTCGAGGCGCTCGGGCATCAGCTGCTCGCCGAGGAAGCCGTCCTCGAGGCCCTGGTCGACGAGGATCTCGGGCACGCGGGCTCCGTCTTCGAGGAGTGCGCACGCGTCGTACTCGCGCCACGCTGCGCGGTCGGCGCCGAGGTAGTGGCCGAGGGCCTTCTGGCCCCAAGGACAGAAGCTCGGCGCGCAGATCGGCGCGAAGGCCGAGACCGAGCGGAAGCGTTCGGGGCTTCGCAGCGCGATCGTCAAGGCGCCGTGCCCGCCCATCGAGTGCCCGCTGATTCCGACGCGCGCGTCGTCGACGGGCAGCTCGGCGACGGCCAGCTGGCGCAGCTCCTGCTCGACGTAGGTGCGCATGAGGTAGTGGCCCGACCACGGCGCCTCGGTCGCGTCGACGTAGAAGCCCGCGCCGAGGCCGAAGTCCCAAGCACCGTCCGGATCGTCGGGCACGCCTTCACCCCGCGGAGACGTATCGGGCGCGAGGACCACGATCCCGAGCTCGCTCGCGACCCTCTGGGCGCCCGCCTTCGCGGTGAAGTTCTCTTCGGTACAGGTGAGCCCCGAGAGCCACAACACGGTCGGCGCCGGGCCCTCGAGGCGGTCGGGCACGTAGGCGGCGAAGCGCATGCGGCAGCCGAGCGTGGAGGAGTCATGGGAGTAGACGTACTGCGTACCGCTGAAGCAGCGATTCGCGGACTCGGTGATGATCGACATCCCGGGAGTGTCGCGGAGATACCGGCGCGCGCAACGGGCGCGGACATCCAGCTACATCGCGAGCTCGTACAGCTCTCGGACTTCTTGGCGGTTCGGATAGCGGGGCGTATTCAGGATGATCATGTCGCGGAGCGCATCGGTGGTCAGCGCGTCGATGTCCGCCGGTGTGGCCCCGACGTCGCGCAAGCCGCGGTCCGTTCCGACGGTCGCCGACAGCTTCTCGACCGCTTCGATCGCGGCGCGGGCGTCGTGAGCCACGCCGAGTGCCACGCCGACGTCGGCATACCGGTCTGCGACGGCCCCGAGATTGAACCGCATGACGTGCGGGAGCATGGTGGCGAGCGTTTGCCCATGGGCCACGCCGTACGTGCCTGAGACGGGGTGCCCCGTGGCGTGAACGAGCCCCAGGAGCGGGCCCGACGAGAACGCCCGGCCGGCGAGGTGAGAGGCGATCTGCATCGCCGCCCGGGCCTCGACGTCACTCCCCTCCGCCACCGCACGAGGCAACCACTGGCCGGTGAGCCGGATGGCGTGCAGTGCTAGGGCGTCGGCGTAGGGATTGGCCGCCGTGGAGGTGAAGGCCTCGATGGCGTGGGTCAGGACGTCCATTCCGCAGGCT
>JAKSBN010000227.1 GCA_022361175.1 Pseudomonadota bacterium | reverse complement strand
CTCGAACTTGGCGTCCTCGGGGTCGTCGTAGGTCGGATGGAGGATCTCGTAGTCTTCGAAGAAGCGCTCCGCCATCTGCACCGTGTGCGAGATCGCGCGCGCGGTGATGATCGTCGGGATCACGAGGATCAGCGGGTCGAAGGTGATGCCGACCCAGCCGGTGAAGCCGAGCCCCCAGATGACGGTGGCCAGCGCCGCGATGGCCGGGATGAGCACGCCGTGCCAGCGCCGGAAGTACAGCCACAGGAGGGCGAAGATCATCGTGACCGTCAGGGCCACGAAGACGACGATCTGGAAGGCGTAGATGAGGATCCAGCCCACCAGGATCGGCTCGCCCGAGACGTAGACGGTCAGGTGCGGGTGCTCTCGCTCGATGTCCGCCTTGATCTGCTGCACGTGGTCGAAGACGGCCTGGTAGACCTCGCGGCCGCTCAGGCGGTCGGTCACGAAGCCGGCGGTCACCAGCGCGCCCTTCATGTCCTGCGACACCAGGCGGCCGTAGATGAAGGGCGGGTTCTGGCGCACCACGTCGGCCAGGGCTGCCGCGGCCTCCGGGCTCTCGGGCGGGCCGCCCTTCATCAGCACGTCGGAGGTGATGTCTCCCGAGGCCTCGATCTGGATCACGCGCGTGCCCGAGTGGGTGACGGAGGAGACCTGGTAGTGGTTCACCGGATAGGGCGGGTACTCGCGGTCGAGCTGCTTCTGGATCTCCTTCGGTTCCAGCCCCTGCTCGTCGAGCTCGTCGCGCAGTTCCTCACGGGCGTCCGTCTGGCTGTCGAAGCCCAGGCCGTCCAGGCGTTTGGTCGCCTCGTCGATGGCGGCGAGGGTGTCCGGCGTGAAGATCGTCTCCTCGTCGGTGACGATGGCGAGCGCCACCAGCGACGACGTGCCGAACTTCCCGGAGAACTTGTCCTGGGCGTGGATGAACGGATGGTCGGGCCACAACGCGCGGGCGTCGGTGTCGACTCGCACCGAAGGCCCGGGCAGCGGCGTCCCGGTGATCGCCGTAACCGCCGTGTTCAGGATCGGATAGAAGAAGAACAGCGTGGATACGATCAGAAACGACGCGGCGATGCCGCGGTGTCGAACGACCCAGCGCGCGAACTTGAGGGTTCCCGATTCGCGGCGCTGATGCGTGGGGGCTTCCGCCATGAGCTCCTCTCCAATGGCTCACCGTGTGGTGCGTTGGCGAGTCCCCCCCAGTCGCTGGGGACGCCTCCGTCAACGGACGTCCCCAAGAGACACCGGTGCGAAGGCGCTCAATTCAGGAACCGGTCCGCAGAACCCAGTCCGCGAAACGGGTGAAACGACGAGCCCGGCACCCCGGTGAAGCGGGGGGTTCGCAGCGGCCCACGTTATTTGGAATGGCGCGCGAGGGCAAGCCGAGAGCGGCCGAAGCGGCCGCCGATGATGCGGAAATCGCTCCGGCGCCGGGCCGGCGGCCGCGCTACCCGTTGGCCCCCATGGCCTCTCGCCCCAGGGTCTTCGTCACCCGCCGGCTGCCGGGAGCCGCACTCGAGCGCCTGCGCGAGCGGACCGCGGCCGAAGTGTGGGAGAACCCCTCCCGCCCCTCCCGATCCGCGCTTCGGGCGGCGGTCGCGGAGGCGGAGGGCCTCCTCTGCCTCCTGGGCGACGACATCGACGCGGCGCTGATCGCCGCCGCGCCGCGACTTCGGGTCATCTCCAGCTACTCCACCGGGGTGGATCACATCGATCTGGCCGCGGCCCGAGAGCGCGGCATCCCCGTCGGGCACACCCCAGGCGTCCTCACGGAAGCCACTGCCGATCTCGCTTTCGCGTTGCTGCTGTCCGCCGCACGCCGGCTCCCGGAGGCGCACGAATGCGTGCAGAGCGGGCGCTGGGCGCGCGGGCCGGGTTGGGAGCCGGACTTCCTGCTGGGCCGCGAGCTGCACGGCGCCACCCTCGGCATCGTGGGCGCCGGGGCCATCGGCCAGGCCGTGGCGCGCCGGGCCCGCGGCTTCGGCCTGCACGTCCTGGCGTGGAACCGCACCCCGCGCCGGCTGCCGGAGCTGGAGTTCACCTCGCTGGACGAGCTACTGGCGCGGTCCGACTTCGTGAGCGTGCACGTGGCGCTGACGCCCGAGACGCGCGGCCTGCTGGATGCGCGCGCCCTGGCGCGCATGAAACCCGATGCCATCCTGGTCAACACCGCGCGGGGCGGCATCGTGGACGAGGCGGCGCTGGCGGACGCCTTGCGCGAGGGGCGGCTGGCGGGCGCCGGCTTGGACGTGTTCGAGCGGGAGCCGCTGCCGGAGGATCACCCCTTGGCGACGGCGCCTGGAGTCGCGCTCGCCCCGCACGTCGGCAGCGCGACCCACGCGACCCGCGCGCGCATGGCCGAACTGGCCGTCGACAATCTGCTCGCGGGCCTCGAGGGCCGGCCTCTCCCTCACTGCGCCAACGGCTAGCCGTCATCTGTCCTACCCTCAGCGAACTTGGGGGGAGCATGACGACGACGGCGCGCCGACTGCTGCTGGCTCTGGTGCTCGCGACCGGTCTGCACTGCGCAGAGCGGGACGCGGCCGAGGATGGGGCAGAGGTATCGGAACCGGATTTCACGGTGCCCGACCGCGAGCCGATCGACACGAGATGGCTTTCCGGCAACGTCTACGAGGCCATCTGCGTCATCGGCCACCCCGTGTGGGCTTCGGGATGGGATCTGGACCCGGAGACCCTCTTCCTCTTCTTCGCGGGGCCGTTCGTCGATTCCGGCGATTCCTCCAGCACCACGCCGTCCCCCTACCTCTACATGTCGCTCGCCTCCGTCGAGTCCGAGCGCAGGAACACGATGCTGTACGTGGAGTCGTTGGACGAATATCTCGACGATTCGCGGCGGGCGGAGCTGGCGCGGTTCCGGATCCCGATCGTCACGGCCCTGTCCGACGACCCCGCCGAGCTCGAGACTCTCCTGGGCGTCCCCTATGCGAAGCGGCACTTCACGGACCCGGAGCGGACACGGCTCATCTTCGCGCGGCGCCTCTGCTTCGGCGGCAAGCTCCTGGCCGGCCTGTACGTCGACGTGGCCGACGGCAAGCTGGTGCGGGCCAAGGGCGTCGAGGACCGGGAGCGGCTCGCGCGCGTCATCTCCGGCGAGGTGCTCTCGGATCCGGATCCGGAGCCGCTGCTCTACAGCGAGAATCCTCCGCTTCGGGGCTCGGCCCAGGAGACCTTCATCGAGTTCCTGCTGCTGCGCGAGGCCGGCGATCGTGCCGGTGCGCTGGCACTCCTCTCCGAGGAACAGACGAACGAGTGGATGCGCGAGCAGCTCACCCGGCAGCACGAAGCGGGCGTGGAAATCGCTCTCGACTCGCTGCAGTACCAAACCACCAAGTACGACTGGGGCGCCGTCGAGATCAGCGCCGTCTACTACCTGGAGAACGGCACTCTGGTGCAGACGCAGAACCGACTGCGAGAAGAAGCCGGGGGCTGGCGGCTGCAGTACTGAGCCCGCGGCGCTAGCTCGGAGGTGCCCCGCAGTGGGCCAGGAAGGTGCCGGGCGCCACGACGCGGGCCCCGCGCCGTTCGACGCGACTCGAGAGCCTGCGGTCCGCCGTCACCACCGCCAGCCCCGCCGGATCCTGCGCGTCGCGCACGCGCGCCACGAGCCACTCGTCGGCCGACGGCGCGAACACGACCTCCACCCGGTCGGTCCCGTCCTCGGCGGGAGCCGGCGGGTGACGGCCGTCGAAGACCACGATCACGCGCGCTCCTGCCGGCTCGAAGCACCGCACCCGCTCCAGCAGCCGCTCGCGCTGTGCGGACCGCCACCACTCGGCTCGGGGTTCTCCGCCCAACACACCCACGTGGAGCACGTTGAAGCCGTCGATCAACCACTCCTCGGCGGTGGGCAGGTCGGGAAGGGTCGACAGGGACATGGCGCGACAGCGTAGGGCGCCCGCCGGTCGGCGGCCCCCTTGCCGGGGGTTGCGGCCGCCCGAACGCTGCCCTACTTCCCTCGGCCATGACGCCGTCTCCCGCCGACGATCGGCCCGCGCGCGAGATGCGGGTGGGGCTGGTGCAGATGCAGTGCGGTCCCGAGCCGAAGGCGAACCTCGACCGCGCACTGCAGGGGATCGCGGACGCCGCTGAGCGCGGCGCGGGTATCGTGTGTCTGCAGGAGCTCTTTCGTACCCCCTATCCGTGCCAGGAAGAGGACCCGACCCGCTTCGACTGGGCGGAGCCGATCCCCGGGCCCACCAGCGAGGCGCTGGCGGCCCAGGCTCGCGCTCACGAGGTGGTGGTGGTGGGCTCGGTCTTCGAGCGCCGCGCCGCCGGCCTCTACCACAACACGGCGATCGTCCTGGACGCCGACGGCCGGCACGTCGGCACCTACCGCAAGATGCACATCCCGGACGACCCCCTCTACTACGAGAAGTTCTACTTCACGCCCGGCGATCTGGGGTTTCGCGCCTTCCCCACGCGCGCGGGTCGGGTGGGGACGCTGGTGTGCTGGGACCAGTGGTTTCCCGAGGCGGCGCGCTTGACGACCCTGGCCGGCGCCGAGTGGCTCTTCTATCCCACCGCCATCGGTTGGCAGTTCGACGAGGGCGAAGCCGTCGACCGCGCCCAACACGACGCCTGGGAGACGGCCCAGCGCGCCCACGCCATCGCGAACGGGGTGTTCGTGATCGCGGTCAACCGCGTCGGCACGGAAGGCGGCATTCGCTTCTGGGGCCAGTCCTTCGTGGCGGATCCCTTCGGGCGCGTGTTGGCGCGGGCCTCCGACTCGAAGGAAGAAACGCTGGTGGTCGCCTGCGACCTGAACGCGATCGAGCGCGTGCGTCGCGACTGGCCCTTCGTGCGCGATCGCCGGGTCGACGCCTACGACGACCTCGTCGCCCGCTGGCGTGACGACTAGCGCCACCGCGGTGGCGGAGTGGCGCTGGCCCGCCGAGTGGGAGCCGCACGCCGCCACCTGGCTGTCGTGGCCCCACAACCTCGAGACCTGGCCCGGGTGCCTGGCCGACGCCGAAGCGGCGTTCGCCGCCATGGTGCGCGCCCTGTGTCCGCACGAGCGCGTCTGCATCAACGTCGTCGACGCGGCGATGGAGGACCGAGTGCGCGCGCTCCTCGCAGACGCCGGCGTGGCGCCGGACGCCCCAGTGGCGTGCTTCGAGATCCCGACCGACGACGCCTGGGTGCGGGACCACGGCCCGATTTTCGTTGTTCGCGGCGAAGCCGACGCCCGCGAAGTCGCCCTGCTCGACTTCCGCTTCGACGCCTGGGGCGGCAAGTATCCGCCGTGGGACCGCGACGACGCGGTGCCCGCCGCGGTCGCCGGGGCGCTGGGCGCGGCGCGACGACCGGTGGAGTTCGTGCTGGAGGCGGGTTCCATCGAGGGCAACGGAGAGGGGCTCGTGCTGACCACGGAGTCCTGCCTCTTGAACGCCAATCGCGGCGGCCGCCCGCGCGCGGAAGTGGAGGCGGTCCTGCGCGAGACGCTGGGCGCGCGCGAGATCCTGTGGCTCGAGGACGGCGTGGCGGGCGACGACACGGATGGCCACGTGGACGACCTCACCCGGTTCGTGGCTCCGCGCACGGTTGTCACGGCGACCGAGCGCGACGTCGCCGATCCGAACCACGCCCCCCTCGAGGCCAACCGCCGCCGCCTGCGCGCTTGGCGGGGCGTGGGCGGCGAGGCCCTCGACGTGGTGGAGCTGCCCATGCCCCCTCCCGTCGTCCACGCCGGCGAACGCCTGCCGGCCAGCTACGCGAACTTCTACGTGGCGAACGAGGTGGTGCTGGTCCCCGTGTTCGACGTGCCGAGCGATGCCCGGGCCCTGGCGATTCTGCGCGAGCTGTGGCCCGGTCGTGACGTGGTGGGGATCCCGGCGCGCGTGCTGGTGAGAGGGCTCGGCGCGGTGCACTGCCTGACCCAGCAGCAGCCGGCGGGGCGGCTGCTGCGAGAAAGCTGACGACGCCGAAACGCGTCGGCGACGAAGGCCGATCCCCTCGGATTGCGCACTTTTCACTTACCGCCGGTTCAGTGTTTGGTGATAGGATGCGGGCCCCACACAGCGGGCGGCGGGTCGAGGGCTTCTGGGTGCTGGCGGGTGCCGCGCAGGGGGTCCGCTCCGCGGCCCCGAGAGCCACGCCCCATGCAAACGCGATCGCGGAACTCCGTGCGACTCCTCCTGCTGTCCTGCCTGCCGCTTCTGACCCTGGGCGTCGGTCCCTGCGAGAAGGACCCGCCGAGCAACTTCTTCTTCCTGTATCCCGATCCCGACGTTCTGGTCGAAGCCGGCACCCGGCAGCTCTTGCAGTTGAAGCTCCCGGGCGCGTTGGATCCCCAGGGCCTGGTCCTTCGCGTCAACGGCGAGAACCTCGAACTCGACAACCCCCGCGTGTCTCAGAACGTGCTCTCCGGGACCTTCACGGCGCCCGCCCCCGGCGACCACGTGCTCACGGCGGCGTTTCCGGACGAGCCCGTCCCGCCGGCGGAGGCCTCGCTTCCGTTCGAGTCGATCGCGCTGGAGGCGTCGGGCGAGTGCGAGGTGCTGAACGGCGAGCACTGCCTGCTGCCGTATCCCTCGTCGCGGTTCCTGAGGCGTGACTTCTCCACCCCGACGACCTATCGGCTCGAGTTTCCCGAGGGCCTGACGCCGCGCATCGTGGTCGGCGATCTGCTGAACTTCCTGTCCGGCGAGCGCTCGCCCATCGATCCCGCACCGTATCGGGCATCCGACGGCTACAGCCCGACGGTTCAGATCCTCATGCATTTCCCGGCGGGCGTCGATCTCGAAGCCTCGGGCGCCGCGCGCCTGCTGGAGGGGCCGCGCAACTTCGACCTGCGCTCACTCGACGAGGACAGCCCCTCGATTCTGATCGACGCCCAGTCGGGCGAGCGGATTCCGCACTTCCTCGAGAACGACGCGAACGCGACGGGCGAGTTCGAGGGGCGCCAGCTGACCATCCTGCGGCCGGCCGTGAGCCTCCTGCCCGGGCGCCGCTACGTCGTGGCCATGCGCAACCTGGTGGATCGCGACGGCGCGCCGGTGGAGGCCGAGCCGGCCTTCGCCGCCCTGCGCGATGCCCGGCCCTCGACGATCCTCGGGATCGAGTGGCGCAGAACGAACATGCGGGGGAACTTCCTCGCGCTCGAGCGCGCGGGCGTGGAGCGCGAGGAGCTGGTGCTGGCCTTCGACTTCGTGGTGGCCAGCGACGAGACGCTGACGAGCGCCATGCTCAGCATGCGCGACGAGACCTTCGCCTGGCTCGCAACCCAGGATCCGGCGGATCTCTTCGAAGTCGAGGAAGTCGAGGAGGTGACGCCGGCGGCCGAGTGCGGGCCCGACCGTATCTGGCGCAACGTGTTCGGGCGCTTCCACTCGCAGCTCTATCTCGCCGATGCCGACGGCGCGGCCGACCACATCGAGGAAAAGGACCGCCTGGGCTTCCTGAATCTGGGCGCGGGCGGTCTGCCCGAGCCCGTGGGCGTGGTGCGCGCCCCGTTCGGCATCGCGATTCCGTGCGCCGCCCTCGACCGCCCTCTCGATCCGCTGGTCCTGGGCCACGGCCTCTTCGGCAACGGTCCCGGCACCGTGGCGGGGCTGTCGTCGCAACTGGCGGACTCGTTCGGTGACCTGAAGGCGCGGGGGCTCTTGTCCGAGGCGGCCAACCTGGACTACGTGACCGGCGGAACCAACTGGAGCGGGCTGTCCTCGCTGGAGGTGCCGCCGCTGCCCAACAACATCCCGGCGGACATCGCGGAGATCTTCGAGGATCCGGAGCTGCTGGAAGCGCTGGTGCGGCTGCTCCAGAGCTTCATCGGGCAGATCTTCGTCGACTTCGACAGCTTCGGCGCCCTGCCGGACCGGCTGCGCCAGGGGCAGCTCAACACCTTGGTGCTGCAGCGGCTGCTCAAGACCGCCGCCTTCAACGTGCACCCGGCGTTCCAGACACCGGAGGGCGTCGGAGTCATCGCGACCGAGAACGATCTCGTGTACTTCGGCGCCAGCCTCGGCGGGATCATGGGCACGATGAACGCGGCGCTGACGCCCGACACGACGCGCATGAACGTCGACGTCCCGGCCATCAACTTCTCGTTCATCCTCCAGCGCGCGAAGCCCTTCGCGCCCTTCCAGGCGTTCCTCGATGCGGTGGACCCCGACCCGCTGCTGCAGGTTCTGGGTTTGCAGATCCTCCACGAGCTGTGGGTGCGCGGCGAGCCGGCCGGCTACGCCCACCACGTCACGGGCAATACCCTGCCGCCTCTGGAGGGGCCGCTCTTCTCGACCAACAAGAAGCAGATCCTGATGACGGTGGCGCTGTACGACCAGCAGGTGTCCAACCTGGGTGCCCAGATCGCCGCGGCCACGCTGCAGATTCCGAACCTCGAGGGCTCGGTGCTGCCCGGCCTGCCCGGCCTGGAGGACGCCGCGGGCCCGCAGCGCTCGGCCCACGTCGTCTACGACACCGGCTCCTACGTGCTGGGGGAGGACGACCCGCTGATTCCGCCGCTCGCCAACCAGCGGGCGCCCGTGGAGGACAATCGCTGCGACCCGCACGGACTGCGGGGCTTCATTCCGGCCTCGCTGGAGCAGCTCACCAACTTCCTCTCGACCGCCGGGAAGGACGGCGGGCGCATCGTGAACTTCTGCGCCGGAGCCTGCGACGCGGCCGAGCCCCTGGAGCTGCCGGGCGGCGCGGACGCGCCCTGCGAGCCGAATCCGCCGCCGGAGCCCTAGCCGAGCGGTCCGGACCGCCGGCACCCGCGCTCGCTCTGCGGCCGCCTCGGGCGGGCGACCGCGAGCGGTGACGCCTCGCCAGGGACGTTGATGTCGGGATCAACTACCGTTGGCGCCACAGATTCGTTATCTAAGACGCGCCTTTCCGGTCTTCCGGCCCTGTTTTCGCCACTTTTTCACTCTTTTCACTGTCTGGAGGCCAAGCTGTGGTCGAGGTCGTCAAGCACGACGTCGTGATCGTCGGTGGGGGAGCCGCGGGACTCCGCGCGGCCATCGCCGCCGTCGAAGCCGACCCGGACGTGTCCGTCGCCCTGGTCTCGAAGGTGTACCCGATGCGGAGCCACACCGTCTCCGCCGAGGGCGGAGCCGCGGCGGTGGCTCGCGACGACGACTCTCTCGAGATGCACGGATACGACACGGTCAAGGGGTCGGACTTCCTGGGAGACCAGGACGTCATTCAGTACTTCGTGGAAGAGGCTCCGAAGGAGCTCACGCGCCTCGAGCACTGGGGTTGCCCGTGGAGCCGTAACGAGGACGGCTCGGTCGCCACCCGCGCCTTCGGCGGCATGAGCACCAAGCGGACCTGGTTCGCGGCCGACAAGGTCGGCTTCCACATGCTTCACACGCTCTTCCAGACCTCGATGAAGTACGACCGCATCGTCCGCTACGACGAGCAGTTCGTCACCAAGCTGCTGGTGGACGGCGGCGTGGTGCGCGGCGTCGCGTCGCTGGAGATCCGCACCGGCCAGGTGCGCGCCATCCTGGGACGTGCCGTCATCCTCGCCACGGGCGGAGCGGGCAAGATCTTCCCCTTCACCACCAACGGCATGATCAAGACGGGCGACGGCATGTCCCTGGCGTATCGCGAGGGGGTGGCGCTCAAGGACATGGAGTTCGTCCAGTACCACCCCACCGGTCTGCCGGGGACGGGCATCCTCATCACGGAAGCGACCCGGGGCGAAGGCGGGCACCTCAAGAACTCCGAGGGCGAGCGGTTCCTGACGACGCGGGACTACGGCCTCGGCACCAAGGCCGAGCTCGGTCCCCGCGACATGATCTCGCGGGCCATCTACCAGGAAGTCCAGGCCGGTCGGGGCATCAAGGGAAGCTACGGCGAGTACGTGCATCTGGACCTGACGCATCTGGGCGAGGCCAAGCTGAAGGAGCGGCTGCCCTTCGTGCTCGAGCTGGGCCGCACCTACGCGGGCGTGGACCCCGTGGCGGAGCCGATTCCGATTCGCCCGGTCGTCCACTACATGATGGGCGGGGTCGATACCGACATCGACGGCGCGACGCCCCTCTCCGGCCTCTACGCCGCCGGCGAGGTGGCCTGCGTCTCGCTGAACGGCGCGAATCGCCTGGGCTCGAACTCGCTGACCGAGTGTCTCGTGTTCGGCGCCCGCTCGGGCGAGAAGGCCGTCGAGTTCTCGAAGGGCTCGAACGAGGGCAGCGAAGGCGCGATCCAGACCCAGATCGAGGAAGAGGTGGCCCGCCTGGACGCGTTGCGCGGCCGCAAGAAGGGCGGCGAGAAGATCGCCCAGCTGCGGCGCGAGCTGAACGTCGCCATGGAGAGTGGCTGCGGCGTCTACCGCGAGCAGAGCTCCATGCGGGCCTGCGTGGAGACGGTCGCGCAACTGCGCGGCCGCGTCTCCGACCTCCGGCTGGAGGACGAGAGCAAGGTCTTCAACACCGAGCTGATCGCCGCCCTCGAGCTGATCAACATGGTGGACGTGGCCGAGGCGGTCGCCAACTCGGCCCTGTCGCGCAAGGAATCGCGGGGCGCGCACGCCTGCAGCGACTTCGGCTCGCGCGACGACCAGAACTACCTCTACCACACGACCTGTCATTTCGACGCGGCCGGTCCCCGGCTGGGGAAGAAGCCGGTGACGCTCGGCAAGTGGGAGCCGGAGGAGCGCAAGTACTGATGGCCGGAGAGCAGCAGAAGAAGTTCGTCCTCACCCGCTTCGACCCCGATACGGACGAAGTGCCGAAGACGCAGGAGTACGACGTCCCGGTCCAGCCCGACTGGAAGGTCTTGGACGCCATCAACTTCATCAAGGACGAGATCGACCCGTCCATCTCCCACCGCTGGTCGTGCCGCATGGCCGTGTGCGGCAGCTGCGGCATGATGGTGAACGGCGAGCCCAAGCTCACGTGCAAGACCGCGCTGTCGGACTACGGCGACACCGTCACCATCGAACCGCTGGCGAACTTCCCGATCGTGCGGGATCTGGTGGTCGAGCTCGAAGGCTTCATGGACAAGTTCAAGTCCGTGAAGCCCTGGGTCATCACGGCCAAGGAACGCGCCGCGGAAGAGGGCACGACCCGGCAGTCGCCCGAGGAGCTGCAGGCCTTCAAGCAGTTCAGCATGTGCATCAACTGCATGCTCTGCTACTCGGCCTGCCCGGTGGTGGCCAACGAGCCGGAGTTCTTGGGGCCGGCGGCCATCGCGCTGGGCCACCGCTACAACATGGACACCCGCGACGAGGGAGCGGACGACCGCAACCAGGTCTTCCGGGGAGAAGGCACGGTCTTCTCGTGCTCCTATGCGAACGAGTGCAGCGAGGTCTGTCCCAAGAACGTGGACCCGGCGGCGGCCGTCAACCAGGCCAAGTTCCTGAGCGTGATCGACTGGGCCACCGGCTTGGTGCTGCCCCGAAGCGGAGGCAAGTGAGCATGGGCGCTCCTTCCCATCCCGAGGCGATGGCTCCGCGCCGGCCGGGCCCGACCCGGACGGCGCCGCCGCGAAAGCCCGGCTCCTGGCCCTCGCACCCGCGCATGCGGGTGTACACGCTCTTCGGCTTGACCGGCTTCCTCTACATGCTGCTGGCGTTCGTGGCACTGCGCGTCGTCTGGAACCTGGGCGAGGGGCCCGAGGCGTGGGACGCCACAGTCGCGAGTCTGTCGCACCCGATCTACGTCGCCTTTCACGCGCTCGGGCTGGCGGGCGTGGCGTTCGTGCTGGTGCGCTTCTTCCGGCTGTTCCCGAAATCGCAGCCGGCGAAGATCGGCCCGGCCAAGCCGCCGCCGGGGTCCGTCATCCACGCCATGCTCTATGTGAACTGGGCCGGTCTCACGGTGGCGTTCGCCGTCGTTCTGGCGGGAGGTCTCTTCTGATGAGCAAGCATCCCCTCCTGTCTTTCGAGCCCGTCATCTGGGTGTTGTTCGGCCAGGGCATCATGATCGGCTCGATGCTCCTCACGGGCTGGTTGCTGGTGGTGGGCCTCGCCATTCCCCTGGGTTTGGTGTCGGCCGAGGCGCTGTCGTTCGAGCGGGCCTACGCCCTGGGAAGCCACCCGATCGGGCGGGTCGTGTTGCTCGGGGTGGTGGCCTTGCCCATGTGGAAGGGCGCGCATCACATGCGCCACTTCTTCATCGATTCGGGCCACGGCGACAAGGACGGTGTGATCGGGACGCTCTGCTACCTGATGGCCGCGGCCGGGAGCGCGGCGGCGCTGGTGGCCGTGATCCGCCTCTAGCGGAACTCGCGAACCCGCGCGCCTCTCGAGGATTTCTTGCCCGGTCGCGTGCTCGACGGCATCCGAGTTCTGGATCTGACCCGCGTGGTGGCCGGCCCTTTCGCCACGGCCACCCTGGCCGACCTGGGCGCCGAAGTCATCAAGGTCGAACGCCCCGGCACCGGCGACGACTACCGCTACGGCCCGTCCCGCAAGGGCGAGACGTCGCTCTCGTTCCAGAACACCAACCGCGGCAAGCGCTCCATCACCCTGGACGTGCGCACCGAAGCCGGCCGCGAGCTCTTCCTGCGCCTCGTGGACGGAGCCGACGTCGTCGTCGAGAACTTCCGCGCCGGCTGGCTGGCGAGCCAGGGGCTCGGGCCTCCGGTGATCCAAGCGCGCAACCCGCGCTGCGTGGTGGCTGCGCTCTCGGGCTTCGGCGCCACCGGGCCGCGGGCCGGTCAGGCGTCGTACGACATCGTGGCGCAGGCGACCGGTGGGCTCATGGCCCTCACCGGGTTTGCGGACGGGCCGCCGGTGCGCGGGGGCGGCGCGCTGGCCGACTTCGTCGGCGGGCTCTATTTGGCGCTCGGCATCGTCTCGGCGCTCTTCGAGAGGGACCGCACCGGTCGCGCACGCTGTCTCGACCTCTCCAATCAGGACGCCGTCTTCGCCATCACGGACTCGGCCGCCACGATCTACAGCGACCTCGGCGTGCACTCGCACCGCGTCGGAAACCAGCATCCCTTTACAGCCCCCTACGACGCGCACGCTGCGAAGGACGGCTGGGTGGCGGTCGCGACCGCCAGCAACAAGCTCTTCCGCCAGCTGTGCGACGCCATCGGCCGGCCGGAACTGGCCTCCGACGAGCGCTACCGGAGCCACCGCGTCCGCTCGGAGAACCGCGCCGAGATCAACGGGATCGTCTCCGAGTGGATCGGGCAGCGGACGTGCGAAGAAGTTCTCCGGGCGCTGGGGCCCGACGGTGCGGACGTGCCCGTGGCCCGCGTCGCCAGCCCCGAGGAGCTCGTGGACGATCCCCAGCTGAACGCGCGCGGCATGATCGAGCGGCACCCTCACCCGACGCTCGGCGAGGTCGTCTTTCACGGCAATCCGCTGCAGCTCTCCGGGCACGAGCCGCGCACTCGACCCCTGGCGCCGGGCCTCGGCGCCGACAACGATGCCGTGTATGGTGAGCTGGGTCTGGATGCGGCGGCCGTGGCGGAGCTGCGCGAAAAGGGCGTGATCTAGCCGCCCGCCCGCTTGACATGCCGGCGTTCGTGCTTAGGCGTGCAACCCCCGGGGCCTGCACGCAAGAGTGTCTCCCGACCGACTTGACAGGGTCTTGGCCGTGCCGATCTCTTCGCGGTCCCCGAGGTTCGGCCTCGCAATAGGGACGCGAAGGAGGAAAACCATGTCGCTTGGAACGCTCGTGCCCCGAACCCCGCACGTTCGGAGCCTGTGGGCTCCCCGCACCGACGTGGATCGACTCCTGAACGGCTTCTGGAGCGACTTTCTCGCGCTTCCGTCCACCGCCGTCCGGGCTCGGTCCACTGCTTTCTCGCCGCGCATCGACGTCCGCGAAACGGACGAGGCCTTCCTGGTCTCGGCCGAGATTCCCGGCGTCGAGCCCGAGAGCGTGGAGATCACGATTCAGGAAGGCGTCCTCACCTTGAAGGGCGAGAAGCACGGTCGCAGTGACGATGCGGCTGCTCGTCGAACCGAGACGTTCGCCGGCGCTTTCGAGCGCCGCTTCCGATTCGGCGTCGACGTGCTCGCCGGCGAGGTCTCGGCCGAGGCGCGAAACGGCGTCCTCACCGTGACGGTGCCGAAGGCGCCGGAAGTCCGGCCCGAAGTGCGGACGATCCCGGTCACGACGGGTTAGTCGAAGAGCGGACGGAAGTCGGGGGCGGTGGATCTGGGATCCACCGCCCCTCTTGTTTCAGTAGCTCCCGTCCAGATCTGCGCGAATTCCCCAGCGCGACCCGAACACGAGTTCGTGCAAGGGCCTGCGGCGGCGCGGCGCTTCCTCTCGAGCACGGAGGCCGTCGGGCAGGGCACTGGGCTCTGCCGCATAGCCGATGGCCAGGCCGGTCAGCGGCGTGGCGTCGTCCGGCACGCCGTAGAGCTCTCGGATGCGTTCGGGTTGGATTCCGATCATGGGGTGGACCGACAGTCCCCGCGCCGTCGCCTCCAGCGTCAACTGGGCCGTGGCGAGCCCGAGGTCGTGCTCGGCGGCTCGGTTGGGCTTGCCGTTGCGATCGAAGGCCGTGCGCACCAGTCCCAGCGCCAACACCGGCACCCGCTGCGCCCACGCCTGGTTGCCCTCGACGAGGCAGGAAAGCAGAGTGGCGAAGGCCTCCGCCTCGCGCCGATCCGCGACGATGAAGCGCCACGGCTGCTCGTTGTACGAGGAGGCCGCCCAGCGCGCGGCCTCGAACAGCGACGCCAGGTCCTCCCGCCGGACGTCCCGGTCGGCGAAGGCGTAGGGGCTGTACCGGTCGGCGAGCAGGGTGTGAATGGGGTGGTCGCTCCGTGCGGTCTTGCTCACGTACGTTCCCTCCGAATCTGTGCGCGGTCGCTGCCGCTAGCGCGCGTCGTGAAAGATGATGCCGAGCGCATAGCGCTCACCGGAGACCACCCGACTCACCCCGTGCCGGAACTGGCAGCGCACGGGGCCTCGCGCGCCCGCCGTCAGCCAGTCGCGGTTCGGGAAGACGACGGCGTCGCCGCGCTCGAGCACCAGGGCCTCGCCGCGCGACTGGCGCCGCGCGCGGTTCTGCAGCAAGAGAAACGAGCCGCCCTCGAAGTCCTCTCCGGGCTGGGACAGGCACACGGCCACCTGGAGCGGAAAGGCCACCTCGCCGTACGTGTCCTGGTGGAGGCAGTTGTAGTCTTCCGGGCCGTAGCGCAGCAGCAACGGGGTGGGGCGGGTCTGACCGGCGGCGTGGCAGCGGCTCTGGAACTCCGTCAGGGTGGCGGGCAGTGAAGCTTCCGCACCCAGGGCGCGGGCCGCGCGGTTCGCCACTGCCGCGAGCGGCGGATACAGGCGCTCGCGCAGCTCGGCCACCAGCGGCGGCAGGGGATTCGCCCAGTAGCGGTACTCGCCGCGGCCGAAACCGTGGGCCGCCATGTTCACCACGCTTCGGAAGCGGGGGCGGTCGGCGTAGCCGGCGATCAGGGCGCGGCAGTCGCGGGCGCCGAGGAGGGCCGGCAACTGGGCGTACCCGCGTTCGAGCAGCGGGTCGCCGATTTCGGCTTCCGAGAGGCGGGAGGTCGCCGTGACGGTGGCTGTGACCGGAGGCTGCACGCCCGCCATGAAACCACGGATCTCCGGATGCGACTCGCCGAGTTCGGCCCCGAGGTCGGCCGTCAGGGTGCCCGGCGCGGCCGGCGGGCCAGGACGTCGACGGTCACGAACGGCCAGACGGCGTGCGGCTCGTTCAGCTGGAACGGGTGGTGGGCCCGGGCCTGTGTGACCCGGACCCGCGGCGTCCGCAGGATGAGAGGCGGCGGCGGTGTCGCGTCGGTGGCGCTGGTGGCTCCGGCGGCGATCCAGACCCGGGCCGGCAGCGGCTCGGGAGCCGGCGGCTCGGCGCGGACGGCTGATGCGGCCAAGAGCAGGGCCGCCGCGGGCAGCCATGCTCGGTGGGGAAGTCGTCGCCGCCCGCTGCGCATTCGCCTATCCTCCCGGGTGATTGACTCACGTGTCAATCTCTAGACCGTAGCGAAAAGACACCATTTCACGAGGCCGTCATGAACTTCGGATTCTCGGAAGAGCAAGAGCTTCTGCGCGCGGAGGTGCGCAAGTACCTGGATCAGAACGCGCCT
>JAKSBN010000277.1 GCA_022361175.1 Pseudomonadota bacterium | reverse complement strand
TGCCCTCCGGCAAGGGAAAACGCCGCACCGAGGCCGGCTGGTACGCCGACGCGGGTCGCTACGCGCTGCGCATCGGGCGCTCCAGCGACGACGTGGTGCACACCTGCGAGGTGACCCTGCCCGAGACGCTGGGGCCGCTCTCTCCTTGACGGTCGGGCGAGGCCCGCGAGCGAGGTCGTGAGGGCCAAGCTTCCTGCCAAACCGCGTCCCCAGGCCGAGACGGCTCGGCCCCGAGGCCGCCTGCTGGAGCTATGCTGGCTCGGGGAGGGGACGGACTTGGCCGACTTCGTGCAAGATACGGCGGTTGAGGGCGGGGCGGAGCCCGGCCGCTATCGCGCCGAGCTGTCGCCGGACTGGGCGGTGTGGGGGCCCAACGGCGGCTACCTGGCGGCGATCGCCCTTCGAGCGGCGCTCCAGGAGAGCCGATTCGCGCGCCCCGCCAGTTTTCAGGCCCACTTCCTGGCCATCGGCGAGTTCGGGCCGGTGGAACTGCGGGTGGTGTCGCAGGGTGGGGGGCGCCGCGCCGAGTCGCTGCGCGTCGAACTCCTCCAGGGCGAGCGGGCTCTCCTGTGCGCGACGGTCTGGATGGTGGCCGACGGTCTCGAGGGCTTCCAACACGACGTGGCCCGGGCGCCCGACGTGCCCGGGCCGGACGGGCTCCGCGGCTATCAGGAGCTCGCCGACAACTACGGCGACTGGTACCCGATTTGGCGCAGCATCGAAGGGCGTCCGACGCGCTGGGACGACGGCCCCGGCGAGCCCGTGTGGCACACCTGGCTGCGCTTGAACGACACGCCGATTCGCGACGTGGAATCCGATGCGATCCGCCAGCTCTTCTGGCTCGACTTCCCGGGTTGGAACGCGACCATCGCGGCCCACGCCTGGCCGTTCCGCCACTTGACGCCGAATCTCGACTTGACGGTGCAGTTCCAGCGTTTCGATCCCGACTGCGACTGGCTGCTGGCGCACGGCGAAGTCCCGTTGGCGACCTCGGGGCTGGTGGCGTGCGTCAGTCGACTCTGGACGCCCGACGGACGCCTGCTGGCGACCGGAACCTCCAAGCACGTGTGCCGCTCCAATCCCCAGTACGAACAGGAGCTGGAGCGGGCCCGGGAGCTCGCCGAGCAAGCGGGCTGAGCGGACGCGGCCCGGCCTACAACGCGGCCTCGTCCACCTCGCCCGTGCGGATCCGGACGACCTGCTCCACGTTCGTGACGAAGATCTTGCCGTCGCCGATCTTGCCCGTGGCGGCGATGCGTCCGATGACGTCGACCGCAGCCTCCCACTGATCGTCGGGCACCACCACCTCGAGCACTACCTTGGGCAGCAAGTCGATCTGGTACTCGGCGCCGCGGTAGAGCTCGGTGTGGCCCTTCTGCCGCCCGAAGCCCTTGGCCTCGGTGACGGTCAGGCCTGAGACCCCCAGCTCCGAGAGGGCTCCGCGCACTTCGTCGAGTTTGAAGGGCTTGATGATCGCCTCGATGCGCTTCACGGCGTTCCCTACAGGTTGTACCCGCTCTCGTCGTGGAGGGAGAGATCGAGTCCCGTTGCTTCTTCTTCGTTCGCCACCCGCAGGCCCACCACCGCGTCCGTGAGCTTGAGCAGCCCGTAGCTCACGATGGCGGTGTAGACGAGGGCCAGCGACGCGGCTCCCAGCTGGACGCCCAGCTGGCGTCCGATGGCCAGCCCCTCCTGGTTGCCACCGAGCACGGCGGCCCCGAAGGCTCCGGCCATCACGGTTCCCAGGAAGCCGCCGACGCCGTGGACGCCGAACACGTCGAGCGAGTCGTCGTAGCCGAGCTTCTGCTTGAGCGCGGTGGAGGCCAGGTAGCAGAGGGCGCCCGACGTCAGCCCGATGGCCAACGCGCCCACGGGCCCCACCACCCCGGCGGCCGGAGTGATGGCCGCCAGGCCGGCGATTGCCCCCGTGGCCATGCCCAGAACGCTCGGCTTCTTGTGGCGGATCCATTCGATCGAGGCCCAGGTGCAGGCGGCCGTCGCAGCGGAAATCTGGGTGACGGCGACGGCCATGGCCGCGGAGCCGTTGGCTCCCAGCGCGCTGCCGCCGTTGAAGCCGTACCAGCCCACCCACAGCATCCCGGTTCCCGTCAGGCACATGGTGAGGTTGTGCGGAGGCATGGGCGTCGTCGGATAGCCCTTGCGGGGGCCGATCACGACGCACGCGACCAGTGCGGCGACGCCGGCCGTGATGTGCACCACGATGCCGCCCGCGAAGTCGAAGACGCCCCAGTCCCAGAAGAGCCCGCCGTCGCCGGACCAGGTCATGTGACAGATCGGCGTGTAGACGAGGACGAGCCACGCCAGGGAGAAAAAGAGCATGGCCGAGAACTTCATGCGCTCGGCGAAGGCGCCGACGATCAGCGCGGGCGTGATGATCGCGAACGTCATCTGGAAGACGAAGAACAGCACCTCGGGCACGGTCCCCGACGGCGTGTCGGGCTTCAGGCCGAGGAGGAACGCCTTGCCGAGCCCCCCGATGAAAGAGCTCGCGTTCACGACGCCCTTCTGCATGCCGGTGGTGTCGAAAGCCAGTGAGTAGCCGACGGCGAGCCACAACACGGTGACCGCGCCGGTGAGCGCCAGACACTGCATCAGCACCGACAGCACGTTCTTCGTGCGGACGAGTCCGCCGTAGAAGAGCGCGAGGCCCGGCAGGGTCATGAAGAGCACCAGCGCGCTGGCGGCCAGCAGCCAGGCCGTGTCGCCAGAGTCGAGGCCGTCGTTGGCCAGCGCGTGCGCCGGCCAGAGCCAGGCTGCAAGGCCCGCCACAGCGGGCCAGAGTCGTGCGAGTCGCGATCGGGGGGCAACCGCCATCCGGGACACACCTCCTTGTCCGGTCGAGACCGGAGCCCGGCCGGGACCGGAGCAGTGGGCCGCAGGACGAGCAGCGGCGCCTTCGAGGTGTGCCCTTTTATACGGATTCGTGCTGAAAATCAAACTTCAGGGTAGGAATCAACACGAGCTGTGCCGATTTCGGCGCACCGTTCGATCAGAGGCGGCGGCCTCCGTCGAGCACCAGCGTTTGTCCGGTGACGAACGACGCCGCTCGGCTCGCGAGATAGACGACCGCTCCGGCCATCTCGTCCGGTTCGCCGATGCGGTGGAGCGCCGAATCGCGGGTCGCGGCTTCGAGCGTGCGCTCGTCGTCCCACAGCGCACGGGCGAACTCGGTCTTGATGAGGCCCGGCGCGATGCAGTTCACGCGGATTCCGTCGCTGCCCCACGTCTTCGCCTGCACCTGGGTCAACATGATGAGAGCCGCCTTCGAGACGGAGTAGGCCCCGATCACGTCGGACGCCAGGTAGCCGCCCACGGAGCTCACGTTGACGATGCTGCCGCCCTCGCCGTGCGCCAGCATGGCCTCGCGGGCGAAGTTGCTGAGCGAGTGCACCGCCCGCACGTTGGTGTTCATCACCAGGTCGAACGCGCCTTCGTCCACGTCCTGAATGGGACCGTAGACGGGGTTCGTGCCGGCGTTGTTGACCAGGATGTCCACCCGACCGAGCTCGTTCTGTGTGCGCTCGACCAGTCCCCGTAGCTCGTCCAGGCGGCGGACGTTGGTGGGAACGGCCAGAGCTCGTCGGCCGGTGGCCTCGACGGCGCCGGCGGCCTCGGCCAAGGCCTCGGGCTTGCGGGCGGCCAGCGCCACGTCGGCGCCCGCCTCGGCCAGGCCGATGGCGATGGAGCGGCCGATGCCCCGGCTGCCTCCCGTGACGATGGCGACCTTGCCGGCGAGTGAGAAGTCGGTGACGGGCATGGGGTGGGGTCCTCTTGGCAGCGGGGTGCCGCCAGGGTGACAAAAAGCCCGGCGCCCCGCTGCTCTCCCGGGCGCGCCTAGGGGCGCCGAAAGCGGCGTCGGCGTTTCTCGACCCGGGGGCGGGCGAAGCAGCCCTCCAGGTGGTCGTTCACCATCCCCATCGCCTGCATGAAGGCGTAGAGCGTGGTGGGCCCCACGAAAGTCCAGCCGCGCCGCTTGAGATCGCGGGAGAGGGCCGTGGCCTCGGGACAGGTCGTGAGGGTCTCGAGCACGGCGGGGGTGAGCCGCGCGGGCCGCGCTTCGGGGGCGGGTTCGAAACGCCAGAAGTAGGCGGCCAGGGAGCCGAACTCCTCGGCCAGGGCCCGGGCCCGCCGGGCGTTTCCGATGGTGGATTCGATCTTGCCCCGGTGGCGCACGATGTCCGGATTCCGCAGCAGGCGCTCTACGCTGCGGCGGTTGAAGCGAGCGACGCGTTCGAAGTCGAAGCCGGCGAAGGACTCGCGGAAGCCCTCGCGCTTGCGCAGGATGGTCAGCCAGCTGAGTCCCGACTGGAAGCCCTCCAGGCAGATCTTCTCGAACAGCCGGTGGTCGTCGTCCACCGGGTGTCCCCACTCCTCGTCGTGGTAGCGTCGGTAGTCCGCGTGGTCGCCGCACCAGCTGCAGCGGGGCCGGCCATCCCCCGTTCGGATCAGCTCGAGCGGCACCGGCGTTCCTCCTGAAACCTAAGGCCGGTTCCGGCGTCGAAGCGCTGCGGCCCGAAGGCGGGAAGGAGAGTACCCCGAGCGGAAGGAGGCCTCGATGACCGTTGCGAACGCCCGCGCCGCCGTGTTGTTGCTCTTCTGTGCCCTCGCAACGGCCTGCTCGACCCCGCCGCGCTGGCGCGCGGAGGACAAGCCGACCGAGGCCGACGTGGCCCATCTCCTGGGCGCGGAGCAGTCCGAGGGTTTGTCCCGTCATCTGCGCGCCAGCGAGGTCCCGGCCATCCCCGTCCGCACCCGGTTCCGGCCGTGCTGTGCCTTCGGCTCCGACCTGCGCGTGCGGCTCGGGAGCATGCCCATCCCCGGCTACTTCGTGGGCAACGTCCTGGGCCCCGGGGACGTGCGTGGACATTCCTACGACAGCGGCGTCATCCGGGTGGGGCCCTCGGGCGACGCCAGCGGTCTGGTGCACCGCGAGCCCAACGGGTTGGTGTACACGTGCCGCGGCGGCTTCATCGACACGGCGCACGTCCGGGACGTAGCGGATTGGACCATCTACATCGCCACACAGATCGCGAGCCAGCTGGAGCGCGGCGCCGTGATCGAGCTGCCCGACGAAGGCGGCGCCCGGCGCATCGTCCTCGCGTCCGTCGAGCCCGAGCTGCTGGCGCAGTTGGGCCGGCGCCAGGTGTCGCTGCCGCTGGCGCAGTGGGCGGCCTTCCAGATGTCCGTCTGGCACGAGATCGCCACCTGGTACGGGTGGTCCACGGTCGACGCGTTCCCCGAGACCGCGTCGGCGTTCTCGCCGGAAGACCTGTACTCGAACCTGCTGGGGGCTCGCATTGCCGCAGCGATCGCCTCGTCGCGCACCGCCCGCAGCGAATTTCTCTACAACCGCAGCGTGGATGAGTGGCTCGCGAAGTCGCTCGCCCACCTGGGTGCCGTGCCGGCGCCGCTGGGACGCGAGGCCCTCGAGGCGGTCGATGGGCTCTGGTGGGATTCGTCGCGGCGGCTGCCCGACAAGTCGCTGGTGCTGCGCCGCAACTTCGACATCGGCGACCCCGTCGCGCCCTGGTTGGTGCCGCCGGAGCGGATGTCGCCGGCGCTCCGCGCCGCGTGCGGACCGGCCCCGGAGCCGGTTGCCATTCGGAACCCGCCGCTGGTGGGCAAGAGCCAGTGCGGGGAGCTGATCCGCGTGGAGATCGAGGCCGAGGACGGCATCCTGGCGAACCCGGCCTTCGCCGGGGAGAGCGTGATCTCGTCGCGCGACTTCGAGACGGTGGTGCGCGAGATCGCGCAACAGAACCGCCGCGAGTTCGGGCCCGGCAGCGATCGCCCGCAGATCCGGTTCCGGCCGCAGGCCGCGAGTCGAGGAGGTCGCCCGTGATCGAGACCGAGAAGCTGGAGTTCGAAGGCTCGCAGGGCGCCCGCTTGGCGGCGCGCTTGGACCGGCCGCTGGCGCCGGCGCGCGCAACGGCGCTCTTCGCCCACTGCTTCACCTGCTCGAAAGACCTGGCGGCGGCCAGCCGGCTGGCGCGCGGCCTGGCGGGTCGCGGCATCGCGGTGCTGCGCTTCGACTTTACGGGTCTGGGCCACAGCGAGGGCGAGTTCGCCCACACGGACTTCTCCTCCAACGTCGAGGATCTCGTCCGGGCGGCGGACTTTCTGCGCGAGCGTGGCCAGGCGCCCTCGATCCTGGTGGGACACAGCCTCGGCGGCGCCGCCGTCTTGGCCGCGGCGCCGCGGGTTCCGGAAGTACGCGCCGTGGCCACGATCGGGGCGCCGTCAGACCCGGCCCACGTGAAGCGTCTGCTGACGGACGACCTCGAGGAGATCGAGTCCCGCGGGCAGGCGACCGTCGAGTTGGCGGGACGCGCGTTTCAGATCCGCCGCGAGTTTCTCGACGATTTGGACGAGCAGCGGTTGCTGCCTTCCCTGGAGAAGCTGCGGCGGGCTCTCTTGGTCATGCACTCGCCCGTGGACACGGTCGTCGGAATCGAGAACGCCACGCGTCTCTACCAAGCCGCCAAGCACCCCAAGAGCTTCGTCTCCCTGGACACGGCCGATCATCTGCTGTCGCGCCGCGAGGACGCCGCTTACGCCGCCGAGGTGCTGGCGGCCTGGGCGGCGCGCTTCCTGCCCGAGTCGGAGTCGGACCCGGCCGCCACCCCTGCGGAGGGCGAGGTGGTGGTGGAGGAGACCGGGGAGGGGCGCTTCCACCAGTCGGTGGCGGTCGGCCGCCATCGGCTCGTGGCCGACGAGCCCGCGACCGTCGGCGGCACCGATCGCGGCCCCGCCCCCTACGACTTCCTGCTGGCCGGGCTCGGAGCCTGTACGTCCATGACGCTGCGCCTTTATGCGGAGCGAAAGGGGTGGCCGCTCGAGCGCGTCTCGGTGCGGCTCCGTCACTCCAAGATCCACGCGACGGACTGCGAGGCGTGTGAGACGCAGTCCGGCCGGCTCGACCGCATCGATCGCGCGATTGCCTTGGAAGGTCCGCTGTCGGTGGAGCAGAAGGAGCGGCTGCTGGAGATGGCGGACCGGTGCCCGGTGCACCGCACGCTCGAGTCTGAAGTCGAAGTGCGCACGCGAGAGGCGTGACGAGCGGCCGCAGGTCGTCAGGAACACCTGGGGATACCGGTCGTGCGTCTTACAACCTGAAGGCGGGCTACGAGCCGCCCCCCAATCGCTTGAAGACGGCCTCCGGCGATTCCACCGGGCCGTCGTCCTCGAGTTCCATCACGGCGCCCGCCAGACGCGAACAGAGCCCCGCTTCGTCGATGCCGCGGGACGTGAGCTCTCCGGGCAGAACCTTCTCCAGCACGACCTTCATTTCACCGGCGCTCACGCTCTTGGCTTCGAGGCCCGCCTGCTTGAGGGCGAGCCGGACGGTGCCCCGCGCTTCGAGGCGATCGAGCGAGGTGGCCTGCTCGAGCTGTTCGCAGACCCAGTCGAACGAGACGGAACCAGCCATGCCTCGGCCATCGTCCGCTCGTCGGAAGCGCTTGAGGCCAGGGGGAGACGCCTTCGTGTGTAGCGTGTTGACCCCATTCTCTGTCCGAGTTTGGCCGTGCGATACTCCGCGGCAGTGGCGCGGAAGCGGGTGGTTTCGGAGGGCGGAACGACGGTGTGGTGGCCGGTTCTCAGCGCGAACCGCGGTGCCTCGCGGGCTTTGCCGTGGCGAGCGGGCGGGGTTTCCCTGCGCGACGTCCTGTCAGCCCTGGCCCCGGTCGGGTTGGCGTGGGCCCTGGGGCAGGTGCCGGGTTCCGCGGCGGCCTCGGACGCGCCGCACGTGTTGGTCCTCAACTCCTACCATCCGCAGTACCGCTGGACGGACGCTCTGGTGAACGGGGTGCGCACCGGTCTGGCCGGTGTCGTCCCCGAAGAGAATCTGCACATCGAGTACATGGACGGTCGCCGGTTTCTGGGGCAGCCCGCCTATCAGGCGTCGCTCCTGGACCTCTATCGCATCAAGTACCGCGAGGTGCGGCCGGAGCTCGTCATCTCCAGCGACGACGTCGCACTGCGGTTTCTGGAGCGGCATCGCGAGGAGCTCTTCCCCGGCGTCCCCATCGTGTTCTGCGGGGTCAACGTCGCGGACCCGGAATGGGGCGCCGAGCTGAGCGGCTGGACCGGGATCGTGGAGGGGCTGGAGATCGTGGGCAACCTCGACCTGATTCGAGAGCTCCACGGGCCTGGTGCCCCCATCGTGATCCTGAGCGACCGCACCGAACTCGGCGTTCGCATGACGCAGGAGGCGCAGCGGGTGCTCGCCACCAGGGACGATGCGGATCGCATCTCGGTCTGGGACGAGTTTTCGCTGGCAGAGCTCCGCACCCGCGCGCGCGAGTCGGCACCCGAGACGGTCTTCCTGCTGTTGGCGATCCACAAGGACGAGACGGGCGCCTACTTCTCGTTCGACGACGATCTGCCGGCGCTCACGACCGACTTGGAGCGCCCCATGTACGGCATGTTCGGCATGCTGCTGGGGCGGGGCGTGGTGGGCGGAATCATGAACGATCCGTTCACGCACGGGCGCCGGACGGCCGCGATCGCCCGCCGCATCCTGGCCGGGGAGGAAACGGCCGCGATCGCCGTATCGACGGCCGAGTACGCGCCCGGCTTCGACTACGAGGCGTTGGTCCGCTTCGGTCTCCCTATCGCGCGTCTGCCCGCGGGCAGCCGGGTCGTCAACCGTCCGCCGTCGGTGTTGCGGGAGCATCCCGTCGCCGCCGCGACCGCGGTCTCGGCCGTGGCGGTGTTGGGAGCGTGCGTGGCGATCCTGTGGCTCGCGCTGCGCCGCTCGCGGCAGGCCAACGAGTCACTGGCGCGCAGCGAGGAGCGCCTGGCCACTGCGCAGAAACTGGAGATGTTGGGCCGGCTCGCCGGGGGCATGGCGCACGACTTCAACAACTTGCTGTTTCCCATCTTGTTCTACGCGGACCTCGGTCGGCGTGCGGCCGCCGGGCAGTCCGAGACCGAGGAGGCCTTTCGGGAGATCGAGGGCGCGGCCCTGCGGGCGCGCGACCTGACGAGCGAGCTCTTGGCCCTGGGGCGGCCGCGCCCGTTCGATCGGACGGCCCTCGACCTGAACGAGACCGTCGAGAACCTCCAAGACCTGTTGCGCCACCGCATTCCGGAGAGCATCGAGACCAGCTTCGAGCTCGACCCCGAGCTCGCCAACGTGACGGCCGACCGCGGCCAAGTCGAGCAGATCGTCATCAATCTCGTGGCCAACGCGGCCGACGCGATCAAGGGCACCGGGCGCATCTGGGTACGCACCCGCCTGGTGGAGCTGGACGCTGCGCAGGCCGCAGAGCTCGGGCTCGAGCCGGGGAAGTACGCCTGCCTGAGCGTGCGCGACACCGGATCGGGCATGGACGCGGAGACGCGGGAGCGCGCGTTCGAGCCGTTCTTCACCACGAAGCCCGAGGGCCGCGGCACCGGTCTGGGGTTGGCCAGCGTGCACGGCGCCGTCCGCCAGCACGACGGAGCCTTGGGTCTCGAGAGCGCACCGGGAGAGGGGACCCGCGTGTCGGTGTTCCTGCCCCTGGCGTCGTCCGCGGCCGGAGCTCTCGAGCCGCTGCCGTCGGAGCCGCGGGAGCGGCTGCGGGGCCGAACCGTGCTGGTGGTGGAAGACCAGGACCGGGTGCGGCGGGCGCTGCGGGTGGGACTTGAGCGCTATGGACTGCGCGTGTTGGAGGCGTCGGGACCACGGGCGGCGATCGAGCTGGCGGAAAACCACGCGACGGGCATCGATGCCATGGTGCTCGATCTGGTCATGCCCGAGATGGACGGGCGCGCGCTCTTCGAGCGTCTGCGCACGCGGGGGCTCCGCGTGGCGCCGATCTTCATGTCGGGCTACGCCGAGGACACCTCGGGGCTCGACACGGCGGATCTCCCCGGTCCGTTGCTGCGCAAGCCCTTCCAGCTGGACGTGTTGATCGAGCACCTGACGAACGTCAAGCGCTAGAGGCCCTCTAGCGTCCTGAGTCCGAAGTTCGGCGTCGCTTGTCGGTCGCTCGGCAGTCCTCCGAACGCACGGAGGGCGCGTCTGCGGGCTGTGTTGCGCTTCCCGCGCCGTCGTTCACTACGGCTCGATCGCGCGCCTTGCCCGCGGCTCGCAGACGCGAGCGCCTACGGCGCAGGCGGTGCGATCTCGCCGAGGACGCGGCGCGACTCGGTCGCGATCCAGGTGCAGACGAAGCGCTCGCTGCCACGGGTGCAAGGCCCTGCGGCCGCGCGTTCGAAGTGAGGCTGTGCTCGCTTCGGATCTCCGCGGCGCGCCCAGTAGAGGCCCAGGCCGTACTGATTGCGCGCCGAACGGGGAGACAACTCCGCGGCGCGGGTGAAGTGGCGCTCGGCCCGGTCCAGGTCGCGGACCGGCCAGGGAGACACCAGGTAGAACCCGGCCAGCAGGCCGTGGCCGAGTCCGTCGTCGTGCGCTTCGTCCAGGGCGATCAGGCGTTCGGCGTGCCGGCGGTACTCGGTCCCGGCCCCCTGCAGGATGGCGCGGACTACGCCCAAGCTCGACGCGTGGTACATGTAGGCGTTCGCCAGCTGCGCCGCCGCCTCGGCGGACTGGGGCCGCAGGCTGTGTGCTGCGCGCGCGTGGTCGAGGGCGCGGCTGCCCAACGAGCGCCACAGCGCGCGATGGTCGTCGCTGTCCTGCGTGCCGGCGACGGTCGGGAGGTTGGCGTTGGTGCGCAGCGTCATGAGTCGGTTGAGGGCGAGCGCTGCTCCCAGTCGCGCTTCGAAGTCACTCGGATTCGCGTCGGCGAGCGATTCGTAGAGCTGGGCCGCACGCTCCAGATCGGCGGCACGCGCGTTCTCGACCAAACGGTCCGCTTCCGCCCGGGCCTCGGCTTCGGCCTGGGCCGGACCGGCAGGTCCGACCAGCGCGACCGCCAAGGCGAGAACGAATGGGGTGCGGGCGTGGGGCACGGAGGCTCCTGACCGGTGGGCGTGGGAGAGCCTGCGGTGCGGCGCTGTCGTCGTCAAGGCACGGAAGGTTCGGCCGAGTCGTGCCGCTCGCCGAGCATCGTCTATGCTGAGCGCCATGAGTGGACGCCGAATCATCGTCACCGGGGGGACCGGAGCCCTCGGAAGCGAAATCGTGGGAGTTTTCCTCGACGCCGGGGACACGGTGGTGGTGCCGTGGATCGTGGGGGCGGAAGCGGAGGCCCTGTCCGAACGCTTCGCGGAGGCCGCGGCTGCCGAGCGGCTGCGGCTGCTCGAAGCCGACGTGTCGGACGAGGCGGGGGCCGCGCTGGCCGCGAAGGCCGCCGGCTCTGACCTGGCCGTGCTGGTGAACGGCGTCGGCGGCTTCGCCGGCGGCGATGCCGTGGCGGACACTCCCCTGGACGTCTGGGACCGGCTCTGGCGCATGAACGTCCGCACCGCCGTCGCCATGAGTCGCGCCGCGGCTCCGCTGCTGTCGGCGCGGGGCGGTGGCGCCATCGTGAACGTGGCGTCGCAAGCGGCCTTCGACGGTCCGGCCGGGATCGCCGCCTATGCCGCCTCGAAGGCCGGGGTCGTGGCGCTCACGCGTTCGCTCCAGAACGAGCTGGCGGCGGATGGGGTGCGCGTGAACGCGGTGGTGCCGACCACCATCGACACGCCGGCCAACCGCGCGGCCATGCCGGACGCGGACTTCGCGGCGTGGACGCCTCCGGCCCGGATCGCCGGCGTGATCCTGTGGCTCGCCAGCGACGCGGCGGCGAGTGTCCGCGGCGGCATGCTTCCCGTCTGATTCCGCGGCGAGAACCCGCCCGGTTTCTCACCTCGCTCGCGCTCCGTCGCTGCGGCACACTGCGCCGCCCGGAGGGCCGTGCCGTGCGAACGCGGGCGAGGGATGCGGGCGAGATGGCCGCCGCTGTGGCGGGGGCGCTCGCGCTGGCCGGGATCGGCTGGGCGCTCTTGTCCTTCGCGCCCACCGCCGAGATCTGGGAAGCGCTGGCGCCGGGCGACTGCGCGGAGTACTGCGAGGCGCACGACCGCTGCGGAGTGCTGGCCACCCGCGCGCCGGTGCAGCAGCCGGTGAACGCGGTCTCCAGTGGGCTCTACCTGGCGGCGGGAGCGTGGGTCTATCGCCGCCGCCGCGACGCGCTCGGCCTGCTCCTGTTGGCGTCGGGTTCACTGTTGGCAGTGGGGAGCTTTCTCTTCCACGCGGCGGTGGCCGTCGTCTTCAACGGGCTCGACGTGGTGGGCATCTACGCCTGCTTGCTGGCCGTGGTGGCCCGGGGATGGCACGCGAACTTCGGGGGCTCCCCGGCGCGGGTGGCCGCGGCCTTCCTGGCGCTGAACCCCGTGCTGGCGGCCGGGCACGGCGTTCTCACCATCGCGCCCCTCGCCGCGGTGCTGTTGGTCGCGTTGGCGCTTCTCTTCGCGCGCTACCGCGGCCGTACGGGTGCTTCGGCGCGGACGGCCTGGGCCGCAGCAGTACTGCTGGTCGCCGGCTTCGCACTGCACAAGGCGGATCAGGCCAAGCTCGCCTGCGCTCCCGACGGTCTCCTGCAAGCCCACACGCTCTGGCACGCGTGCACCGCCCTGGCGTTGGCGCTGGGCGATCGCGTGTTCGCCGGGGGGCGTTCCGCCGTGCCCCCCGCGGCGCCGTGATCTTCGGCCGCCGGGTGACACGCGGGAGTCCGTGATCGCGGGTATTTGCGATCGCGTGGATGACGCCCAGTCATTTTGTGCGAACGGTGGCGCGCCACCGCGGGCTTGCCCGAGGGCGTCGCCTCCCCCGCATGGACGCTGTCCGAACGGATGATCGAGGACCGGAAGTCCCCCCTTTCGCGACCCCTTGGGAGTTTTCCTCGTTTCCTGTGCCGAACGCCGCGAATCCCCGGGTCCGATCCTGATAGAGTGGGCGCCCCACCACCCACCCTCACCACTGCGGGTCCACAGGGGCCCGTCGGGAGGCTTTCGGATGCGGTCGCGAGTTCATCTGGTTTGCTCTTTGGTCGCTCTGGCGTTGCTGACAATTCCGGTGGCCGGCTTCGCCCAGACGTCACCCTACGTGTTGTTCGAGTCCGGACCGGTGCGGCCGCTGGCCACCTCGCCAAACGGTTTGCGTCTGTTCGCCGCCAACGGCCCCGACAACCGGCTCGAGATCTTCAACGTGCTGGGCGATGGGCAGCTCCGCCACGTGAGCTCCGTTTCGGTCGGCCTCGACCCGGTGGCCGTCGCCGCGCGCACCAACGACGAGGTCTGGGTGGTGAACCACCTGTCCGACAGCGTCAGCATCGTGGACGTGTCGGCGTTTCCGCCGCGGGTCGTGCGCACGCTGCTGGTGGGCGACGAGCCGCGCGACATCGTATTCGCCGGGCCGGGCGGCAACCGCGCCTTCGTGACCACCGCGCACCGCGGCCAGCACCGCACCCACCCCTCGATCACCGGGGCCTTCGACGACGGCGACGGCGACCCGGAGCTCACCACGCCCAGCGTGCCGCGCGCGGACGTCTGGGTGTTCGACGCCACCAGCCTGGGCAACTCTCTGGGTGGAACGCCGCTCGAGGTGGTGGAACTCTTCGGCGACACGCCGCGGGCGCTGGCCGTGAGCCCGGACGGCAATACGGTCTACGCGGCGGTCTTCCACTCCGGCAACCAGACCGCGGTGGTGTCGGAGGGACGCGTCTGCGACGGCTTCGGCGCTTCCCCGTGCGGCGGCGACGGCGTCACCTCGCCGAACGGCCTGGCCGGCGGGCAGCTCCCCGGTGGCAACCCGGGCCCCTCCACCAACCACCAGCTGGTGACGGCGCCGGAGGTGGGGCTGGTGGTGAAGTTCGACGAAGCGTCCGGCGAATGGCGTGACGAACAGGACCGCAACTGGAGCAACGGCATCCGCTTCTTCCTGCCCGACCACGACGTCTTCGCGATCGACGCCACCACGCTCAATCAGACCAGCCAGTACGACCACGTGGGCACGATCCTCTTCAACATGGCGGTCCACCCGCAGAGCGGAAACGTGTACGTCTCGAACGCGGATTCGCAGAACCTGACCCGCTTCGAAGGAGCCGGGACTTTCGGTGGCACCACGGTGCAGGGCAATCTCGCCCAGTACCGCATCAGCGTGCTGTCGGGCTCCTCCACCGTGGCGCCCCGGCATCTGAACAAGCACATCGACTACTCGCAGCGCCCCGCGCCGGCGGGCACCGCGGACCACAGCCTGGCCACACCGCTCGACATGGTCTTCACCAGCGACGGAGCCACCGTCTACGTGGCCGCCTTCGGCTCGAGCAAGGTGGGCGTGCTGCCCACGGCCAGTCTGGAGGACGACAGCTTCGATCCGACCGTCACCAGCGCCCAGTACATCGACGTGAGCGGCGGCGGTCCGTCGGGCCTGGTGCTGGCCGAGAGCCGCGAGCGGCTCTACGTGTACAGCCGGTTCTCCAACACGATTTCGATCGTCGACACGGTGGCGGGTGCCGAGGTGGGGACGCTGCCCCTTCACAATCCGGAGCCCACCTCGGTCGTGGGCGGCAGGCCCTTCCTGTACGACGCCGTGGCGACGTCCTCGAACGGCGAGGCCTCCTGCTCCAGCTGCCACGTCTTCGGCGACTTCGACAGCCTGGCCTGGGATCTGGGCGATCCCGACGGCAACGTCACCCAGAACACCATGCCGGCGACGCCGGCGGGCCTGGGGCCGGGCAACGGCGGCGCCGATCCCGACGAGTTCCACCCCATGAAGGGCCCCATGACGACCCAGACGCTGCGCGGCCTGGCCAACAGCGGCGGCATGCACTGGCGCGGCGACCGGGTGGACGGCTTCTTCGGGCAGGACTCGCCCTATCTCACGGACGGGGGCAACAACGCCGGCGACGAAGCGCTGAACTTCGACAACTTCATCGTGGCCTTCCCGGGGCTGGTGGGCGGGAGCACCCCGGCCACCGATCCGCAGCTGCAGTCCGACATGCAGGCGTTCACGAACTTCGCGCTGCAGATCGCGCTGCCGCCCAACCCGGTGGCGGCGCTCGACGGCACGCTGACGCCGTCCGAGGCGAACGGGCAGAGCCTCTACTTCAACCAGAACATCGACGTGGTGGCCACCTGCAACGGCTGCCACGACCTGGAGGCGGACAACGGCTTCTTCGGCACCGGCGGCCTGGCGAGCTTCGAGAACGAGACCCAGACCATGAAGGTCCCGCACCTGCGCAACGGCTACCAGAAGGTGGGGATGTTCGGGATGCCCAACGCGCCGTTCTTCCTGAACAGCGACAACTCGCACCAGGGCGACCAGGTGCGGGGCACCGGCTTCCTGCACGACGGCAGCACCGACACGCTCTTCCGCTTCTTCCGGGCTTCGGTCTTCGGGTTGCCCTTCGGCGGCTTCGCCAACGACGGCGAGCGCCGCGACATGGAGGCCTTCATGCTGGCCTTCCCGAGCGATCTGGCGCCGATCGTGGGGCAGCAGATCACGGACGACGGCTCGGGGCTCCCCGGCGTGATCGGACGCATCAACCTGCTGCGGCAGCGCGCCGGCGCGGCCTTCGTGTCGAAGTTCCTGGGCGGCAACGTGACCGAGTGCGACTTGGTGGTGCGCGGGCTCGTGAACGGCGAGGACCGCGGCTACCTCTTCGACCCCGGCTCGGGGACCTACGACTCCGATCGGGCCGCCGAGGCGGGGCTCAGCCAGGCGGCGCTCGACGCCCTGGCCGCCGCTCCCGGGCAGTCGCTCACGTACACGTGCGTGCCGCCGGGCTCTGGGGTTCGCGTGGCGGTGGACCGCGACCTGGACGGAGTGTTCGACAGCGACGAGCGGGATCAGAACACCGACCCGGCCAACGCGGGCAGCATCCTGGGCGCCTGCAACGACGGCATCGACAACGACGGCGACGGCCTGATGGACGCGGCCGATCCGGCGTGCCTGGATACCGCGCTCAACATCGAGAACCCCCAGTGCAGCGACGGCGTCGACAACGACGGCGACGGCGGGGTCGACGCGGGCGACGTCCACTGCGCGGGGCCGGCGGACAACCGCGAGCTGCGCACGGCGGGCTGCGGCCTCGGCTTCGAGGCCGGGCTGGCGCTGTTGCCGCTCCTGGCCCTGCGCCGCTGGCGTCGCCGCGACGGGTCGGCCTAGCGCGAAGCCCGTGCCACGCCGGCGTCGATGGCCTTGGCAAGGGCGGTGGCGATCAGATCGAGTTCGTCCTCGGTCACGATGAACGGGGGGCCCAGGCACACGACGTCCTGGGCCGCCCCCGCGCCGCCCGGATAGAAGAAGACGCCGTTGCGCAGGCCCGCCGCCACCACGCGCGCGGTCAGATTGGCCTCGCGTGGGAAGGGGTGGCCCGAGGCGCGGTCCTGCACCAGCTCGACCGCCTGTAAGAGGCCGCGGCCCCGGATCTCGGCCACGTGCGGGTGATCGCCGAGCTCGGCCTGGAGTCGCTCGGTGAGTGCTTCGCCCATGCGCGCGGCGCGCTCGACCAGCGCTTCCCGGGCGAGGATCTCGAGCACCTTGTCGGCAGCCGCGCAGGCGGAGGGATGCGCCGCGAAGGTGTAGAACATGACCTCGTCGCCGGCGGCGGCGATCGGCTCCGTCACGGCTTCGCTGGCGTAGACGCCTCCGATGGGCGCGTAGCCGCCGGCCAAGCCCTTGCCGCCCACCAGCAGGTCGGGCGCCACGCCCTCGTGGTCCACCGCGAAGCGCGCGCCGGTGCGGCCGAAGCCGGTCATGACCTCGTCGGCGATCCACAGGATCCCGTGGCGTCGGCAGATCTCGGCCACGCGCTCCAGATAGCCCGGCGGCGGCACCAGGGCGCCCGCCGTCGAGCCGCCGATCGGTTCGACGATGACGGCCGCCACGGTCTCGGGATCCGCCGCCTGGATCGCGGCCTCGAAGCCGTCGGCGCAGTCGAGCGTGCAGGCGCCTGCTGTCCGGCAGGCGTCGCAGCGCAGTGCGTAGCAGGCGGGGGCCTTGGGCCAGTCGTGGAGCCACGGGCCGAGGGCGGGGCGCCGCTTCGGGTGGTCCGCCACGTCGAGCCCCGAGAGCGTGGTGCCGTGGTAGGAGAGGTGCCGCCCGATCACCTTGTAGCGCGCGGGCTCGCCCTTGGAGACGAAGTGCTGGCGTGCGATACGCAGGGCCAGATCGACGCTCTCCGAGCCGCCGCTGGCGAACGCGCAGCGCGAGACACCATCGGGGAGCCAATGCTCCTGCAGCCGTTCCGCCAGCCGCAGCCGCGCCTCGGTGACGAAGGGCGGCACCGCGTAGGTCACCTCCTGGAGGGCCGCCGCAGCGGCCTCCACCACCTCCGTCCGGCCGTGGCCGATGTTGGCGACGATGGCCCCACCGGCCGCGTCGAGGATGCGGTCGCCCTCGGGTGTGAAGAGCGTGCACCCTTCCGCGCGGGCGATGCGGACGGGGCGCTGGGTGCCGGGCAGGAAGGCATAGCGATCGGTGCGTTGCGGTTGCATGACGACAGTGTGCGCGGATTCTCGCGCGGCGCCAACTCCCCCACACGTGCAGGGAGACGGCAGCAGACGCTCCGCGTCACCGCCCCGTCACGCCCCTGTCGCCGGGCCGCGATGGGTTCGGCACCGAACGGTGTTTCAACCGTGGGGTTCTTGTCGCCGGGTCTTCGACGGACTTCCACGCGACCCGTCTAGGCTTTCGGCCGAATCGAGGGACACCTACCCCCCGAAGAGAGCTGTGCATGCGAATCGCGATCTTCACCGAAGTCTTTCTGCCCAAGATCGACGGCATCACCAACCGACTTCGCCACACGGTGGCGCGCCTGGTGGCGCAGGGGCACGAGGTGCTGGTGTTCGCACCGGATACGGCCGTCGCGGAGCACGCCGGTGCGCGCGTCGTCCGCATCCCGAGCGCGCCTTTCAAGCCCTATCCCGGCGTTCGGATCGCGGCTCCCGACCCCCGGATCGCGTGGGAGCTGGCCAGGTTCGGGCCGGACGTGGTGCACGCCGTCGGGCCGGCGATCCTGGGTCTCTGGGGCCTCGTCGCGGCGGCGGCGCTGCGGCTCCCGCGCGTGGCCTCCTACCACACCGATTTCCCGCGCTATCTGCCGGGCTACGGGCTCGACTGGGTGGAGGCGGGCATCTGGCCCCTGATCCGCAACGTCCACAACCTGGCTCACGTGAACCTGTGCCCGTCGCGTTTCACGCGCAGCGAGCTGTCCGCGCACGGTGTCCACGACGTCGGGATCTGGCGCGGCGGCGTGGACACCGACCTGTTTCACCCCAGCCGCCGCAGTCTCGACATGCGGATGCGGCTCTCCGGGGGGCGGCCCGACGGCCCCGTGCTGCTCTCCGTCGGCCGGCTGTCGCCCGAAAAGAATCTCTCCCTCTTTACCTCCGTGTTGGATGCGCTGCCGGACGTGCGCGTGGCGCTGGTGGGGGACGGACCCGCGCGCCGGGACCTGGAGCGGGAGTTCGGAGCGCGGCGGGTCGCCTTCCTGGGCTTCCTGCAGGGCGAAGAGCTAGCGGAGGCCTTCGCCAGCGCCGACGCCTTCGTGATGCCTTCCCGCACCGAGACGCTCGGCTTCGTGGTGTTGGAGGCCATGGCGGCCGGCTGCCCGGTGGTGGCCGCGAACGCCGGTGGCGTACCGGACCTGGTCCGGCACGGCGAAACGGGCCTCCTGTTCGATCCCGATCGGCCCCAGGAAGCCATCGATGCAATCTCCCGGCTCCTCGAGCGACGGGGCGAGCGCACCTATCTGGCCGACCTCGGGCGCAAGGCGGCGCGGGAGTCCAGCTGGGAGGCGGAGACGCGGGGCCTGGTCCAGAACTACCGCAAGGCCGTGGTGCTGGGCAGTCAGCGAGGCATCGCGGGCCGGATGGCGCGGGTGGTCTGGGGCTAGCGGCGGCGTCGCGCTGCGGCGCGGTTCACAGACACGTTCCCGTCGCCGGCGGTCGGTTCGGTACCGGGCTTCGCTCGGCCGCCCGCTCCGGTGGGCCCGGCTGAATTTCGCTCTCGGCGGGTCTCGTCCCCGGCTCGGGCGCCGGCGGCCGATCCAGGGAAGCGACGTCGAGAGACAGGCCGGCCGTCTCCGGGAGACACGCGATGGCGACCAGCAGGACCGGGAGGCTGAGCCCCACGAAGCCGCAGACCGCCCATCCCAGCGATCCCGTCCACTCCGCCAGAACGCTGGTCGAGAACATGGCGAGCACCCAGCCCGCGGCCGTGCAGGCCGACATCCACCCGCCCAGGAGCCCGCGCATGCGGGTGGGAAAGAGCTCCGTCGCCAAGAGCCGCATCGCCACCGTGCCGGCGTTGCCGCCCAGTCCCAGCAGGACGAGGGATGCGAACAGCACGGGGAGCGGCGAGGTCGCGGCCGTCGAGAGGCCGTAGTAGCCCCAAGCCCCGGCGGCGCACGCGCACGCCGAGACCGCGAAGGTGCCGCGCCGTCCCCACCGCTCGCAGAGCCGGCCGCCCAGCCAGAAACCCGCCAGACTGACTGCGCCGCCCGACACCAAGACGACCAGGGCATCGGACCCGACCAAGCCCAAGCCTCGCACCGGGTGGTAGACGAGCCACGATCGCGTGGCGGCCTCCAGACCTCCCACCAGCGCCAGCGTGGACAGGACGCCGACGGCGCGCGCCCGGTAGGGGGCGGCGAAGAGATCCCGGAGTCGGCCCAACCCGGTCTCGCCGCGACGGCGGGCGGCCTGCCAGAGCGGGGTTTCCGGCAGGAAGGCGCGCGCCAGCGGCCACAGGAGTAGCGGTGCCGCGGCGACCCACCACGTGCCTCGCCACGCGCCCGGTTCGCCGAAGCAGAGGATCGTGAGACCCAGAGGCAGGACCGTGCCCAACGTGAAGACGACGCCTCCGTGCCCCTGTAACGCGGCGCGGCGCCGGTCGTCGGAGGCCTCGGACAGCATCACCACCACCGCCGAGAGCAGCGTCATCCCCAGCGCGTAGACGGCGAGCTGTGCGAGCCCGTAGGCCCACGGCGTCGGGGCCCGGGCGCTGGCTACCGCCGCCAGGGGCAGCGCCGCGAAGCACGCCAACACGACGCGGCGGCGCCCGAGTCGGTCGGCTGCCGAGCCCAGCACCAAGGCGCCCAACGAGGCGAATCCGATCCAGCCCAGCAGCCGTGAGATTTCCGCGTCCGCCAGCCCGAACGTGTCGGCGAGAAAGGGAGCGACGGCGCCGTTGACGCCGCTCAGATAGCCCCAGTAGCCCATCAGGCCCAACGCGATCCAGCGCCCGCGTCGGGAGCGCGTCACGAGAAACGACTCCCGCGTTGCCAGGCCCACTGCTGCAGGCGGTGGTAGGGGCCGGGTGCCAACGCGAACAGCAGCCGCAACAGCCGGAACGAGACCGGTTCGGAGTAGGTGCCGATCGTCTGGTCGCCGTCGATCCATTGGGCGAGGTGGCGCGCGACCGTGTCCGCCTCGGGAGCGCCCTCGCAGCGCCGGGCTCGGATCTTGCGGCCGGACTCGTTCAGGCGCAGCACCGGCGCCCACGAGAGCGGACCCCGGATCACGCCGGGGCGGTAGAGGCGAAGCCGCACGCGGGGGTTGTGGCCGCGCGCGATCGGCGCGACGGCCGTGTAGAAGTAGTGCAGGGCGATCTTGGAGGAGTGATAGACCGGTCCGAAGCTGGACGGGGCGCCGTCCGCGATGGAGCCGACGGCAACGACGTCGAGCGACCGCGACCAGTCCCGATGCGAGGCGGCCAGGGCCACCAGGGATGGAAACACCGCGTTGATCTGGTGGAGGGCCAGCAACGCCTCCGCCCGCGGCAGGCCGCCCGGTCCGACGTCGTCTTCGATCTGGCCCGCGCACAGGACGATGCAGTCGGGGTCGTCGGCCAGGAGCGCGGCGGCGTCGGCTTGCGACACCTGAGCGTTGGTGCGCGTCTCGGCGCAGTGCTCCAGCTTGCCGTGGGGGCGTCGCGAAACCCCGATCACCTCGACCCCCCGCTCGTCGTAAACGCGGGCCAGAGCGCTTCCCAGGGTGCCCGTCGCGCCGGTGATGACGATGCGTCTCATCCGAGCTCCTTTGCCACGTGGTCGGCCACTCGCAGGGCGTTGGCCGCTATGGTGAGTGCGGGTCCGACGCCCAGCGACGTCGGCATGAAGCTCCCGTCGACTACGTAGACGTTCTCGACGTCGTGAAGGCGGCACTGCGCGTTCAGGACCGAGGTGCGTGGGTTGCGTCCGAAGCGGCACGTTCCCACCTGGTGGGCCAAGTGGTCGTGGGCGCGGGCGGCCACGTGGCCGAACACGACGGCGGCACCCGCGTCGCGGAGCAGCGGCCGCAGCTGGCGGACCCGATAGCGGGCCCGGGCGACGTCATAGGGGTGAAACCGGCGCTTGAGCTGAACGCGCCCGTCCGCTCCCACGCGAACTCGGTTGTCCGGTTGGGGCAGATCCTCGATCGAACCCACCAGCAGCAGGCTGCGGGAATGGAGGGCGCGAGCTGCAGCCAGCGGCAGCGGGAGGCCCAGTTGCTTGCGCAGGCTGTGGGGACCCGGCACGGGGACGACCTGGGCGTAGCCCAGCTTGTGGGGAAACTCGGGCGTGCCCAGGTAACCATCGGAAAGGCCGATCTGTTTCACGAAAGTGTCGGCCGCGCCGGTGGGTCGCGCGAAGCAGGCCGCGGCCACGGCTCCCAGGTGACACATGTGGTTGCGGCCGACCTGGTCGCTCTGGCCGCCGAGCCGAGAGCGCAGCAGCAGTGCGGGGGTTTCGAGAGCACCGGCCGCCAGCAGGAACACCTCGGCCGTCACCCGCTCTTCGCGCCCCGTTTCGCGCCCCGTGGTTGGGAACCGCACGCGGAGCTGGCTCGCCCGCCCGCGGCCGGACAAGAGCTCGAGCGCCTCGCAGCCCGTCCAAGCCTCCAGCAGGCCGGTTCGCTCTGCGGGCACGACGGCGTTTCGCCAGCTCGAAGCCCGGGCGCCCGTCGGACACAGGTAGCCGGGGCATTGCGGGCAGCGCAGACAGGTGCCGAAGTCGATGGCCAGGGGCAGGCGGAAGGGCGACAGACCGCGGGCCGTCGCTGCCGAGGCCAGCCGCTGGCTGATGGGCTCGAGGGGGGGCAGGGCGGCGGGGTACCGACGCGAGCGTCGACCCAGGTGCGGCATGGGGGCGGTGTGGTCCCCGGCGACTCGGTACAGCTCCTCGGCGGCGTCGAAATAGGGGAGCCACTCGTCGAACTCGATGGGCCAACGTCCCACTTCGGCCGGCAGCAGGCGCGGATCGTAGTGAGCGTCGGCCGCGAAGTCGCTGGGCCCTGGGCGCACCAGCGCGGCCCCGAACAGCGAGGAGCTGCCACCCGGAATCCCGCCGGCGACGGGGCGGACCGCGCGGCCGTTGAGCTCGACGGGATCCTCACCGCTGGCGACCCGCTCGATCAACATCCGGCGTTCGTCCTGGAATGCCGCGCGATCCTCGATGGGCGTCCCGCGTTCGAGCACGAGCACGCGGCGACCCGCAGCCGCCAGAGCCGCGGCCGCCGTTCCGCCGCCCATCCCGCTTCCGACCACCACGACGTCGAAGTCCACGACTCTCTCCGCGGCCGCTGTCG
>JAKSBN010000014.1 GCA_022361175.1 Pseudomonadota bacterium | reverse complement strand
CTCCTTGGCCACCTGCACGACGACCTCCTGCCCCTCCTGCAGCAGCGTGTCGATGGGCGGCGGCTCGCGGCGGCCGCCGTTGCGGCCTCGCCCGCGCCGACCGCCGCCCCCGTTTCCATTGCCGTTTTCTCCGCCGTCGTCGGGGGTGGCGTCGTGGTAGTCGCCGGCGTAGAGGAAGGCCGCCTTCTCCAGACCGATGTCCACGAAGGCCGCGTGCATGCCCGGCAGCACCCGGGTGACCCGGCCCTTGATCACGTTGCTCACCACGCCCTGCTCGCCGGCGCGCTCGATGTGTAGTTCCTGGAAGTTCGAGCGTTCGATCACGGCGACCCGGGTCTCGCCCGGCTCGGCGTTGATGACGATCTCGTTCTGCATGTTGCTCCACCTGCACCCGGATGCCGCAGTGGCTCCGGCCGCTGGCGAGCCGCAGGGGAGATCAAGCTGGTCCTCGGCGCCTCCGGCGCCGCTGGCGGGGTTTAGTTGGGGTCGAGGCCGGTCGCGACCGGCACTCGCTGGACGGGGACGCTCGGATCGGCCCCGATTTCAAACTCTGTTCTGTTCGAAATGCGAACTCGCACAGGTTGCTTTGATTCCCTATTCGACTTTTCGACTTCGACCTTGCTGGACTCCGCCGCCCGACGCGGCTTCCGAGCCCGGAACGTCATCCCATTCATCCATGAGGCGCCCCGCGCTTCCGCAGGGAGCGACGCCGCTCCGCTCTGGAGTGATGCGTCTCACCTCGACTCGCGATGCGTCCGAATCCTCGTGCCCGGCGAGCCCCACTGCAGCACCCCGCCGCCGTCCAGCTCGCTCTCGCACCGAGGCGGCGCGCACTGCGCTGCCCCGACCCAGTGGGCCTGACTGCTTCCGGTATCGATGGGCGCGACTTCGGGGTCGCGTCGGCACGGGCGAGGCCCGGGCCCCCGCTCGTCTCCGAGTCGGCGGCGCCGAGATCCCACTTCTCCAGCCCGATACCGGATTGCCCCTGGGGGACTCCTCTGCTTCGCGGAAACCTCTCGAGGACGATCGGAAATCCGAACCGTCGCGTCAACCGGCCCAAGCGCGATTGACGGAATGCCGACTACACTCCTGTGTCGATGCCGACCGAAGATCCGCGGCGCCAGCTTCCCTCCGTCGCTCGGCTGGTCCAGTCCGCCCGCAAGGCGCGGCCGGACCTGCCCGTCTGGGCGATCACGGAAGCGGCTCGCGAGCTCCTGACCCGGGCTCGCCAGCGGATCACGGAGGCCGCCGGCAGCCCGGGGCCACCAACGGGGCTCGAGGCGGTCGTCGCGGCCGCCGAAGAGCGCGTCCTGCCCCACCCACGGCGGGTGGTGAACGCCACCGGGATCGTCCTGCACACCAACTTGGGACGCGCGCCGTTGCCCGCGGGCGCGGCACGGGCGGCCGCGGAAGCCGCCGCCGTCTACTCGAACCTCGAGCTCGACCTGGCCACGGGGCGCCGCGGCCGGCGGCTCTCCGCCGTAGCGGACAAGCTGCGCCAGATCGCCGCGGTGCCCGGGGCGACGGCCTGCAACAACAACGCCGCCGCGGTGTTGTGGGTGCTCGACACCCTCGCCCGCGGGCGCGAGGTGATCGTCTCCCGGGGCGAGTTGGTGGAGATCGGGGGCTCGTTCCGGGTGCCCGACATCCTCGAGCGGGCGGGGGTGCGGCTGGTCGAGGTGGGGACCACCAACCGCACCCACGCGCGCGATTACGAACGGGCGATCGGTCCGGACACCGCCCTCTTGTTGAAGGTGCACCGCAGCAACTTCACCGTCTCGGGCTTCACCAAGGAAGTCTCGCTGCCCGAGCTGGCGGCGATCGGGCGCGGGCGCGGCCTCCCGGTCGTGGAGGATCTGGGGAGCGGCACGCTGGTGGACCTCTCGGGTCGGGGTCTGCCGAAGGAGTCCTACGCGCCCGACCGCGTGCGAGAGGGCGCCGATCTGGTGTGCTTTTCCGGCGACAAGCTGATGGGCGGGCCCCAGGCGGGCATCGTGCTGGGCCGCGCCGATCTGGTGGCGGCCCTGGACGAGAACCCGCTGGCGCGCGCCCTGCGCCTCGACAAGCTGTCGCTGGCCGCGCTCGACTGGTGCCTGGCGGCGCTGCTCGACGGGCGAGCGACGACGGAGTTTCCCGTCGTTCGCGCGCTGACCACGCCGGCGGAGGTGCTGGCCCCCCGCGCGCGCGCGCTGGCCGATGCGCTCGAGAAGTCGGTTCCCGCATCGCTCGAGATCGGCTGGGAGCCGGAGTCCGCCCGTGTCGGCGGCGGCTCGCTGCCCGAGGTCGAGCTCGACACCTGGGTCGTGACCGTGCGCGGCACGCCCTCGCCCGAGGCCCTCGCGCGCGAGCTGCGGCGGGCGCCGGTGCCGGTGCTGGCGCGTGTGCGGGACGACGCGCTCCGCCTCGACGTGCGCACGTTTCTCGACGGTGACGACGCCCTCGTGGTGGACGCCGTCGTCGCCGCGGCGCGTTGCTCGGCGGACTCGCATCAAGTAGATTCAAACGGCCGGAAATCATGCTGAATTCGAATGTCCTGGTTCTCAATCGCTCGTATCTGCCGATCCACGTGACGACGGTGAAGCGAGCGGTGTCCCTGACCTACTTGGGTGTTGCGCGCGTGGTGAACGAGCAGTTCCAGACCTTCGACTTCGACGCCTGGATGGAGATCGTGCCCACCGACGAGGACGAAACACTGGGCGGTGTCTGTCGGCGCATCAAGGTGCCCCGCGTCATCGTGCTCACGGAGTACGACCGCGTGCCCCGCCGGCACGTGCGCTTCAGTCGCCTCAACATCTTCTCGCGCGACGACTTCACGTGTCAGTACTGCGGCGAGAGTCCCGGACGCTCGGGGCTGAACCTCGACCACGTGATTCCGCGCACGCAGGGCGGTCGCACCACGTGGGAGAACGTGGTGGCGTCCTGCGTCGGCTGCAATCGAAAAAAGGGTGGCCGCACGCCGGAGCAGGCCGGCCTGCGGCTCCGCAAGAAGCCGCGGCGTCCGCGCTGGACGCCGTTTCTCTCCTTGAACCGTCCTGGGCGGCGCTACCGGGAATGGGGTCCATTCTTGAACGGGATGGTCGACCAACGCTTCGCGGACAAGTTGGCCGGCTGACCGCCGGACAACGGATCGCGGCCAGGGGGTGTGCCACGGATCCGAGCAAAGCGACGCAGGTGAGGCCGGAGGCGGAGCCCCGCCCCGCCCATGTGATCTCTGTCGGAGGCGGCAAGGGCGGCGTGGGCAAGACGTTCGTCTTGACGAATCTGGCCGCTTCCCTGGCCCGGGCCGGACACCGCGTGATCGCGGTGGACGCCGACTTGGAGGGTGCCAACCTCCACACCTGCCTGGGGGTGCCGCGGCCGCCGGTCAGTCTGGCGGACTTCGTGGCCGGCCGCGAAGAAGACCTGGGCAAGCTGGTCCTCGACACGAAGCTGGCGGGACTGCAGTTGATCGCCGCGACCCACGCCAACCTGGGCGCGCCCCAGCCCGGACAGGTCCGTCGCGTGCGGCTGATGCGGGCGCTGCGCGCGCTGGATGCGGACTTCGTGCTGGTCGATCTCGGCGCCGGCACGCACGCTTCGGTGCTCGACTACTTCCTGGTGGCGGATCAGGGCGTGGTGGTGGTGGCGCCCGAGCCCACCTCGGTGGAGAACGCCTACTCGTTCCTGCGCGCCGCTTTCTACCGGCGCCTGCGCCTCGCCATGGCGGGCCACGGCGTGCGCAAGCTCGTGGCCGAGGCCATGGACCAGCGCAACGACCGCGGCATCCGCACCCCGCTCGACCTGCTGCGCGAAGTCCAGACGGCCGACCCGGTCGAGGGCGCGCGCTTCGTGCGCACCATGCAGAGCTTCCAGCCGCGGCTGGTGGTGAACGGCGTGCGCTCGGCGGAGGACGTTCGGCTTGGCTTCGCGGTGCGGAGCGTCTGCCGCAAGTACTTCGGCATCGAGGCCGAGTACGTGGGCTACGTCAACCACGAGGAGTCGGCGCGGCGCTCGGTCTTGGCCAAGCAGCCGCTCTTGGAGTTCCGCGGCGACGCCGATGCGGCCGTCTACTTGCAGCGCGTGGCGCACAAGCTCTGCCAGTTGGCCGCGGCCGGGGGCGGGCCGTGAAGGGCCTCGACGAACAGAACCACTACGAGGTGCTCGAGGTGCCGCGCCACGCCAGCAGCGAGCAGATCGAGCGCGCCTACCGCCTCGCGAAAGCCACCTACGAGGAGGGGTCGCTGGGGCTCTACTCGATCTTCGACGAATCCGACGCCAAGTCCGTGTTGGGCCGCGTGGAGCAGGCCTACCGCGTGCTCTCCGACGCCGAGGGCCGCGAGCGCTACGACCGCGAGCTCTTCGGCGCTTCCGCCGCTGCGGAAGCGGGCGAAGAGGCGCGGCCCGCGCCGGAGCGCGCCCCGGCGCCGCTGCCCACGCGCCCGGTTCCGGAGATGCGCCCGCCGATCGCGGACTTCGAAGACTTCGATCCCGAGGACGACTCCGACGACTTCGACGGCGCGCGCCTGCGCCGGATTCGCATGCGCCGCGGCATCGAGTTGGACCACGTGGCCGGCATCACCAAGATCAATCCCACGTACCTGCGCTTCATCGAAGACGAGAGCTACGAGGACCTGCCGGCGCCGGTCTACGTGCGCGGCTTCGTGGCGGCCTACGCCCGCTGCATCGGGCTCGAGTCCACGCCGGTGGCGAGCAGCTACATGGCGCGCATGGAGGCGGCCAAGAGCGGCGGGCGGCGCACCGGGCTTCTGGGCCGTCGCTGACGCTGCGTTTCGAAGCGGGCGAGGAGGAGGCGGGGCAGCGCGTCGACGTGGCGCTGGCCGGTCTGGCCGGGCGGCCTCGGTCCCAGGTGAGGCGCTGGCTCGAGGACAAGCGCGTCTGTCTGAACGGCGCCCCTTGTCGCGCCAGCCAGCGGGTGGCTCTGGGCGACGTGATCGAGGCGGATCCCCCGCCCGTGGCCGCTGCCGAACCGGTGGCCGAGGCGATCCCGCTGACCGTGCTCTACGAGGACGCCGACGTGATCGTGATCGACAAGCCCGCCGGTCTGGTGGTGCACCCGGCTCCCGGTCACCCCCGCGGCACGCTCGTGAACGCCCTGCTCCACCACTGCGGTGATCTGGCGGGCGTCGGCGGGGTGCTGCGGCCGGGCATCGTGCACCGGCTCGACCGCGGCACTTCCGGGGTGCTGGTGGCCGCCAAGCACGACGCCGCCCACGCCGGCCTCGCCGCCCAGTTCCACGACCACACCATCGAGCGGGTGTACGAGGCGTTCGTGCGGGGGCTGCCGCGGGCCGAGTCGGGCGAGATCGACGCGCCCATCGGGCGCCACCCCCGCGACCGCAAGCGCATGTCGGTGGCCACCCGGGCTGGACGCGAGGCGCGCACCCGCTGGCAGGTGCGCGAACGCTTCGCCGCGGGTCGCGTGACGCACCTGGAGGTACGGCCGGAGACCGGTCGCACCCACCAGATTCGCGTCCACCTGGCCTCCCGCGGGCTGCCCCTGGTGGGCGATCCGGTGTACGGAGGCGGCGCGGCGCGCAAGGCGTCGTTCGGGCTCGAGCGCCCGGCCCTCCACGCGGCCGTTCTGGGCTTCACCCACCCGACCACGGGCCGGCCCGTCCGCTGCGAGGCCCCCTTGCCCGACGACCTGGAGGCCGTTCGCCAGCGTCTGCAGGGGCGGTCGCCGGCGTGACCGCCTCGCTGCAACACCCCCTGCTCGAGGCCTGTGGCGTGGCGCACGGCTTTGGCGTGAGAGACGCACCGGCGCCGCCTGACGTCGTGCGCCCGCGTCAGGTGCACGGCACCGCCGTTGCGCGGCCGACGCCGGGCGGCGCCTGCGCGCCGGCTGAAGCGGACGCGATCGCGTCCCACGCCCCGGGCCTCGCGGTGGCGGTGGTCACGGCCGACTGCGTACCGATCCTGGCCGCCGCCCGCGATGGCCGCGCGGTCGCGGCCATTCACGCCGGTTGGCGGGGGCTGGCGGAGGGCGTGGTCGAGGCGGGGATCGAGGCGCTGCGCGCGCTGGCGCCGGGGACCTTGGTCGCCGCCATCGGGCCGGCCATCGGGGCCTGTTGCTACGAGGTGGACGCTCCCGTCCTGGACGCGCTGGGTGCGCGCTTTGGCGGGCCCGCGCTGTCCGCCGCCTGCACGACCACGCGGCCGGGCCGCGCGCGCGTCGACCTGGCGGCGCTCGTCCGCGTCGATCTCGTGCGCCGGGGCCTCTCCGAAGCGGCGATCGGGGGCTTCGAGGGCGCCTGCACGCGCTGCGACGCGACCCGCTTCCACTCCTACCGCCGCGATGGGCCCCGCTCCGGCCGACTGCTGCACCACGTGGCGGCGCGAGCCCAGGCTTGACAGCGGACGGGCCGGGCCCTAGTGTGGATTTCGACGGGTTTCGCCTCGGGCGATTGGCCCAAGAAATCCTCCCTCAGAAACTGCTTCCCCGAAACTGTTTCCCCAGCTGGAAAACGACTCGCGACCTTCCATTCGCGTGAGCTCGGAAATCGATCAGGCCCGCGGTCCCAATCCAGCTTTTGGGTCAACTTTTCAGGCTGACGAACCGAACGAAACAGGCAGAACCGAAACACCAGCCTCCGCGGCGCTTTGCCCGACACAGGGCCCAGAAGCCAGGCGCCGGCCCGCTGCGCGCCCTGCTTGCCAAGCGACGCCAGCCCCTCCGGCGCCACCGAGACCCAGACCCCCGAGTTCTCGGCCTCTCCCCTTCGAACAACACCTTCCACCCGCAGACCAAAACCAACACTGCATCAACGAAAGAGACAACCGGTGAGCAACAGAGCGAGCGATTCGAACGGATCCCAGGGCAACGGCCGCCCTCGGCGCGGGCGGGGACGCCGCTCCCGAGGCTCGGGCCAGTCGCGATCCAAGAAGAGTGAGCGCGATTACCTTCCGGCCGACGACGAGCTGGCCGAGGAGGAAGCCGCCGCGGCGGACGCCGACGACAACGGGCCGCGGCTCAACGTCACGGACCTGAAGCGCCAGACGATGCAGGAGCTGACCACGCTCGCCGAGGAGATGAGTGTGGAGAACGCGGCGGGCATGCGGAAGCAGGACCTGCTGTTCGCGATCCTGAAGGCGCAGACCGAGAAGCAGGGGAAGATCTACGCCGAGGGCGTGCTCGAGATCCTGCAGGACGGCTTCGGGTTCCTGCGCGCCCCGGACCAGAACTACCTGGCCGGTCCCGACGACATTTACGTCTCTCCGTCGCAGATCCGGCGCTTCAACCTGCGTACCGGCGACACCATCAAGGGGCAGATCCGCTCGCCCAAGGAAGGCGAGCGCTACTTCGCCCTGCTGAAGGTGGAGACGATCAACTTCGAAGAGCCCGAGAAGGCTCGCCACAAGATCCTGTTCGACAACCTGACGCCGCTGTACCCGCAGGAGAAGTTCCCGCTGGAGGCCAAGGAAGGCGGGCTGACGACGCGGATCATCGATCTGATCGCGCCCATCGGGAAGGGCCAGCGCGCCCTCATCACTTCGCCGCCGAAGGCCGGCAAGACGATGATCCTGAAGGACATCGCCAACGCCATCGCGGCCAACTGCCCCGAGGTCTACCTGATCGTGCTGCTGATCGACGAGCGGCCCGAAGAGGTGACCGACATGCAGCGCAACGTGAAGGCCGAGGTCATCTCGTCGACCTTCGACGAGCCGGCGACCCGCCACGTGCAGGTGGCCGACATGGTGATCGAGAAGGCCAAGCGCCTGGTCGAGCACAAGCGCGACGTCGTGATCCTGCTGGACTCGATCACGCGCCTGGCGCGCGCCCACAACACCGTGGTGCCGCACTCGGGCAAGATCCTGTCGGGCGGTGTCGACTCGAACGCCCTGCACAAGCCGAAGCGCTTCTTCGGCGCGGCGCGCAACGTCGAGGAGGGCGGCAGCCTCACGATCGTGGGCACCGCGCTGATCGACACCGGGTCGCGCATGGACGAGGTGATCTTCGAGGAGTTCAAGGGCACCGGCAACAGCGAGATCGTGCTCGACCGCAAGCTGGCCGATCGCCGCACCTACCCGGCCATCGACATCAACCGCTCGGCCACGCGCCGCGAGGAGCTCCTGCTCCCGGACGGCACGCTGAACCGCATGTACATCCTGCGCAAGGTGCTGGCCCCGCTCTCGGCCGTGGACTCCATGGAGTTCATCCGCGAGAAGATCAAGGCCACGGAGACGAACGAGGAGTTCTTGGAGTCGATGAACTCCTAGCTCTTGGCGTCGATTCGAGGACGGGCTCTCGTGCGTGCACGGGGGCCCGTCGTCTTTGGTGCGTAGTTTGGATGCGGAGCCCGGTTTGTCGCCTGGGTCCGGCAGGGGCCCGCTCCGAATGGCTCGCTTGGGAGTCGGTCGAGGGACGGTTTCGGGTCGTGGGTCGTGGTGGAGGGGTTTCGCGGGGCGTTGCCTGCTGCGCTTGATTTCGGGCGGGACCCCTGCCGGACCCAGGCTCGCCGGGTGCTGTGCGGAGGCGCGTGCCAGACCCGCGACGGATGCTCGGTGTTCTCGAGGGCGCGGCTGGGCACAGCGTCCCATGGGCCGGGGGCAGCCTCTTCGGCGCGGAGGGGCCGGTGATCCTGGGAACCGCCAGGGCGGCGCATTCCAGGCGGACTCGGATCGAAGCCAAGCGCTCGTCCAGCAGAAGCGCCACGGCCCCGGAGCCGACGAGAGGCTCCCCCGGGCCGGGGCACGGCGGTCCGAGCCGCCCTCCGTCCTCCCCCCGACCCAGCGCTGTGACACAAGCCGCCGAGTTCGGTAGGTTTTTCCAATGCTGCGCAGGCTTCGCCCCGAACGACGACTCCCGGCCGCTGGTGGTCTGCACCACCCGCATCGGGGGGAGACCGCCCGGATCCATACCGGCGAGTCGTAGCGCGCGTGGCTGGAGCCGCGTCG
>JAKSBN010000273.1 GCA_022361175.1 Pseudomonadota bacterium | reverse complement strand
GAGGTGGTGGAGCTCGACGAAAACCTGGTCACCACATGCCCCGCGCAGAGCGTTCTCGACCGCCAGATCTCGACCGGGGTCGACTTCCTCGAGGCGCTCCCCACCGAGTACGTGCTGGAAGCCACCGACACGGTGGGGCAGGTGACGCGCCGCAGCTTCATCGTCACGCCGCTCACGAACCTGGTGCCAGCGATCCGCATCACCGCGCCGGCCGACGGGCAGCCGATCGTGGCGGGGACCTTCCGGGTCAAGCTGGGAGTGGTGGCGGCAGACGACCGGCCGCTCAACGAGAACGACATCCAGGTCTTCGCCAACGGCATCCGGCTGAACCGCATCGGCCAGAACGTGCTACGCGGCGACGACGAGATCGGCGGCACGGCCGTCATCGAGCAGGCCTTCGACGAGATCGTGGACGAGTTCGAGGCCGTCACCAGCGCCGAGCGGGCGCGCGAGTTCGGCCAGCGCACCAGCCCCAACGCGCTCGAGACGGGCTTCGTCTTCGAAGTGCCCGAGGGCCTGGTGCGGTTCGACGAGGACGTGGAGATCACCGCCCTCGTGCGCGACTCGGAGGGCGCCACCGGACGCCACGTGATCGACATCGTGGGTGCGGCGGACGAGATTCGGCCCGAAGTGGCGATCAACGCGCCCGCGCCGGGCTTCGGCCCGCCGGAGGGTTCGACCTTCACCGCGGCGTACCGCGCGTTCGACAACGTGAAGGTCGAACAGATCGAGCTCTTCACCACCGTGAGCGTGTTGTTCCCGGACGGCAGCTCGGTCCGCCGCGACTACGGCACGCCGCTGGCGTCCAACCGCGACATCGAGGCGCGGGACTTCCTCCCGATCACGACGGTGAACATCGACACGCCCGAGTTCCAGCGGCTGATCACGGCGCCGCGACTGTCGGAGTTCGACACGCTCTTCCCGAATCTCACCATTACGGGCGACGAGCTGTACTTCCTGTGGCTGCGGGTAGTGGCCAGCGACCGCAACGGCAACGAGCGGGTGCGCGAGATCAGCGTGCCGATCCGGGTCGACGAGCCGCCGCGCGTGGACATCCTGGCGCCCGTGAACGGTGCCCAGGTGGTGGAGGAGACGCGGGTCGTCGTCAACGTGAGCGCGTTCGACGACGTGGGGATCGATTCGCTGCGAATGAGGGCGCTGCGGGGCCTGGACGGCGACGAGTTCGACAGCCTGGAGCTGCGCCAGCCGCCGTACACCTTCGCCGTCACGCTGCCGCCCTTCAACTCGGACGTGGCCACCGAGAACGACATTCGAATCGAGATCGAGGCCATCGACACCTTCGGCGCCGAGACCGGCGAGCTTACCAACCACCGCGCCCTGGAGAGCGTCAACGTGACGGTGGTGGAGGATCAGCCGCCGGTGGTGGCCATCGGCAACCCCGAGAACGACTCCACCGTCATCGAGGGCGAGCTGCTCCTGGTTCAGGTGAACGCGGTGGACGACGTGGGCATCGACCGGGTGGTGCTGAACGCCCAGGGCCTGGTCGGCGGCGACGTGAGCCGAACGGACGTGGAGTTCCCGTTCGAGTTCGTCCTGCCCATCGACTACGGGCAGGCCGGTCAGGACGTGACGCTCACCGCCATCGCGACGGAGAGTCGCCTGGCCGGCGAGGCTCGCTCGGTGACGACCCTGACGCCCACCGTAGTCCACGTGGCCCAGGACGTGGAGCCGCCCGAGATCATCCTGAACCGGCCGCTGGTGTCGGGCACCACGGTTGCGGAGAAGCGCGACGTCGTCTTCGACGCCGACATCCGCGACAACGTGCGCGTCACCAACGTGAACGTGGCGGTGCTCGCTGACCTGGACGCCGACGGCACCTTCGAGGACACGGAGGTGGTGACCGAGCGGGTGCTGTTCGGGGCTCCCTACCAGGGTCAGCTGCCGGTGGGCAGCTTCCAGGAGCTGTTGGGGCCGGACTCCACCGCCTCGGAGCTGGAGCTCGAGTTTCGGATGGTGGCCAAGGACGGGGCCGGCAACACCTCCGAGGAGCGGCGGCCGGTGACGTTGGTGCGCAACGCGCCGCCGACAGTGGCCGACATCCAGATCCTGGACAACCGCGGCTTCCTGCTGGGGGCGGGAATCGCCGAGGTAACGGAGGGCCGAAACGTCCTGGTGAACGTCGTCGCGACGGACCCGGAAGTCGGCGTGGCCTCCGTCCGCCTCTTCCGGGCGGACAACCCGACGGACACCACCGTATTCCAGCTGGTGCGGGAGGACGTGGCGGCGCCCTTCCAGTTCGCCGTGCAGGTGCCGCTCGGCCGGGTGGGCGACGTGATCGCCTTCCGGGCCATCGCCACCGACATCGACGGCTTCGAGTCGCCGCTCTCCGATCCCCGGAGCTTCACCGTGGCGGCCGACCAGCCGCCGACGGCCCAGATCATCCAGCCGGCCAACAACGAGACGGTCCTGATCGAGGGCGAAGACCTGGAGGTGCTGGTCGAGGCCATCGACGACCTGGGCGCCGAGGGCATCGATCGCGTGGTCTTCTACGTCAACGACCGCCCGGTCTTCACGGCCACGGGCAACGTTACGGAGATCACCGGCGCCTTCGCCCAGGAGCAGGTCTACCGGGCGCTGATCGCGCCGCCGGAGGGCCTGGCGGGCTTCACGGTGCAGGCCGAGGCGTTCGACGTCGCCGGCAACAGCACCCGCAGCCAAGTCGTGCGGGTGGGCCAGATCGCAGACACGGTGGCGCCGGAGCTGGAGATCCTGAGCCCCATCGACGGCGACATCCTGACCGCAGGCGAGGAGCTGCGGCTGGTGGCGGCGGTGAGCGACATCGGCGACTCGAACGAGCGCATCGTGAGCATGACGTTCTCGCGCCAGCGCCAGTCCGAGGCGACGAACGGCGAGTGGGTCGAGGTGGCGTCCGAGACCCGGCCCCTGCTGCTGAACGACGACCGCGAGCCCGACCCGCTGACGCCGCTCTCCGATCCCGACAACTTCCGCTTCATCTACTTCAACAGTTTCGTGGGCGACAGCACGCTCGTGCGCGAGACCGACGAGAACGAGCGCGTGGTCGTGACGGCGGTGGTCGACACGCCGAACCATCTGGTGGAGAGGCAGACGTTCCACGAGGTGGGCCTGCTCGTCTCGAAGCGGCGCTACCTGCGACCGGACGCCGACACCGAGCCCGAAGTGGCCAAGGAGCCCTACTACTCGGCTGTCGCGCAGTTCCGCTCGCCGGACCGCCAGGGGGCACTCGTGGCCGCCTGGTCGAGTCTCGATCCCATGCGCTTCGAGCCGGGCCTGGGGAACCTGCTGCAGGACGACTTCGGGCCGAACGACAAGTCGAAGACGGGTCTCTTCCTGGCGTTCGAGGGCAACGACATCCCGACGGACGGCAGCGGCGACCGCTTCATCTTCGACGAGCTCTTGGCCAGTTCGGCCGAGGTCTACGCCGGCGTCATCGGTGAGCTGCACGCCGACGCCGACTTCGTGCTGGCCTCCAAGACGGGCAGCCTCCCGGGTGTCGGCCAGTTCGCCGCGAGCGGCTTCGCCTCCGCGCTGGAGGCCAAGATCCAGGAGGAGCCGGACACCGGGAATCTCTTCCTGGACAACGACGGCGGCGAGCTCCTGATCTTCACGGTGAAGAGCGCCCCCGGCGGCCTGAGCCTGCCCTACACGCTCGAGGGTCGGGTCGACATGCCGTTCCCGACCGTGCTGGGCCTGACCCGCCAGGACGACCTGGCGTTCGTGGCCAACGGCAACGGCGGCGTCCAGGTGCTGGACATCAGCAACCTGTCGGCGCCGTATCGGGTGGGCTTCGTGAAGCCCAACGGCTTCGCGCGGGACGTCGAGGTGAAGGGCGAGTACCTCTACATCGCCGCCTCGTCCGAGGGGTTGGTGGTGGCGGACATCACGGATCCATCGCTGCCCATCGTGGCCACCCTCGACACGCTGGGCGTCGCCAATCGGATCGCGATCGCCGGCAACCGGGCCTTCGTCACCGACATGGCAGGCCCGGGCGGGGTCTCGCAGCTGAACATCATCGACATCACCAACCCGTTGGTGCCGGTGCTGGAACGGAGCGTCGAGCTGGTGCCGGCGCGGCCGGACCTGGTGGCCGACGGCGCCTACGACGTGACCGTGGCCGGCAACGTGGCCTACGTGACGGTCCACTACTCCGATCAGGAGGACCAGCCGGCGCAGTCGATCGTAGAGATCGTGAACCTGGAGCAGCTGGAGGAGCCGGCTCGCGACGCCACGCTGCCGGCGGTGATCCACCGGGTCGCCACGCCCGAGAACTTCGCGGGCCGCGGCATGGTGTTCGCGCGCGACGGCTTCCAGGTGGCGGCCGGCAAGAGCGGCGTCAACGAGATCGACCTGGCAACCCTGGCCGTGGTGGATCACCAACCCGGCATCGATGCCACGGACGTGCCGACCGACCTGCCCGCGATCGAGATCGAGCTCTCGGCCGTGCTGTCGGACGACTTCCCGGACGACCTGGGCTCGACGCCGCTGATCCGCGACTTCATCCAGGTCTTCGAGGGCGATCCGCTGGTGGGCGAGGATGTGACCGCGCGCTTCGCGTTCCAGTTCCGCGACCGCGAGGGGGCGCCGGCCCGCCGCTTCGTCGCGCTGGTGCCGGCCGGTCCCGACGCCTTCGCGCTCGACACCCAGTACTTCGTGGTGGTCCGAGCGGGATTGGCGTCGCTGGCGGGCATCACGCTGCCGGCCGACTACCGCTTCGCGTTCACTACGTCGGCGGCGGGGACGGCGCGGCCGCCCGACATCATCAGCATTGCGCCCGCCATCGGGGGCATCGAAGGCGGCACGTTGGTCGAGGTGTGCGGCGCCGAGTTCGGGCTGGCTCCGCGACTCTTGATCGGCAAGCAGGAGCTGGTGGTGCTGGAGGTGCGGCCGCCGGCCGACCCGGACGCCCCCGGGGCCTGCACCACCGTCGTGGCCGAGACCGTGCCCAACAACGCGGGGCCGGCTGCGGTGGAGATCGTGAACGACGCCGGTCTGCGCGACCGCGTGGTGGGCGGCTTCACGTACGTCGACGTCCTCGAGCTCTCCTTCATCGACCCGCCGGTGGTGGAGAGCCGACAGGACGGAGCGAACGCCCGGGTCGACGTGGTGGGCTTCGGCTTCCACGACGGGGTGCGGCTCTTCGCGCGCAAGACGGGCGACCCGAGCGACGTGCGCGAGTTCACCGTCGACCAGGACCGTCTCCGGTTGGAGAGCGCCCAGCGCATGTTCTGGGTGGTGCCGGACTTCGAGGACGCCAGCGGGCAGCCGTATCGCGGTTTCGTTGATGTGGAGATCGAGGACGACAACGGCCGGCGCTTCGTGTTGCCCCGCGGCCTCTTCTACGGCCGCGGCGGGCTCGACCGCGAGTTGGTGACCGAGCTGCCGCTCACCAAGGAAGAGGTCCAGTCGCTGCTGTCCGACGGCGCCGTCTTCGTCCCGGATCCGCTCAAGCTGCCGCCGGGCGACGTGGTGGACATCGAGATCGACAGCGACCTGAACGTGGTCTACGTGCTGGGCGCCGGCTCGGGCGACCCGCCGCTGGTGCAGCCCCGGACGGTCGTCGACCCGCAGGAGTTCGAGAACTTCACCGCGCCGGGCTGGATCTCGCTGGTCCGCTACGAGGAGGGTGCGCCCGAGAACGCCGCGCCGCTGCACGGGCTGGGCTACGCCAACCTGCCCCAGGACCTGCTGGCGACGACGCTCCACCTGACCGATGAGAAGCTCTACGTGGCGGCGGGCGGCTTCACCTACCCGTTCCTCGACACGCCCTTCGAGGGCCGGACCTGGCTGTTGGTCTACGACCGGGTCGACTCGCTGCCGGGCGACACGGGCGGGGAGCCGCCGCCGGGCCAGGACCGCAGCGTGCTGTACGCGTTGCCGCTGCCCTTCGCCGAGGCGCCGACCCGCCTGGTCCACGAGGGCGATCTCCTGTTCGCCGCCAGCCCGGCGGACGGCGTCGCCGTGATCCACATCGGGGACCCGGAGAAGCCGGTCTTGGTGCAGGTGCTGGACGAGGCGCTGGCCGGTGGGCGGTCGCTTCCGATCCAACCGACGGGCCTCGACGTTCGGCCGGGCCAGCTGCACGTGCGCGGAGCCGCGGGGCTCTTCGTCTTCGACACCGGCAAGCCGGGGCTGCCGCAGCTCTCCTTCAGCGAGCCGCGAGAGCTCGGTGTGCGGCGCGGTCTCCGGAACGGCGACGGCGGCCAGCAGGGGAGCACCTTCGCCACCCACGCCGGCGACAGCCCGGTGCGCGTGGCGATCGAGCTAGAGCCCGAGCTTCTGCTCACCGACACGTCGCGGCCCGAGTACCTGCGACCGCTCGGGGAGGTCGAGGACTTCGGTGTCTCCCTGGGCGTGATCCCGACCGGTGTGGCCTCCGGTCGCACACTGGCGGCGTCGGTCCGGAAGGAGCGCTGCCAGATCGGGACGACCAAGGGCGAACGGCACTTCGTGAGCCTGTACGAGATCGACCGGCCCGAGCTGATCAACCTGGTGGACGGCTTCCGCTACTTCCCGTGCACCGCGGGTGCCTTCACGTCCCGCCTGGCCTTCTCGGACGACGGCCTGCTGGCGCTGGCCAACGTGCAGACCAAGATCGCCAACTACGCGCAGGGCGAGCTGCGGCCGGCGTCGTTCGTTGCGGGCAACCGTTTCTCGCTCTTCGACACGCTCTTGCTCGACCTGGTGCGCTCGAACCCGGCGCCGGGGGCGGTGGGCGTGCCCGTCGGCGCTCCGCTGGTGCTCGAGTTCAACCGCGAAGTGCCGCCGGCCGCGGAGCTGGCGTCGTATCTGTCGCTGCGGTTGGAGGATGGCAGCCCGGAGGGCGAGGACGTCCTCGGCACGATCGCGCGGGCGTGCCGCTTCACGGACGAGGCAGAGACCCGCGAGGTCTGTGACGTGGTGGTCTTCACGCCGAGCGAGGAGCTCGATCCGATCCAGTCGTACCGACTCGAGCTGCAGGGTGTGATCGGCAGCCGCCGCACCGAGGGACTGGTCTTCGAGACCATCCCGTTCACCACAGCCCGAGACGACGCGCCGCCGGTGGAGATCGTGCGGGTCGAGAGCCCGCTGGTGGAGACGACGGGCGGTGTCGTGGCCGTGGTGCTGCGCAATGCCGACGCCCCGGCCTTCCTGGTGGCCGGCGAGGCCGCCGACGCCGAGCTGGCCGCCGATCAGACGGGCCTGGAGCCGGGCGAGAGCCGCTACCAGCTGCTGCTGCCGGACAACCTGGAAGGCGCCGCCGACCTGTTGGTGCTGAACGGCAACGAGTCGCGCGCGCGCCTGGCAGGTGCCGTCGTCTACCTGGAGCGGGTCGAGGTGCTGGGCCTCGCGCCGGGCCAGGGCTCCGTCAACGGCGGCACGCGCGTGCGCATCACCGGCAAGGGCTTCCGGCCCGGGCTCACGCGCACCCAGGTGTTCTTCGATGAGGTGCCGGTTCCCGAAGCGGATGTCCAGGTGCTCGACAGCGAGACCCTGGAGGTCGTCACGCCCGCCGGCCGGCTCGGGTTCGCGGACGTGCGGGTGGCGCTCGACACGGGCCAGGAGCGGGTGCTGGAGGCGGCCTTCGAATACCAGCAGCCGGTGCAGTCGAGCATCCCCGGGGAGCGGACCGAGATTCACGACCTGGAGCTGGATCCGACCGGCACCTTCGCCATCGCGGCGGCGGGCGGCCGCGGCGTGGTGATCTACAACGTCGACCCCTCGACCTTCACGACGCCGAATGACGGCGATGATCCCGACGACGCCCAGGACCTGCTGAATCCGGACGACCTGCGCGGGCTGGTGGACCTGGACGGCGACGAGCGCGACGACCGCATCGTGGCCCAGGTGCCGCTCCCCGGTGGCTACCAGGCGCTGGGCGTCTCCAGCTACTTCGAGCGCAACACCGACCGGGTCTTCGTGACAGGCGTCCGGAACGGCCAGGCCAGTCTCTTCATCCTGGCCTTCGATTCGGCCGACATCGAGTCCACCACGATGGTGCGCGCGCTGCCGCTGCCGACGTCGTTTGCCCGCGGCATCGAGGCAGAGAACGGCCACGCGGTGATCGCCATGGGCGAAGCCGGGCTGGGCGTCGTGGACGTCTTCCTGCAGACCCAGTCCTACCTGGTGGACGCGGTGGCGCTGCCGGAGGCGCAGGCGGCCCTCGATGTGGAGCGGCTGCCGGTGGTGCCGGGGGTGGGCTCGCGCTACGCGGTGGTGAGCGGCGAGTTCGACGTGGAGGAGAACGCGCTGCGGAACGCCCTCGAACCCGGCAGCGGGGGCTTCTACCTCTACGAGCAGAGGGCGACCGAGGGCTTCGTGCTGCTGGGCAGCCTGCCCGTGCCGGCCAGCCGCGTGGTGGTGGAGGGCACGACCGCTTATCTGGCGTCCGGCGACGGCGGCCTGGTGGTGGTGGACATCCAGGATCCGACCGCGCCCGAGATCCTGGCGCGTGTGAACGAGCTGGGCCCCGTCTACGACGTGGATGTGAACGGCAACACCGCCTACGTGGCGGTGGGGGCAGGCGGGATCGTCACCCTCGATGTGACCGATCCCGCGCGCCCGCTGCGCTTCAGCGGGGCGGAGGCGTTCGCGGGGGCTGACGTGCGCGTCGTCCTCGGCACGGCCTTCTCGGCCATCGGCGGCGGTCGCTCCAACCGGGGCAGCAGCGTGCTGCAGGTGACGCCCGATGTGATCCTGAAGGTGCACCGGGTGGATCCGCCGAGCGGCATCCTGGACCGCGACGCCGCTGGCAATCTCCTGATCCGCGTGCGCTTCAACAAGTCCATCGAGGACGCCGAGCCGCTGAACGCCGGCTTCTTCGACGTGCGCGCCGAGGACGGGCGCCAGGTGGCGTTCAGCGTCGACATCATCAACAACGACGCGTTGCTGGTGCTGGACGACGCCGAGCCTTTCACGGTGGGCGAGCGCATCACCGTCACGGTGGGGGCGGGCATCGAGGTGCGGCGGCCGCTCAGCGACACCGCCTTCATCCGGCTCTTCACGCTGGGGCAGGACCAGGTTTTCGAGTTCCGCTATCGCGGGACCCGGCCCGACACCCTCTCGCTGGACTCCGTGGTGCCGCGCCGAGTGCGCCGCGACGAGCCGGCGGCCCTCACCATCTCGGGCCTGGGCATCCCGGCGGATCCGGCGCGCGTGCGGGCGTTCGTGGGCGGCACCGAGGCCGTCGTGACGTCCGTCCAGTCGAGCGACGTGGACGAGCGGGCGGCCATCGTGTTCGCCGATCTGCCGGCGCTGCCGGAGGCGGGCCAGTACGACGTCAGCCTGGCGCTCGAGAAGGACGGCCTCGTCCAGACGGTGACGCTGCGCGGTGGCCTGGTGGTGGATGCGCCGCTGGTGTTCGCCTCCCGCACGCCCGCCTGGGGTCCGCGCCAGGGCGGCACCACCGTGACGCTCTTGGGCGAGGGCTTCGAGCCGGGCAACACGGTGATCGAGGGGCTCGAGGTGACGGTGGGCTCGCTGCCGGTGCGCAGCATCGAGGTGCTCTCCACCACCGAGATGCGCGTGGTGGTCCGGGGTGGCGAGTCCGGTGTGCGGGACATCGTCGGGCGCAATCGCTACGGCGACGAGGCCGCACTGATGGGCGACGACGGCTTCGGCTACGGGCTGCGGCTCCTGGCGACCCAGGCGGCGGGGGCGGCGGCGCCGTCCGACATCACCATCGATCCGGTGACGGGCGTGGCCATCACCAGTGGCGGCGTCTACTCCGACTCGGGCGAGCTCGCGCTGCAGCTCTTCCAGGGCGCGCTGATTCCGGACTCGATTCGGGCCGCGACCTTTGACGTCAACGACCCGTTGCGACCGCTGCTGGTGGGAGCGGTCCCGGCCCTCGAAAGCGGTCCCGACGGACGCCAGGCCCTGGCCGAGTTCGTGACGGCGGGGCTCCTGTTGGGCCGCACGATTCTGGACGAGCCCCTCACGCAAGAGGAGGAGGAGCTGCTGGACCGGATCCAGGGTGGCGTGCTGCCCTTCACCCTGGACTCGCTGCGGGTGGTGCCGGTCTCGGAGGTCGAGGACGACGTGGAGCGCCGGCGGCTCTACGTGGCCAACGGCACCGGCGGCATTGCGCGCCTCAACCTGGACGACCAGAACGGTCTGCAGCTCTTGTCGGAGGTCTTGAACGACCAGCCGGCCCGGGGCGTGATCGACCTCTTGAAGCTGGGCAACACGGTCTTCGCGACCCGCAGCGACTTCCCGGGCCAGGCGGGCAACGCCCCGTGCTCGACGAAGCCGGGCGAGGAGCAGAGCCTGGGCCGGGTGGTGCGCGTCAACTACAGCGATCCGCTCGATCCGGTCTTCACGGGCGAAGTGCCCGACGCTCGCGGCTCCCTGGCCATCGAGCGCCGGGGCGACTGGGTCTACAGCGGCGGGGTCAACTCCGGCATCGGCTACAACACCGGCAAGCCGTGCAACGTCTACCGGCCGGTGAGCTACCGCTTCCCGGACGACGAGGACGAAGGCGTTCTCTACGCGACGAACGTGCTCGACCCGGTGCTGACCCAGCAGTTCCCGGTGGAGGGCAACGTGCGCGACGTCGCCCTCTTCGGCGACCACGTGCTGGTGGCGCTCGGCGGCGCGGGCCTCACGATCTTCGATCGCAACCGCCCGGAGGAGCGCACGCGATTCACGGTGGAGGCCGATCTGCAGCCCCAGGGCGGGGACGTCTCTCGCATCCACCTGTTCGGCAACCTGGCGTTCCTGGCGTCGCAGCAGGGCGGCATCGTCGTCCTGGACCTCGCCGAGCCGCTGGCGCCGCAGGTCGTGTCGGCGGGCAACACCGAATCCGTCGAAGCGCTGGACGTCTTCCGCGGGCGCATCGTCGCCGCTCGGCGGACGGGGGGCATCGGTGTCTTCGACCTGCCGCAGTCGGTGGTGACCCAGAGCTCGCGCGTCGAGGGCGAGGCCATCGCGGCCGGTGAGCCGTTCGCCGTCACCTTCAACGAGCCCATCACCGAGGTCTCCATCACGGGGACGGCCGTTTCCGTGACCCGGCTCGACACCGGGGCTGCGGTTCCCGCCACCGTCACACCGGTGGATCTGGCCGAAGGGGCGGCGCGCACGTACGAGATCGCGTTCGACCGCGAGGGCGGGGCCGAGTACCGAATCGCGATCGACGGCATCCGCAACACGCGCGGCGGCGAGCTCTGGCGCCCGTACTCCGTGCGCCTGCGCGCAGCGGCCGACGTGGCGCTGCAGCCCGTGATCCGGGAGGTCGAGGGCGGCGCCTACCACCGCGGCGTCAACGAGGACATCTTCATCCGCGGCGACGGCTTCCGCGACAGCGACGAGCTGCAGGTCTTCGTGGACCAGTTCGCGGTCGAGCCCGGAGTCTACGAGCGGATCGACGCCCAGACCCTGCGCATCTCCACGGCGGCCCTGGACATGGCGCTGCCGCTGGATGTGGGCGAGCACGACATCAAGGTGCAGGACGGCGAGCTCTCCGCGCTGTTCCCCGGCGCTCTGGTCATCGGCGAAGAGCTGGACGTGGCCACCTTCACGCTTTCGCGCGACAGCGCCACCATCGAGGGCGGACACCGCACCAGCATCACGGCCAGCGACGACGTGATCCTGCCCGGCGCCCGCGTGATCTTCCGGCCGTTCGGCGGCGGCGACGACATCCGCACGGAGGAGATCGCGCCCGGAGTCCTGCTGCCCGACCTGGAAGACGACGTGGTGACGCTGTCCGAGTTCCGCTTCCGAGTGCCGGGCGTCCAGACGCGAGGCCTGTACCAGGTGTGGCTCGAGACCGGCGGTCGCGAAGTCTTCGTCGGGAACTTCTCCTATCGTCTGGAAGGCGGACGCGGCATCGAGCTGCCCAACTACCCGCCCATGGTGGTGGGGGCCGCCGAGCGCCGCGGCGACGAGCTCTTCGTGGGCGTGAAGGCGGGCAGCAACCCGACGCGCGACAACCGCTTCCTGATGCGGAGCGGGCTCGAGATCTACGACGTGGGCATCGGCGACCGGCCGGTGCGGCTCTCGCAGCTGCGCACCGAGGCACCGGTGACCGGCCTGGCCGTGGTGGACGACGGCGCCGATCTGGCGGCCGGGACGCAGGGGCTCCTGGAAGTCGACATCGACGACACCGGGGCCCCGGTGGTCGTCCGCACCCAGTCGATCCCCGGCCACCGGGTGACCGACGTGGCCGTCGACCGCGAGCGCTTGGTGCTGGCGGCGGCCGTGGCGGACGACTTGGGCACCGGCTTCATCCGCTTCTTCGACCTCCAGTCCGACGATCTGGGCCAGCCGATCGGCTTCCCGGCCGTGGCCCTGGCCACGGGCGAGCGCGAAGGCGAGCCGCTCGACGTGCAGTGGCTGGAGGAAGAGCTCTACGTGCTGCTGGAGCGCGACGGCCAGCTCCACCTGCTGATCGTCAGCGGGTTCGGGGGCGAGCTGGTCTTCCGCAGCCAGGCCATCGAGCGGGGCGAGCTGGTGGGCGGCGCCTCCTTCGTGGTTCAGCACGGCCAGATCGCGGTCTCGACGGATGCCGAGTTCCTGGTGCTGCAGCAGCAGGGTG